>CP001622.1:3467500-3767500 GCA_000023185.1 Rhizobium leguminosarum bv. trifolii WSM1325 | reverse complement strand
ATGGTGCGCAGGTTTTCCGGACCCTTGAAGAAGCGTTGACAGAGCACCGGCATGCGGTCGCGAACGCCGAGAACGGTGCGCATCGCGCTGATGACCTTTTCATCGGTCATATGGGTGACGAAGCTTATCCCGAATTCGTACAGGCCGGCTTCGGGATCGTCATGTTCGGCAAGCGCCGTGCGCACGGCCGCCACGAAGGCGGCGCGCTCGGTCTCGATCATCGCCGAAAACAGCTCTTCCTTGTTGGTGAAATAGACGTAGAGCGTTCCCTTGGAGACGCCGGCCTCACGCGTCACGTCGTTCATGCTGGCGGCGTCGAAACCCATCTTCATGAAAACGCGCTTGGCGCCGGCGAGGATCTGCTGGCGCTTGGCCGGATCTTCGCCTGCGGCAAATCGGCCTCCGGCAGCGGGAGGACTGAATACGGCGGCGTGGTCGGGTTTCAGCGTCATGTCCTCTTAACCGTGTTGACGGTTTCGCTTTTTCTTTAAAAGAAATCGAACCGATTGGTTCTATACATCTTGATATGACGATAAAACAGGTTTAAGTCAACTGAACCGAACCGTTCAGTTCGATTATTTACTCCAGATCGGTAAAGTGGCTATGTCGAGCAACCAGAAGAGCAACGTCGCGCGGATCGTCAGCGAAAACGCCGAGACCGAAGAGGTAAAGGCGGATGTCGCGGCCGTAGAAGCCCCGACGGCAGAAGCCCGCGAACTTCCCTCTGCTCCCGCGCAGTCGGCGCCGGCTTCGGTCGCCGCCGCACCCGCGGCTGCGAAGAAGCGCCGCAGCCCGGTGCTGCCGATCGTCGTGCTTGCCCTTCTCGCAGGCGGCGGCTGGTATGGTTACGAATGGTGGACGAACGGCCGCTTCATGGTGTCGACCGACGACGCCTATATCGAAGGCGATATCGCAACGATTTCGCCGAAGGTCACGGGCTACGTCGCGAAGGTGAACGTTGTCGCCAACCAGGAAGTCAAAGCGGGCGACGTGCTTGCCACGCTTGATAACGGCGACTATCAGAACGCCCTCGATTTGGCCCAGGCCCAGATCGTCACCGAACAGCTTTCGCTGCAGCGTATCGACGCGCAGATCGAAGGCGCGAATGCGAGCCTGGTGCAGGCGCAGGCGCAGAAGGTGGCACTCGAAGCGGCCGTTCGCGGTGCCGAGATTACTCAGAAGCGCCAGAGCGACCTTCAGGCGAAGTCGGTCGGCACCGCCGCCGATCTCGACAACGCCAATATCGCCCTCGACCAGGCCAAGGCCAATCTTGCCGGCGGCGATGCCAACATCACCGCTGCACAGGCCAACATCACCATTCTCCAGGCCCAGCGCAAGGAAGCCGAAGGCTCGGTCCGTTCGCTGGAAATCTCACGCGACAAGGCCGTTCGCGACCTTTCCTTCACCGTGCTCAAGGCGCCTTATGACGGCATTGTCGGCAACCGCTCCGTCCAGGAAGGCGACCTCGTCTCTCCCGGCCAGCGCCTGATGGCACTCGTTCCGGTGCGCCAGCTCTACATCGACGCCAATTTCAAGGAAACGCAGATCCAGCATCTGGTGCCGGGCTCGAAGGTCAACGTCCAGGTCGATGCCTATAGCGATCATCCGATCGTGGGCACCGTCGAATCGATCTCACCGGCTTCCGGCTCGGTCTTTTCGATGCTGCCGCCGGAAAACGCCACGGGCAATTTCACCAAGGTGATCCAGCGCGTGCCTGTGCGCATCGCGCTGCCGCAGGAAGCGCTCGACAGCGGGCGGCTGCGCGCGGGCCTGAGCGTCGTCGTCGACGTCGACACCCGTACGGCGCCGAGCAAGTAAGCCTTCAGGAAAGGCGGAGGTGGTCTGATGGCCGGGAGCGCGACAGCAACAGCGGGGACGATTCCGGCGGCACCCGCCCATGCCGACGAACGCATGGATCCGAAGAAGCTTATCGCCTTCTTCGCGATGGTGCTCGGCATGTTCATGTCGATCCTCGACATCCAGATCGTCTCGGCTTCTCTTGCCGAAATCCAGGCCGGCCTTTCTGCAGGCAGCGACGAGGTCGGCTGGGTGCAGACGGCCTATCTGATCGCCGAAGTGATCATGATCCCACTTTCGGGCACGTTGGCGCGCATCATCTCGACGCGTTATCTCTTCGCAATCTCGGCTGCCGGCTTCACCATGGCGAGCGCGCTGGCGGCGACGGCCACCAATATCGATCAGATGATCGTTTACCGCGTCATCCAGGGCTTCATCGGCGGCGGCATGATTCCGTCGGTCTTCGCGGCCGCCTTCACCATCTTCCCGCCGTCGAAGCGTAGCATCGTCTCGCCGATCATCGGCCTGATCGCGACGCTGGCGCCGACCATCGGCCCGACCGTCGGCGGTTATCTCAGCCATGCCTTTTCCTGGCACTGGCTGTTCCTCGTCAACATCGTTCCCGGTATCATCGTCACCATCGTCACCTGGAACTTCATCGATTTCGACAAGCCGGAACTGTCGCTCTTCAAGAAGTTCGACTGGTGGGGTCTGATCTCGATGGGCGTCTTCCTCGGCGCGCTGGAATATGTGCTCGAAGAGGGCAATTCGAACGACTGGTTCAACGACAGCTCGATCGCCATCGCAGCGGTTGCCTCCGGCGTTGCGGCCATCGTCTTTTTCTATCGCGCCTTCACGGTGGATTTCCCGGTCGTCGACCTCAAGGCCTTTTCGAACCGGAATTTCTCCTTCGGCTCGGTGTTTTCCTTCGTCATGGGCATCGGCCTTTATGGCCTCACCTATATCTATCCTGTTTATCTCGGGCGCATCCGCGGCTATGATTCATTGATGATCGGCGAGACGATGTTCGTCTCCGGGCTGGCGATGTTCTTCACCGCGCCGATCGCTGGGCGGCTGTCGACCAAGATGGACCTGCGGTTGATGATGGTGATCGGCTTCGTCAGCTTCGCCGCCGGCACCTTCATCATGATGCATCTGACGGCGGATTGGGATTTCTACGAACTCTTCATCCCGCAGATCCTGCGCGGCTTCGGGCTGATGATGTGCATGGTGCCGATCAACAACATCGCGCTCGGCACGATGCCGCCCTCGCGCATCCGCGGCGCGTCCGGCCTGTTCAACCTGACCCGAAACCTCGGCGGCGCCGTCGGCCTTGCCGTCATCAATACCGTGCTCACCAACCGGCAGGACGTGCATTATGAGCGGCTGCGGGAGAATATGGATTGGGGCAACCCGGCGGCGATCGACCAGATGAACAACATGGCCGCCAATTTCAACACCTATGGCATGGATGGCGCCTCGGTTGCGATCAAGCAGATGGTCGGGCTTGCCACCAAACAGGCGATCATCCTTTCCTTCAGCGACGTGTTCCTGATCCTGACCGCGCTTTTCCTCGCGATGATCCTCGGTGTCGCCATGATCAAGAAACCCGCGCCGCAAGGCGGGGGAGGCGGTGGCGGCCACTGACCTCCGGCCTGCCGCCCCTTGAAAAGGCCCTCTTCGGAGGGCCTTTTTGTTGCCGTCTTCCGGCCGCTGTGGCATCAGGCGGATGACTGTGGGCCGGGTCGGAAAACCGACGTGGAAACCGGCCTGTCAGATTTTTTGATTTACGTACATCAAAATTGGCGCTAATGGTCTCGTCAGGAGGAATGATGAGGCCAACCGTTCACGATATCGCCGCTGCCGCCGGTGTCAGTCTCGCGACTGTCGACCGGGTTCTCAACCAGCGGCCCGGTGTGCGCCACGTCACGCGGGAAAAGGTCGAGACCGCGATCCGCGAACTCGGTTATGTCAGAGACGTCGCCGCCGCCAATCTTGCCAAGGGGCGCACCTATCCGCTGGTCTTCATCCTTCCGGCCAGCGATAATTCCTTCATGCACGGGCTCAATGCCGAAATCCGTCAGGCGATCCTCCGCTCGTCGGCCGAGCGTACCGATATCCGCACCATCGAGGTGCCGGCCTTCGATCCCGCCGCCCTCGTCGCCGTGCTTGAAGGGCTTTCCCGGGAAAAGCCCTGCGGCATTGCGCTGGTTGCGACCGATGCGCCTGACGTGCGCGCCGCCGTCGACAGGCTGGTGCGCGAGCGCTTTCCCGTCGTCACCCTGGTTTCCGATCTCACGGGGTCGCTGCGCCATCACTATGCCGGCGTCGACAATATCGCAGCCGGCCGCACAGCCGCCCGCCTGCTCGGACGATTCCTCGGGCCGCGAAAGGGCGAAATAGCCGTGCTCGCCGGTTCCATGCTGGTGCGCGACCATCGCGAGCGGCTGGAGGGCTTCACCGCTGTCATGGCCGAGGAATTTCCGGATCTTGCGATCCTGCCGGTTCTCGAAGGCCGCGACGACCCGGAGGTCGCCCACAGGCTTGTTGCCGACGCGCTCGGGAATGCCGACATCATCGGCGTCTACAGCCTCGGCGCCGGCAATCGCGGCCTGATCCGGGCGCTGAAGGAGAAGGCCGTCGATCGCGTACTGACTGTCATTGCCCACGAGTTGACCGCCCATACGCGCGCAGCACTGATCGACAATACGATCGATGCGATCCTCAACCAGGATGCCGGCCATGAGGTGCGCAGCGCGATCCGCGTACTGAAAGCCAAGGCGGACGGGCTTGCCGTCATCGAAGCGCAGGAGCGCATCCGCCTCGACATATTCCTGAAAGACAATCTGCCGTAACGGCAAAGGGAGAAATACCACATGTATCTGGGTCTCGATCTCGGAACCTCCGGCGTCAAGGCGATGCTGATCGACGGTGATCAGAAGATCATCGGCTCTGCCAATGGTTCGCTCGACGTCTCGCGTCCGCATTCCGGCTGGTCGGAACAGGAGCCGGCCCACTGGGTACGCGCCACGGAAGAGGCTGTCGCCGGCCTCAAGGCAAAACATCCGAAGGAGTTGGCGGCGGTCAAGGGCATCGGCCTTTCCGGCCAGATGCATGGCGCAACGCTCATCGATGCCACTGATAAGGTGCTGCGCCCCTGCATCCTTTGGAACGACACCCGCAGCTACGTCGAGGCCGCGGCACTCGATGCCGATCCGCGCTTTCGCGCGCTGACCGGCAATATCGTCTTTCCCGGTTTCACGGCACCGAAGCTCGCCTGGGTCGCAAAACATGAGCCCGATGTCTTCGGCAAGATCGCCAAGGTGCTGTTGCCGAAGGACTATCTGCGTCTCTGGCTGACCGGCGACTATATCTCTGAAATGTCGGATTCGGCCGGCACCTCCTGGCTCAACACCGGCAAGCGTGCCTGGTCGTCGGAACTGCTGGCCGCCACCAAGCTTTCCGAGGAACAGATGCCGGCGCTTGTCGAAGGCACCGAGCAGGCCGGCAAGCTGCGGTCCGAACTGGCGGCGCAATGGGGCATATCAGGCGATGTCGTCATTGCCGGCGGTGCCGGCGACAATGCGGCTTCGGCCTGCGGCATGGGCACGGTCAGCGACGGCGCCGCCTTCGTCTCGCTCGGCACATCAGGTGTGCTTTTTGCTGCCAACGCTTCCTATTTGCCGAAGCCGGAAAGCGCCGTGCATGCCTTCTGCCACGCGCTGCCGAACACCTGGCACCAGATGGGCGTCATCCTGTCGGCCACCGATGCGCTGAACTGGCATTCTGGTGTAACCGGCAAGTCGGCCGCCGATCTCACCGGCGAACTCGGCGAGACGCTGAAGGCGCCCACCGGCGTCACTTTCCTGCCCTATCTCTCCGGCGAGCGCACGCCGCACAATGATGCCGTCATCCGTGGCGCCTTCATCGGCCTCGAACACGAAAGCAGCCGTGTCGTTCTTACACAAGCGGTGCTCGAAGGCGTCGCCTTCGCCATTCGCGACAATCTCGAAGCGCTGCGTTCGGCCGGCACCGGCATATCCCGGGTCACGGCGATCGGCGGCGGTTCACGCTCGCGTTACTGGCTGGCGTCGATCGCGACCGCGCTCGGCGTTCCGGTCGACCTGCCGGCTGACGGCGATTTCGGCGCGGCCTTCGGGGCAGCCCGCCTCGGCCTGATCGCAGCAACGGGGGCAGATCCCATTGCCGTCTGCACGCCGCCGGTGACGGCAGGCACGATCGAGCCTGTGGCGGCGCTAAGCGGCGCTTATGAGGATGCCTACAAGCGCTACCGAGCGCTTTACCCGGCGATCAAGTCGCTGGCGCATTGAGAACTGGAGCCAGCGGCCCCCTCATCCGCCTGCCGGAACCGACCGGGGTCGAGCCACGGGTCTCAACCCGTCCTTCGGACCCCCGAGGGGAGAAGAGGTTCGCAGCGGCGCCTCATTCCCCTTCTCCCCTGGGGGAGAAGGTGGCCCGAAGGGTCGGATGAGGGGGCTGCACGGCACGAACGATAGACTGAATTACGAACCCAAGGAGAACCAAAATGAGCACCGGATTTTTCGGCGATATCCAGAAAGTCAAATACGAGGGCCCTGACAGCACCAATCCGCTGGCCTTCCGCCATTACCAGCCGGACGAGATCGTCATGGGCAAGCGCATGGAAGACCATCTGCGCTTTGCAGTGGCCTATTGGCACACCTTCACCTGGCCGGGTGGCGATCCCTTCGGCGGGCAGACCTTCCTGCGTCCCTGGTTCGAGGACACGATGAAGGCCGCCAAGCTCAAGGCCGACGTCGCCTTCGAATTCTTCTCGCTGCTCGGCTCGCCCTACTATTGCTTCCATGACGCCGACGTGCGTCCGGAAGGCAAGACTTTTGCCGAGAACACTAAAAACCTCAACGAGATCGTCGATTATTTCGCCGAGAAGCAGGCCGCAACCGGCACCAAGCTGCTTTGGGGCACGGCGAACCTCTTCTCCCACCGCCGCTATATGTCGGGCGCTGCGACCAATCCGGATCCCGATGTCTTTGCTTTCGCAGCCGCGACGGTAAAGACCTGCATCGATGCCACGCAGAAGCTCGGCGGCGAAAACTACGTGCTCTGGGGCGGCCGCGAAGGTTACGAGACGCTGCTCAACACCGATATCGGCCGCGAGCTCGACCAGCTCGGCCGCTTCCTCAACCTCGTCGTCGAATACAAGCACAAGATCGGCTACAAGGGCACGATCCTGATCGAGCCGAAGCCGCAGGAGCCGACCAAGCACCAGTATGACTATGACGTTGCGACCGTCTATGGCTTCCTCAAGAAGCACGGCCTTGAAAACGAGGTGAAGCTCAATATCGAGCAGGGCCACGCGATCCTTGCCGGCCACTCCTTCGAGCACGAGCTGGCGCTTGCCAATGCGCTCGGCATCTTCGGCTCGATCGACATGAACCGCAACGACTACCAGTCCGGCTGGGATACCGACCAGTTCCCGAACAATGTTCCCGAAATGGCGCTCGCTTATTACCATGTTCTGGCTGGCGGCGGCTTCAAGACCGGCGGCACCAACTTCGACTCGAAGCTGCGCCGTCAGTCTCTCGACCCGGCGGATCTGCTGATCGGCCATATCGGCGGCATGGATTGCTGCGCCCGCGGCCTGAAGGCCGCTGCCAAGATGATCGAGGACAAGGCTCTGTCGCAGCCGCTCGCCGATCGGTATGCCGGCTGGGAATCCGCCGAGGCGCAGAAGCTCTTCCGCGGCGAGTATTCGCTGGATGAGATCACCCACTATGTCGAGAGCCACGACGTGAACCCGCAGCCGAGATCCGGCAAGCAGGAACTGCTGGAGAACGTCGTCAACCGTTACGTTTGATAAAGCGCGCCGGCGGCCATTGGTCGCCGGCGCATTTGCCGGCTAGAGCATGATGCCGAAAAGTGTGCGCGGTTTTCGGACGACATCATGCTCTACTTCTTTGATTTAGATCAGGATTCAGATTTTAGGCCGATCGGGCTTAAAATCATCCTGATCTAAATGCGCCTTAAGCGCTCAGTGATACGGGTTCAACGTTTCGACCAGCTGCGCGACGGCGCCGAGACGGAGTTTCGAACCACCAGATCCGGCCGCAGCAGGATTTCCGTTTCGGTTGGCCGGCCATCGGACAGAAGTTCCAGCAGCAGCGCCATCGCCTGCTTGCCGATCGCCGTTCTCGGCTGGCGGATCGTGGTCAGCGGTGGGGATATGAAGACGGCCTGCGGCACGTCGTCGAAACCGGTCACCGAGAAATCCCGCGGAATATCATAACCTCGTGCGCCGAGCCCGACCATGACGCCGATCGCCGTCTGGTCGTTGACGCACATGAAGGCGGTTGGAAGCGTGTCGCGCATGAAAAGCTGTTCGACCGCATGCCGCCCGCTTTCGATCGTGCCGTCACCTTCCAGCACGATCCTGGTGTCGGGCGGGATGCCTGCGGCATCGAGACCGGCATCGTAACCCATGCGGCGTCTCGTATAGGCAAGCCGGGTGCGTGAATCGCCGATGAAGGCGATCTTGCGATGCCCTTCAGCCAGCAGCAGGTCCACCGCTTTCCGAGCGCCTTCGGTATCGTCGACGCCGACATAGGGAATGCCGCCGTTGAAGACGGGCTCGAAAACGCCGACGCTCGGCGGCAGCCGCGCGGTCATCGTCTGATGCCCGAAGGGCAGGATGCCGGTGAAGAGGATCAATCCAGCCGCCTGGTTGGAATTGAAGAATTTCAGATATTCCAGGCCGCGCTGGGCATCGTTCTGGGTGTGGCCAATCAGGATGCCGTAGCCGTGCGCGCGCGCTTCGTTCTCCAGCCCGACGAGAATATTGGAGAAATTGGGATCGCCAATATCGGGCGCCACGACAAGGATCATATTGGAGCGGCCGAGCCTCAGGCTGCGCGCCATGGCATTGGTGGTATAGCCGGTGATGGCGATCGCCTGGTTGACCTTGAGGCGGGTGGAGTTGGCGACCTTCTCCGGCATGTGGATTGCCCGGGAAACCGTCGCGATAGAGACCTCGGCGATCCGGGCGACGTCTTCGATGGTTGCGGGCGTGGAATTCGACACTGAGCTCTGCCTTGGGCTGTCTTCGCCGCGACACTACACAGACTTGTCGAGAGGTCAAAGGCAGGCTTCAACTGATCTGTGTAAATCAACGATGTAAACCTTTACACGATGTATGTAAAGGTTTACATAAGGCTTCTGAGTGGACGGAGAGCCGCTTTGGGGAGGACCAGATGACCGTGGAGACCGCCGACACCGCACCCGTGGTGCTGTCCGCCAGGCGCATATGCAAATCCTTCAGTGGAGTGCAGGTCCTTTTCAGCGTGAACTTCGATCTCCGCGCCGGCGAAATCCATGCGCTGATGGGTGAAAACGGCGCCGGCAAATCCACGCTTGTCAAGGTATTGTCGGGTTTCGAGCAGCCCAGTTCCGGCGAAATCCTGCTTGATGGCAAGCCCGTCGTCCTGCCGCCCAACGGCGACGCCGAGGCGCTCGGCATCGTCATCATTCACCAGGAATTCAACCTCGCAGAACATCTGACCGTGACGGAGAGCCTCTTCCTCGGGCGCGAAGTCACGCATTTCGGCATGCTCGACCGTAAATATATGCGGTCGGAGACACGCAAGGTTCTCGACGTGCTCGGTTCGCATGTCGATGAGAATGCGCTGATCAGCACGCTTTCCATCGCCGACAAGCAGATGGTCGAAATCGCCAAGGCGATCAGCCGCGATGCGCGGGTGGTGTTCATGGACGAGCCGACCGCGGTGCTGTCGCGGGAAGAGACCAATATGCTGTTCAAACAGGTTCGCAAGCTTCGCGACCAGGGGACCAGCTTCGTCTTCGTGTCCCACAAGCTCGACGAGGTGATGGAGTTGACCGATCGTGTCACGGTGCTGCGCGACGGCCAGTGGATCAAGACTTCGCCGACGTCGGTTCTGGACGGGGAATCGATCGCTCAGCTGATGGTAGGCCGCGAACTCTCCAGCCTCTATCCCGCCAAGGTCGAGCCTGATGTCGACGAGGAGGTCGTCCTCAGGGTCGCTTCGGTATCAACGGGTTATGTGAAGGATGCGAGCTTCGAGGTGCGCAAGGGCGAGATCATCGGGTTTTCCGGCATGATCGGCTCCGGCCGCACCGAACTGATGGAAGCGATCGCCGGGTTGCGGACCCGTCTCGAGGGCGAGGTGGTCATCAAGGGGGAAACTGTTCCCTCCGGCGACGTCCATGCCGCCAATCGCTGCGGGCTCGCCTACATGACCAAGGACCGCAAGTCGAAAGGCCTGCTGCTGCGCTCCGGCATGGTGACCAATCTGACACTGCAATCGCTCGGAAGGCACGCTCGTCACGGCTATCTCAGCCCGGGCAGCGAGGCGGCCGCGATGGCAAAGGCCAAGCGCCGCTTCGATATCAGGGTTCGTGACGGCAATATCGTCGCCGGCCGGATGTCGGGGGGGAACCAGCAGAAGCTGCTGCTCGCCAAGGTCATGGAGACCGAACCTCAGATCATCATCATCGACGAGCCGACGCGCGGCATCGATGTCGGCACCAAGCAGCAGATCTATCATTTCATCTCGGCCCTCGCCCGGGACGGCCGGTCGATCATCGTCGTGTCCTCGGAGATGCCGGAGGTCATCGGCCTCTGCACCAGAGTGGCGGTGATGCGCGAAGGGCGTATCGTCGGCGTGCTCGAGGGAGACGAGATTTCCGAGCAGGAGATCATGCGTTACGCCGCCGGGCTCAAGAGGAAGGCGGCCGCCTGAAGGCTGAAGCAGGGCTTTGCCGATCAGGACGACAGATAAAATGCCCAGAAAATATGGGACGGGAGGTTGATTTTGGAAATGAGTGTCAACGAGGAGACCAGGGAAATCCGGCGCCGATCCTGGCGGGATGTCGACCTGCGTGCGGTCGCTCCCTTCGTCGCCCTGGCGCTGCTGCTGATCGTCGGAGCCTTGGTCAATCCCAATTTCATCGGCATCACCAACCTTGCCAATGTCGCGACGCGCAGCGCTTTCATCGCCATCATCGCGGTCGGTGCGACCTTCGTGATATCAGCAGGCGATCTCGACTTGTCTGTCGGCTCGATGGTGGCCTTCGTCGCCAGCCTGATGATCCTGCTGATGAATTCGGGCGCCATCGAAAACCCGGCTTTGATGCTGACGGTCGCCGCCGTCTTCACGATCGTCGCCGGCGCGCTTTGCGGCCTGGCGAACGGCCTGATCACGACGGTCGGCAGGATCGAGCCCTTCATTGCGACGCTCGGCACGATGGGCATCTATCGCGGCCTGACGACCTGGCTGTCGCAGGGCGGTGCGATCACGCTTCGCTCAGCCGATATCCAGACGCTCTATCGCCCTGCTTATTTCGGCAATGTCGCCGGCATACCCGTGCCGATCGTGGTGATCCTGGCAGTGACGGCGGTTGCGGCCTTCATCCTCTATCGCACCCGCTACGGGCGCCACGTTGTTGCGGTTGGATCAAACAGCGATGTCGCCCGCTATTCCGGTATCGCGGTCAACCGTGTGCGGACGATCGCCTTCGTCATCCAGGGATTGTGCGTCGCCATTGCCGTGCTGCTCTATGTTCCCCGTCTCGGCTCGACGTCGGCGACGACGGGCATCCTATGGGAGTTGCAGGCGATCACGGCCGTCGTCGTCGGCGGCACGGCCCTCAAAGGCGGCGCGGGCAGGGTCTGGGGCACGATCTGCGGCGCCTTCATTCTCGAACTGGTCGGCAACATCATGCTGCTTTCGAATTTCATCAGCGAGTATCTGATCGGCGCCATCCAGGGTGCGATCATCATCATCGCCATGTTCGTCCAGCGCTCGCTGGTGCGCAAATCATGACTTGATCGGGCTTACAGGGCGTCCGGTCCCGTATGGAAAAGTCCCTGAAATTATTGGGAGGAAATAGCATGCGTAAATTGATGTTGGGCCTGACGGTTGCGGCGGTGACGTTCGCCGGCGCCGCTCACGCCCAGGACAAGAAATTCACGATCGGCGTGTCCATTCCGGCCGCCGACCACGGTTGGACATCGGGCGTGGTGTTCCATGCCGAACGCGTCGCCAAGCTGCTGATGGCCGAACATCCCGGTCTCAACGTCATCGTCAAGACCTCGCCGGACGCCGCAAGCCAGGCCAATGCCGTGCAGGATCTCGATACGCAGGGCATCGACGCCCTCGTCATCCTGCCGTCGGATCCGGATCCGCTCGTCAACGCCATCAAGGAAGTCAAGGGCAAGGGCAAGTTCGTCGCCCTCGTCGACCGTGCGCCGAGCAACAACGACAATTCCGTGCGCGATCTCTATGTCGCCGGCAACAACCCGGCTCTCGGCGAAGTCGCCGGCAAGTACATCAAGGACACCACTCCGGACGCCGAAGTGGTCATCATCCGCGGTCTGCCGATCCCGATCGACCAGCAGCGCCAGGACGGCTTCGACAAGGGCATTGCCGGCTCGAACGTCAAGGTTCTCGACCGCCAGTACGGCAACTGGAACCGCGACGATGCCTTCAAGGTCATGCAGGACTACCTGACCAAGTATCAGAAGATCGACGTCGTATGGTGCCAGGACGACGACATGGCCGTCGGCGTTCTGCAGGCGATCGAGCAGGCCAAGCGCACCGACATCAAGTATGTCGTCGCCGGCGCCGGCTCCAAGGACATGGTCAAGAAGGTCATGGACGGCGATAAGCTGATCCCGGTCGACGTCCTCTATCCGCCGGCAATGGTCGGCACAGCGATGGAACTGACGGCGGCGGCACTTTATGATCAGGTTCCGGTTCACGGCAGCTACATCCTCGACGCGACGCTCGTCACCAAGGACAATGCCAAGGACTTCTACTTCCCGGATTCTCCGTTCTGATCCATCGACTGGAGACATGCGCCCATTCGTAAGGATGGGCGCATTTTTTATGCTTCCAATAGAGCGGGTGGCCGAAAATGCTGCACGTACCTCTTGCCCGCCAAAGCCCATCATGATTAGCTCGCCGCCATATCGCATCTGGCTTCGCGCCAAATCACGAGCCAAGGGCGAGGAGGCGCCTTGCTCCCGCCAAATTGCGTGCTACAACACTTCAGAAACGTTTACGGCCGATATTCAGGGAGGAATCTGACATGAAGACGATCAAGGGCCCCGGCCTTTTCCTTGGCCAGTTCGCGGGCGATACTGCTCCTTTCAACTCGTGGGACGCGATCACCAAATGGGCGGCCGACATCGGTTACAAGGGCGTCCAGGTGCCGACCTGGGCCAGCCAGCTGATCGATCTGAAGAAGGCTGCCACGTCCAAGGATTATTGCGACGAATTCGCCGGCAAGGCGCGTGAAAACGGCATCGAGATCACCGAACTCTCCACTCATCTGCAAGGACAGCTCGTCGCCGTTCACCCGGCCTATGACGAAGCCTTCGACGGGTTTGCTGCACCGGAGGTGCGCGGCAATCCGAAGGCGCGTCAGGAATGGGCGGTCGAGCAGGTCAAGATGGCACTGACGGCATCCAAAAACCTCGGTCTCAAGGCGCATGCGACCTTTTCCGGCGCGCTTGCCTGGCCCTTCATCTATCCCTGGCCGCAGCGTCCTGCCGGTCTGGTCGAGACTGCCTTCGACGAACTCGCCCGCCGCTGGACGCCGATCCTCAACCATGCGGACGAGAACGGTATCGACGTCTGCTACGAGATCCATCCGGGCGAGGACCTGCATGACGGCATCACCTTCGAGATGTTCCTGGAGCGGGTGAAGAACCATCCGCGCGCCAACATGCTCTACGATCCCTCGCACTACGTCCTGCAGTGCCTCGATTATCTCGACAACATCGACATCTACAAAGACCGCATCAAGATGTTCCACGTCAAGGATGCTGAGTTCAATCCGACCGGGCGCCAGGGCGTCTACGGTGGCTATCAGGGCTGGGTCGAACGCGCCGGCCGGTTCCGTTCGCTTGGCGACGGCCAGGTCGATTTCGGCGCGGTGTTCTCGAAGATGACGGCGAATAATTTCGATGGCTGGGCCGTGGTCGAATGGGAATGCGCGCTGAAGCATCCGGAGGACGGCGCCCGCGAAGGCGCCGAATTCGTTGCCGCCCATATCATCCGCGTGACCGAGAAAGCCTTCGACGATTTCGCCGGCAGCGGCACGGACCAGGCGGCGAACCGGCGGATGCTGGGGCTCTAGGTTTCTATTCCCTTCTCCCCAGCGGGGAGAAGATGCCCGTCAGGGCAGATGAGGGGGATGAGGAGCGATAGCGACGAATGCCTTGAGCGACAAGCGAAAGGCATATCTACCGCGAAGCCCCCTCATCCGACCCTTCGGGCCACCGACCGGGGTTGAGCCACGGGGCTCAACCCGTCCTTTGAACCCCCCAGGGGAGAAGGGAAGAAAAATTGAGGAGGAATCAATGGCAATCGAAGCATCATCCGAACAGACACGCGAGCCGCGCATCCGGCTCGGCATGGTGGGCGGCGGCGCGGGCGCGTTCATCGGCGCGGTGCACCGTATCGCGGCCCGCATCGACGATCAGTACGATCTCATCGCCGGCGCGCTGTCGGCTTCGCCCGAAAAGGCGATCGCATCCGGCCGCGACCTCGGCCTCGATCCGTCGCGGACCTATTCCAGCTATCGCGAGATGGCGATCCGCGAGGCGAAGCTGAAGAATGGCATCGAGGCGGTGGCGATCGTCACGCCGAACCATGTTCACTACGATGCAGCCAAGGAATTCCTGAAGCGCGGCATTCATGTCATCTGCGACAAGCCGCTGACATCCAACCTTGCCGATGCGAAGAAGCTGAAGAAGATCGCCGACGAGAGTGGGGCACTCTTCGTGCTGACGCATAATTACACCGGCTATCCGATGGTCCGCCAGGCGCGGGAGATGATCGCGAATGGTGAACTCGGCGACATCCGCGTCGTCCAGGCCGAATATCCGCAAGACTGGCTGACGGAAGCGGTCGAGCAAACCGGCCAGAAACAGGCTGCCTGGCGCACCGATCCGGCGCAGTCCGGCGTCGGCGGCTCGACCGGCGATATCGGCACCCATGCCTATAATCTCGCCGCCTTCATCACTGGCCTGGAGCTCGACAGCCTCGCCGCCGATCTCGATAGCTTCGTTCCCGGCCGCCGGCTGGACGATAATGCGCATGTCATGCTGCGCTTCAAGGCGAAGGGTTCGGAGAAGCCGGCCAAGGGCATGCTCTGGTGCAGCCAGGTTGCGCCCGGCCATGAAAACGGCCTGATGGTGCGTGTCTACGGCACCAAGGGCGGGCTGGAATGGACCCAGAAGGACCCGAACTACTTGTGGTACACGCCTTTCGGCGAGCCGAAGCGGCTGATCACCCGCGGCGGCGCCGGTTCAGGCGCGGCTGCCGGCCGTGTCACGCGCGTGCCATCAGGGCATCCGGAAGGTTATCTCGAAGCCTTTGCAACGATCTATACGGAAGCCGCGCATGCGATAAACGCCCGCAAGAAGGGCAAGGCCGTCGACAAGGCGGTGGTCTATCCCACAGTCGATGACGGCGTGAAGGGTGTGGCCTTCGTGGAAGCCTGCGTCGCGTCTTCGAAGAGGAACGGCGCCTGGATCAAAGTCTGAATTTAACGATCTCGGTTGCCCCATGAAAAACGCCGAGGCGATCTACTGCATAATTCCTTAAATCGGAATCGATTTAAGGACAAAATTATGCAGTAATTCTAAGCGCTACAGCGCCTTTGCGCGTCTGAAAAGACGCGCGGCGCTGTAGAGTCGCCTCGGCGTTTTGTTTTATTTTGATCAGACCGCAGCAGTGCGGCCACGCTTCAGCAGGTTGTCGACGCTCAACGGTCCGGCACCTGCCGCCACCAGATAAAGAAACACGAAGCAGAACAGGATCGCCGCGACGCCGCCGTTCTGGGCGGGGTAGATGCCCTTCGATGCATGTGCGATGAAATAGGCGACGGCCATCAGGCCGGAGAGCACGAAGGCGGCGATACGGGTCTGGAATCCGACAAGCACCAGGAACCCGAAGGTGAGTTCGAGCAGGCCGGCAATCCAGGGCAGCGAGCCTGCGGGCGGCACGCTTGCCGCAGCCGGAAAATGCAGGATCTTCTGTGTTCCATAGCTGAAAAGTACAAGTGACGAGACAATGCGCAACAGGCTCAGCAGATGAGGCTGCAGCGAATGGACCGAAGAGAGCATTGGATCCCTTTCATATTTGTGATGCCATTTCCCGTGTAAGGATCGCGGTCTCAACGGCCAAATCACGACTGCTGACATTGCCGTTATGAGGGCGGCAGCGCGGCGAGGGAGCGGCGCTGCAGCTGTTCTGTTTTTCCTCCTGCAACGTTGCAGTTTTTCTTCCGGCCAGCCTGTACTTTGCCTTCAGGCTTGGCTAAATCCGGCGCAAACGGCTCAACCTGAGAGATAGGATTTCCAGATGATCGATCCGAAGAAACTCGCGGAGCGCTTTCCCGGCGACTTCATTTTCGGCGTTGCCACCGCTGCCTTCCAGATCGAAGGCGCCAGCAAAGCTGATGGCCGCAAGCCATCCATCTGGGATGCTTTCTGCAATATGCCTGGCCGCGTCCATAATCGCGATAACGGCGATGTTGCCTGCGATCACTACAATCGCCTGGAACAGGACCTCGATCTCATCAAGGAGATGGGTGTCGAAGCCTACCGGTTCTCGATTGCCTGGCCGCGCATTATCCCGGACGGCACGGGTCCGGTGAACGAGGCCGGCCTCGATTTCTACGACCGGCTGGTCGACGGCTGCAAGGCGCGCGGTATCAAGACCTTCGCGACGCTCTACCACTGGGATCTGCCTCTGTTGCTCGCCGGCGAGGGCGGGTGGACCGCGCGCTCGACCGCCTATGCGTTTCAGCGCTATGCCAAGACGGTGATGAACCGCCTTGGCGATCGCCTCGACCGGGTCGCGACCTTCAACGAACCCTGGTGCATCGTCTGGCTCAGCCACCTCTACGGCATCCATGCTCCGGGCGAGCGCAACATGCAGGCTGCCCTTCACGCCATGCATTACATGAACCTTGCCCACGGCCTCGGCGTCGAGGCGATCCGCTCGGAAGCGCCCAATGTGCCGGTCGGCCTCGTGCTCAATGCCGCCTCGATCATTCCCGGCTCCGACAGCCCGGCCGACCTTGCCGCGGGCGAGCGGGCGCATCAGTTCCACAACGGCGCTTTCTTCGATCCCGTCTTCAAGGGTGAATATCCGAAGGAATTCGTCGCGGCGCTCGGCGACCGCATGCCTGTCATCGAGGATGGCGACCTGAAGCTCATCAGCCAGAAACTCGATTGGTGGGGCCTGAACTATTATAAGCCCGAACGCGTCACCGACGATGCCGAACGCAAAGGCGATTTCCCCTGGACGGTGGAGGCGCCGCCGGCAAGCGACGTCAAGACCGATATCGGCTGGGAAATCTATGCGCCGGGCCTGAAGCTCTCGATCGAGGATCTCTACCGCCGCTACGAACTGCCGGAATGCTACATCACCGAGAACGGCGCCTGCGACAACACCGATGTCATCGACGGCGAGGTCGACGATACGATGCGCCTCGACTATGTCGGAGATCACCTCGAAATCGTTGCCGGCCTCATCAAGGACGGCTATCCCCTACGCGGCTATTTCGCCTGGAGCCTGATGGATAATTTCGAATGGGCGGAAGGCTACCGCATGCGCTTCGGCCTGGTCCATGTCGATTATGAAACCCAGCTGCGCACGGTGAAGAAGAGCGGCAAGTGGTATCGCCAACTCGCGGCGCAATTCCCGAAGGGCAATCACAAGGCGGTTTAGCGCAGTTGCCTCGCGGGCACTTGAGAGAGGCACCTGTCTGACGCTTATCGCGAGCATCTGGGGGCGCGGACTTCCGGCCGGCATGGCAAGCTGACGTTGCTTGCCAGCATTTTCGCGACGACCGGAGGCAGGCAGAAAAATAGATCGCGAGAGGCCTGCAACAGGCGGTTGCTTAAACGTTTTTGAACCCTTGACTGGCAAAGTCCAACGGTCAGGGAGTCGTAATGCAGACAGCCGGAAAGTCGCAGAGCAAGGGATCGGGAATAGGCCGTCACATCACCGTCACCGGCGTGCTTTTCTCCTTCGCAGTCATCGTCGCCGTCGTCACCATCATGGTGCTGACGGCGCTGGAACGCGTGGCCGAAAATTCCAATGTTCTCGATGACGAGCGCTCGCGCGAAACGACGGTCGGTGCATTGAAGACCTTCGAGGATCAGCTCGGCGCGACGCTCGACGATTACGCCGCCTGGGATGACGCTGCCGTCAACGTCTACGCGGCCGACGGTATGGCCTGGACGGTGAGCAACTACGGCGAGATGTCGGTCAACAGCTCGCTGTTCGACATGGCGATCGTCATCGATGGCGAGAAGAAGGCGATCATGGCCTATCGCGACGGCAAACCGATGGAGGAGCCGCTCACAGATTTCTTCGCGCCTTCGCTCTGGACCCTCTTCGACACGGTAAAGGCGGCCGGCCCGGCCGATCGTCCTCAGGCGATCGGTTTCGTCACCACCAAGCGGGGCATTGCCGCCGTCGGTGTGGCATTGGTGCGGAAAAAGTCCGGTGCGCTGGATGTGCCCGCCGGCCAGCAGCGCTATCTCGTTTTCGCCCGCCATCTCGATGACGACAGGGTGACCGCTCTCGGCCAGACCTATGTCATCGGCGGGCTGAGGCTGGCGCCGCCGAGTTTTGCGGCCGACTATCTTGTGCCGATCGTCGATCCGACGGGGGCAACGCTCGGCAAGCTGGTTTGGATCTCGCGTTCACCCGGCGATATCGGCTATGCACAGGTGCGGCCGATGGTCATCCAGGCGCTCGGCCTCGTCGGGTTGTTCTTCGTCGTGCTGCTGGTCATCGGCTGGCTTGCCGGCCGCCGCCTGAAGGCGGAGGAAAACAGCGCTCGCGAGGAGGCGCTGCGCGACAGGCTGAGCGGGCTTTCCAATCGTGATGGCCTCGGGCTGGCCGTCGATCGTTTTGTCGTCGAGGCACGCCAGACCAAGCGCAACGTGCTCCTCCTCTATCTCGACCTCGATGGCTTCAAGGAAGTCAATGACAGCTATGGCCATGGCACCGGCGACCAGTTGATCCGTGCGGTCGCGGCCGGGCTCGCTGTGCTCATTCCGCAGGGTGCCGTTCTCGCCCGCATCGGCGGCGATGAATTTGCCATCGCCTTTCTCTCCGACAGTGAGAATGCCGCCGCACTACAGCTTGCCGAGCAGATTCTCGATTTTCTTGTCGAGCCGCTGGAGATCGGTCGCCGTGTCGTTGTCGTCGGGGCAAGCATCGGCATTGCCATGTCGCCTTCCGGGACGATCGGGCGTGAGGAGCTGGTGCGCCGTTCCGACCTTGCCATGTACAAGGCGAAGGAAGCCGGCCGCGCGCGCATGACCCTCTACGATCCGTCGATGGACACCGATCGAGAGCAGCGCAACGCGCTGGAGCTCGATCTCCGGATCGCCATCGAAAGCGGCGACCTGACGCTGGCCTACCAGCCGCTGATCGATGCGGCGACGCATGCGATGACCGGCGTCGAAGCACTGGTGCGCTGGAACCGTCCGGGCCATGGCCCTGTTTCGCCCGAGCTGTTCATCCCGATCGCCGAGACCAGCGGCCTCATCGAATCGCTCGGTCTGTTCGTACTGCGCAAGGCCTGTGAGACGGCCAAACAATGGCCGGAACTCAACGTCTCGGTTAACGTCTCGCCCGGCCAGTTCCGCAATCCTGCCTTTACCGACTATGTGCGCTACGTACTGAAACAGACGGAGATCGAGGCCGGCCGCATCACGCTTGAGATCACCGAAGGCTACATGATTCAGAATCCGCAGCGCACCCGCCAGTCGATCGAACGGCTGAAGGGGCTGGGGGTCAAGGTGGCGCTCGACGATTTCGGTTCCGGCTTCTCGTCGATCGGTTATCTCAGGCAGTTCGGCTTCGACCGCATCAAGATCGACCGCTCGCTGGTCATGGGCGTCAACGACAAACGCCAGCGCGAGATGCTGCAGGCGACGGTGGCGCTCGCCCGCTCGCTCGACATTCCGGTGACGGCCGAAGGCATCGAGACCGAGGAGCAGGCGATAGCCATGCGCCTCTTCGGCTGCGACTGCCTGCAGGGCTATTTGTTCGGCAAGCCCGTGATATCAGAGCTTATCACCGAGATGCTGCACGAGCGACGTGAAGCGGAGCCGGCAGCCCGGCGTCGCATCGACGCAGCCTGATCTTCAGAAAGCAAAGTTGATCCACACAGAAATCTGGCTCAGCTACCGATATGTCGTTGGCCGCGCCTTCTTGCGAGCGCGATCTGGTGCTGACGCTGACGGTAACGCAGCCGGTCTTCTTCCGTGCGGGTGTGGTAGCAGTGGCTGCAGGAAACGCCTTCCTCGTAGAGCGGCGAGATCATTTCCTCGGCGGTGATCGGGTTGCGGCAAGCGTGGCAGAGCCGGTGTTCGCCTTGCTTCAGCCCGTGCTCGACGGATACACGCTCGTCGAAGACGAAGCAGGCGCCATCCCAGAGACTCTCCTCCTGCGGCACTTCCTCCAGATATTTCAGGATGCCGCCCTTCAGATGATAGACCTCGTCGAAGCCCTCAGCCTTCATGAAGGCGGTGGCCTTCTCGCAGCGTATGCCGCCGGTGCAGTACATGGCGACCTTCGGCTTATTGTGCAGACCGGGATTTGCGCGCACCCAATCGGGAAATTCGCGGAACGTCTTGGTCTTTGGGTCGAGCGCGCCGCGAAAAGTGCCGATTGCTGTCTCGTAGTCATTGCGGGTGTCGATGACGATCGTATCGGGATCGGAAATCAGCGCGTTCCAGTCCTTGGCCGCCACATAGGTGCCGACCACCTTGTTGGGGTCGATATCTTCGACGCCCATGGTGACGATTTCCTTCTTCAGCTTCACCTTCATGCGCAGGAAGGGCATTTTCGAGGCGTGGCTTTCCTTGTGCTCGAGGCCCGAAAATTCCGGCTGGGCGCGCAGGAAGGCAAGCACGGCGTGAATGCCGGCATCCGGGCCCGCGATCGTGCCGTTGATGCCTTCATGCGCCAGAAGCAGCGTTCCCTTGACGCCGTTCTCCTCGCAAAGCGTCTGCAACGGCGCCTGCAGGTCGGCAAAGCGCGGCACAGAAACGAAATGATAGAGTGCGGCCACGAGGAACGGGCTGGTGTGTGTCGGGCTGTCGGTCATGGGGCGGAAATACAGAAAATCGGCGGGCCGCGCAATTGCCTTCGCCGGCGGCGGCCTTCTCTCAGTTTCCGGCCATCAGCCAGAGAAGCTCGATGCGCTGGGCTTCCTCGTCGGCATCATCGGCGAAGACGGCTTCGGCTTTGATCAGCGCTTGCCGCCGGTCCTCCTGCTGGCGGAAGATGATGATGTCGAGCAGATGCGCCAGGTCGTCATTGCGGGTGAAGAGCTGTGGTTCGGCCTCGACCAGTTCGGAGAGTACGGTCAGATCGTGAATGTGGCCGAGATCCTCGACGAGTTCCTTGGCCGCATCGCGCTTGGCCTTCATCGCGCCCGGCCAGACGTCGCGCAGAAGGGCATGGTAGAGCCGATAGTCGTAGGTGCGTTTGCGCAGATCGTGGAAATCGTCGGCCGATGCCCCGCCGTGGCAGGCCGCAAGCGCCGCCTTGGCCTTCCGTGCGGTGCGGCGCCAGCTTTTTGCCAGCATGCGGGCATTCTTGCGGTGTCCGCCATCAAAGGAGACGGCGTCCAAGGCGGCGATCGCCTGCTTCAGAACGCCGGAGGTTTCCGCCAGCCGCTGTTCCAGGCCGCTTTCGGCTTCCGCCATCCAGTCACGGCGCCCTTCGAGAATGGTGACGATGCGGCCGAGCGCCTCGCTCTCCTCGTTCTCGCGGGCTGCATGCTGCAGATATTGGGCGGTGCCGATAAGGGCGGCAGCGTCGCGGATCGCCGAAAGCGAGCGTGCGGCATCGCGCAGCCTTGCGTTTTCGCGGCGCTGGAAATCCGGCACGTCGCGGGCCACGAGACGGTAGAGCGAGCGTAGTCGTTTCAGATTCTTGCGGAATGAATGGATCGCCTCATGCGCGCCATCCGGGCGTTCATCGAGGATGGTGACGGCGTGTTCCAGCTGCTTGGTCGCGACGCTACGGAACGCCTCGGTGAAATCGGCGTCAGGCCGAATGCGATAGGCCATGCCTGTCGTGCCCGTATTCTGTGGCAAGGGCCTGGTTAGAGTAACGGAAATCTCCGGTCACTTCGCGTCCGAGCCAGGTGGGCAGGGCGGGATCATCGGTTTCCGACGTCATTTCCACCTCGGCGATCACCAGTCCCCGATGCTCGCCGGTAAACACGTCGACTTCCCAAACGAAGTCCTCATGCGGAACGCGGTAGCGCGTTTTCTCGATGACGACGCCGATCGCGTTGCGCAACAGCTCTTCGGCATCGGCGATCGGGATGTCGTATTCGAATTCGTCACGGGTGATGGTGCTGCGGCCGATCTTGATCGTCAGTCTCGCCTTCCTGCCGTCGAGTATGCGCACTCGCACGGAACGGTCGTCCATCGAGGCGATGTAACCCTGCCGGAGGACGGACTTCGTCTCGACAGCGGCACGCCATCCATCGCTGCGTACAAGGAACTTCCGCTCGATCTCTTTCGCCATACCAGTGAACCTTTTGTGACGATTGCGGCACGGTAGCCCAATTTCCACCCATTTCATACCCTTCTCGGCATGTGGTCCGGTTTTATCTCGACAAGGTTCCGCGAGGGCGTTATTCGGGGTCCGAATTCAATCGTTTTAAGGAGGTCGCGCGACCATGGGCGAGAAAACAGAGAAGCTCCTTTCCATCCTGAAACTCCAGCCTGTCGTTCCGGTCTTGATCGTCGACGATGCGAAATCGGCGGTTCTGCTGGCCCGGGCGCTCGTCGCGGGCGGCCTGAAGGCGATCGAGATCACCATGCGCACGCCGGCGGCACTCGAGGCCGTGCGTGCCGTCGCCGCCGAGGTCGAAGGAGCCGAAGTCGGCGCCGGCACGATCCTCAATGTCGCCCATTGGGAAGCCGCCGTCGAGGCTGGGTCGAAGTTCATCGTCAGCCCGGGCACGACGCAGGAACTGCTCGATGCCGCCGCCGATTCCGACGTGCCGCTGCTTCCGGGGGCCGCGACCGCCAGTGAAGTCATGGCGTTGCGCGAGGAAGGCTACCAGGTGCTGAAATTCTTCCCGGCGGAGCAGGCCGGCGGCGCCGCTTATCTCAAGGCGCTGTCCTCGCCGCTTGCTGGCACCTTGTTCTGCCCGACCGGCGGCATCTCGCTGAAGAACGCCAATGATTATCTCTCGCTGCCGAACGTCATCTGCGTCGGCGGTTCGTGGGTGGCGCCGAAGGAACTGGTCGCGGCCGGCGACTGGGCTGGCATCACCAGGCTCGCGGCAGAGGCTGCCGCATTGAAGGCCTGAGTTTCGGCAGGGGCGGGTGAGCCTGACGGCTCAATCCCGCTCCCCATATTTGTATTTCAGCCGTCGCAAACCTATGTTCCCTCCAGCTTCAACAGGGAGATGACGAGGAATGTTCGACGCAAAAAAGCTTCTCGACCAGTTCTTGGGTTCGCAGGTGCCAGGTCTCGGCGGTTCGGTCCGCGACAGGGCGGGCGATGCCGTGCAGACGGCCAGGAATAATCCGATGAAGACCGGCGCGATTGCCGCCGCGCTGCTCGGCACCAAGACCGGTCGTGGTATTGCCGGTAATGCACTGGCGATCGGCGGTCTTGCCGCGATTGCCGGCCTCGGCTACCAGGCCTACAAGAATTATCAGGCCGGGCAGGCGCCCGCTGCCCCTTCCGATGCACCGTCCGCCAATAATCCGGTGCTCCTGCCGCCGCCCGTCGAATCCGGTTTCGGACCAGCGTCGCCCGCCGGCAGCAATGAATTCGTGCTGGTGCTGATCCGCGCGATGATCGCCGCCGCCAAGGCCGACGGCCACATCGACGATGCCGAACGCGCCCTCATCATGGATAAGGTCAAGGCCGCCGATGTCAGCGGCGAGGCCGCGGCCTTCATCGAGCATGAACTCGCTTCGCCGACGGATATCGATGCGTTCGTTGCCGCCGCGACGACGGAAGAACAACGCGTCGAGCTTTACACCGCCTCGCGGCTCACCATCGACCCGGATTCGCGCGCCGAGCGCGGTTATCTCGATCTGCTTGCCGGCCGCCTCGGCCTTGCCGACCAGCTGGTCGACCATATCGAGGCGACGGTGTCCTCCGCCAAGGTGACCTTGTCACAGTGACATCTAAAGCATGTCGCGCAAAAGTGTGCAGCGGTTTTGCGACAACGACATGCGTGGAAATAAGGGCCTAAAGCGCGATGCGCTTTAGGCCGGTTGCCTTTGTCGGGCGGCTGGCCTATCCACTCTTCCGAAAAGGGGAGTGACCATGCGCGATCTTGCAAATTTCAAGGGCTGCCCGGCGCCGAAGCCGGTCACGCTGAAGGGCCGTTTCGTTACCGTAGAGCCCTATCGGCGCGCCGAACATCTCGAGGCGCTGTGGGACGGGCTCGGCGGCATGGGCATCAATCCCCTGCTTCTCTATTTCGCCCAGGACGATTTCTCCGGTATCGACGATTTCGCCAACTGGCTGGAAACCGTCTACACCAAGTCCGGCTGGCTTACCCACATCTTTCGCGACAACGCCACCGGCAAGATTGTCGGCATGGCGAATTACATGCGCGCCGACCCGGCAAACGGCGTCGTCGAGATCGGCGGGGTGGCGCACGGGGCCGAGATGAAGCGGTCGCCGCTGTCGACCGAGGTGCACTACCTGATGGCCAAGCATGTCTTCGAGGATCTCGGCTACCGCCGCTACGAATGGAAATGCGACAATAACAACGAGGCAAGCAAGACGACGGCTGCGCGTTACGGCTTCAGCTTCGAAGGGGTCTTCCGCCAGCACATGATCTCCAAGCATCGCAACCGCGATACCGCCTGGTTCTCGATGATCGATGCCGAATGGCCGATGATCAACGATGCCTTCGAAGCCTGGCTTTCGCCGGAGAATTTCGACGCCGAGGGCAACCAGATCCGCCGCCTGCAGGACATCCGCACCGATCTTGAAAAGGAAAGACTCGCGTGAGCCCGGAAAGCCGCTCGCAGGCGACCGCCGCCGGCATCATCCTGCTTAGCGCCGCCCTCGTCATCTATTTCCTGCCGACCATCGTGCTGTGGATCGGCAATTTCTCGCCGACGCTGGCGATTGTCGTCGGCGTCTGCCTGATCATGGCGTTTTTCGCAGTCTTCTGGCTGCGGGCGCGCTACCAGCGCCGCCGGGGAAAATAATTTTATCCCTGCAGCGAGGCCCCGAGCAGCAGGGCGCCCATCAGCATGACGAGCACGGCGCCGAGGATTTCGATGGCGTTGCCGACCCAGATCGAGGTGGTCGAGCCGCGTCCGGAGAGGCGGACGGCCGCGCTCTTGGCAGTAACGGCAAGTGTGGCAAGCAGGGAAACGGTGATCGCCGTGCCGAGCGACATGGCGGCGACCGAAAGCACGCCGCCGAGATAGAGCCCGTTCAGCAGTGAGAAGGTCATGACCAGCAATGCGCCGGAACAGGGGCGCAGACCGACGGCTACGATCGCCGACCAGGCCTCGCTGGCGCTGAACCTGTCGCCGCCGAGCAAGGCCGGATCGGGCACATGGGCATTGCCGCAGGTCTCGCAGACCATGCCGGGAACGAAGGTATGGCCGGCTTCGACAGGCTGCGCCTTGCCGTTGAAGGCATAGGCTTGGCGTTCGGCCGCATTGTCCTTCCAGTCGAGCATCATGCTGACCGGACCGGCAGGCGTCGCCATCAGCCGGCGGCGCGGCATGTTGCCCACCAGCGAGCGCAGTTTGCGGAACAGCAGCCAGCCGCCGAAAAGGATGACCATGACGAAGCTTGCGACCTCCATTGCGTGGGTCGCCGCCGTCAGCGTAATGCCGGTGCCGCGCAGCACCAGCCAGGCGCCGCCGACCAGCGCCACCGCCACCACGCCCTGAACGAAGGCAGAAATGAAGGAAATCACCACGCCGCGCTTCAGCTCGACCTCGTTGGCGATCATGTAGGAGGAGATGACCGCCTTGCCGTGTCCGGGGCCGGCGGCATGGAAGACGCCATAGGCGAAGGAGAGGCCGATCAGCGAAGCCAGCTGCCAGGGGTCTTGGCGCATCGCCTTCAAGGCGCCGGTCAGCGCCCGATAGAAAGCCTGCTGCTCGTAATTGACGTAGAGAAATAGCGGCGCAAACGGCCCGCCGGTCGGCTGGAAGCTTGGTTCCGCCGTGCCGATGCCGAGCGGCGATTGCGCATGGGCGAGGCTTGCCGCCGTCACCAGCGCGAGGACGGCGGCGGAAAAGATGAGGGGAAGGCGTTTCGTCAGCATGTGACCTCCAGCCGGGTGGCGAAGAGTTTGGACATGTTGGTGCCGGTGGGATCGTTGAAGAAGGCGTCCGTCAGCGACTGTTTGTTTTGCGAGATCACCTCGTCGGCATCCGGCCGCACCACCTGATGTTTGCAGGCCTTGAAGCCGTCTCCGACGATCGCCAGCTCGTTGTCGGTGGGAAAATCGATCGAGGTGTAGAGCGTCGGGTCGTAGACGCCGAAGGTGAGCCTGCCCTTCAGCGGCATCTTCTCCACCGGCTTCACCGCGAAGAACATCAGCAGCTGGCCATCCTTGTAGTCGACATGGATGATGTCGGGCTTCTGGACGGTGATGTTCTTCCCGTTGATCGTCAGGTTCATGTAGTAGTCGTAGTCAGCAAGAGACTTCTTGACCGTGTTGCCGACGTCGGTCAGCTCGTTCGGTTCCAGCTTCAGGTCGGTGTTCTTGTCGAAATCCATGACCACGGAGGAGGAAAAGACCTCGTCGAAGCGCCAGACATTGCGCAGTTCCTCGACACTGCCGTCCTTGCCGGCCACGACTTCGAGGCGGGCCTCGATGAAGATGTGCGGATGGGCAAAGGCGGCGGCCGGCGCCAGCGAAAGAAGCGCGGCCATCAGTATCGTTGAATGTTTCATCTATCCCGCTGCCCTGTTCGCTGCCCCAGACTTCTTGCCAGAAATTGGGACGGAATTGGGACCGGACTCCGTATCGGATTCGTGGGGCCACACGTTGAAGCGGGGCGGAATGTCGCATCGCTGCGCAGGTGCGCCGCCCTACGGATGCTTCTTGAACCAGTTGTGCAGGTAATCGACGAAGATCCTTACCTTGGCCGGCAGGTAGCGCCGGTGCGGGTAGACGGCATAGATGCCGCGGTCGGTCGGGGTGTAATCGTTGAACAGGGTCACCAGTTCGCCGCTCTCGATCGGCTTGCGGGCGATGAAATCCGGGATGAAGGCTACGCCGATGCCGGCAAGTGCCGCGCGTAATGTCGCATGCGGGCTGTTGACCTCTATCGGTCCGGAAACGGCGACGGCAAACGAGGTGTTGTCGGGATTGTGGAAGCGGATGCTCGCCTGGGTGCGCGCATTGGTATCGACGATGAAGGGGACGCTGGAAAGGGCCGTTGGGTGATCGAGATCGGGATAACGCTCGAGAAATTCAGGGGTGGCGCAGATATGGATGCGGAAATCCGAGATCTTGCGGGCGATCATGCCGGAATCTTCGAGCTTGGTGATGCGGATCGCCACGTCGAAACCTTCTTCGATCAGGTCGACGAACCGGTCGTCGGCGGCGATCTCCAGCGAAAGGTCCGGGTTCTCCTTGGCGAAATCGATCAGCGACTGGCCGACATCGGCATCGACGAAGGTGCGCGGCACGGAAATGCGAAGCCGTCCTTTGAGCTGTGCATTGTTCTCACGCACGAGATCGGCGAGGTTGTCGATCTCCTTCAGGATATCGGAGGCGGTGCGGTAATAGGTGTGGCCGGCTTCGGTCATGGAGAACTGCCGGGTGGTGCGGTTGAGCAGCAGCGCGCCGAGCTCATCCTCCAGTTCACGCACATATTTAGAGAGCAGCGCCTTTGAGCGGCCGGTGCGCCGTGCCGCGGCGGAGAAGCCTTCGGCCTCGACGACATCGATGAAGGCGCGTATGCGGGTCAAGGTATCCATGGCACCCCTCAGCTGTTTCGGAATATTGAACAAATTGCTTCCTATTGTTCAATTATTTTTTTGGCCCGAGATCAAAAAATCGCTTGATTATGAAGGCGAATATTCTTATTTCCCACTCAGCCCAAAGTCGCACGTGCCCATGGGTGTCCGCCGAACCCTCGAATTGGTGAGGAAATCGGTAAGGTACCTGGAATTAACCCCTCCAGTCGCTATTCCGGCCAACCGGAAAATGCGAGGACGCCTGAAGCAACGACGGTGCGGGCCTTTTTGTTCTCTCCCTGCTTTCCATCAGCGGGGGTTACTGAAGAGGCACACCATCATTGCCGGAAGTGCGGTTGGGATTCTCCCTCCAATCCATGGCAGACAAAGCCGAACTTACACCGCACCGCGGCGTTGGTTCACGATCTGCGCATCGAGCGCTTGCTATGGTTCCGGGGTCTCCACCGGCTGGTTCCAATGCGAGCTATCGTATGCCCTTTGTCCTCCGGTTCAAACCGGAGCTCTGGAATTGGAAGAGGGAATCGATATGACCACCCAGCGCATCCGCGACTTTCTCGCAACCCGACGTCCCGATGGTCCCTGCCTCGTGGTTGACCTCGACGTCGTTCGCGACAATTTCCACGCCTTCCGTCACGCCATGCCGGACAGCGCCATCTACTACGCCGTCAAGGCCAACCCGGCCCCGGAAGTGCTGAAGCTGCTTGCAGGCCTCGGCTCCAATTTCGATTGCGCGTCCGTTGCCGAAATCGAAATGGCGCTCGAAGCCGGTGCAACCGCCGCCCGCATCTCCTACGGCAACACGATCAAGAAGGAACGTGACGTTGCCCGCGCGCATGCGCTCGGCGTCAGCCTCTTTGCGGTCGACAGCCACGAGGAAGTCGAGAAGATCTCGCGCGCCGCTCCCGGCGCCCGTGTCTTCTGCCGCGTGCTGACCGATGGTGAAGGCGCTGAATGGCCGCTGTCGCGCAAGTTCGGCTGCGTTCCCCAGATGGCTGTCGACGTTCTCGTCTACGCCCATCAGCTTGGCCTGCAGTCCTATGGCGTCTCGTTCCATGTCGGTTCGCAGATGACCAAGGTCGATGCCTGGGATTCGGCACTCGCCGATGCCAAGCGCGTCTTCGTATCGCTTGCCAAGCAGGGCATCCACCTGCAGATGGTCAACATGGGCGGCGGCTTCCCGACCAAGTACCTGCGTGACGTTCCGTCCGCAGAAGCTTACGGCAAGTCGATCTACCAGGCGCTGCGCACGCATTTCGGCAACCAGATCCCGCAGACGATCATCGAGCCGGGCCGCGGCATGGTCGGCAATGCCGGTGTCATCAAGGCGGAAGTCGTTCTGATTTCGAAGAAGTCGGACAATGACGATGCCCGCTGGGTCTTCCTCGACATCGGCAAGTTCGGCGGTCTCGCCGAGACGATGGACGAAGCCATCCGCTATCCGATCCGCACGGAACACGATGGTGACGAGATGGAGCCCTGCGTCATTGCCGGTCCGACCTGCGATTCGGCCGACGTGCTCTACGAGAAGAACCTCTATCCGCTGCCGATCTCCCTTTCGATCGGCGACGAGGTCCTGATCGAAGGCACCGGCGCCTATACGACGACCTATTCGGCGGTCGCTTTCAACGGTTTCGACCCGTTGAAGGCCTACGTCATCTAAGGTCGTTTCCGCCGGCCCCGTAACCAGCCGGGGCGGCAACTTCACAATTTTCCTTCATCGCCGCTGATAACGGTATTGGGTACGGGAGGCCAAGATGGCCGCTGTTCTTGATTCTGTCCGCGCATTCTTTGCGCCTACCACTTTCGCCATCGACGCCGAAAATCCTTCGGATGTCGTTGCGCGTGAAAACCTGCTCGACCGCGTCATGGGACCAGATCGCCGCAAGAAGTCGTCGGAGAAGATCCGCCGCAGCCGCGTTCCGGCCGAGGGCCTTGCGCTCGTCGCGCGCGATCGCGACGGCCATGTCATCGGCACGGTGCGGCTTTGGAACATCGAGGCCGGCGTCAATGACGAAGGCACGCCGATCAATGCGCTGCTGCTCGGACCGCTCGCCATTGCGCCGCATCACGGCGGCAAGGGCATCGGCTCGGCGCTGATGCGCGCGGCGATCCTCGAAGCGAAGAAGCGTAGGCACGGTGCCGTCCTGCTCGTCGGCGATGCTGCCTATTACGAGCGCTTCGGCTTCTTTGCCGAAAAGGCTCGCCATCTTGTCATGCCGGGTCCGTTCGAACGCTCGCGCTTTCTGGCGCTCGAATTGACGGAAGGCTGGCTCGACGGCGCGGCCGGCATGATCGTCGCCTCGGGACGCATGCTGGCCGGTGCCCCGGTTCGCCGCGCAGCCTAGCGCATCGATTCTGAAAGAAGCGCGGCGCTGTAAGGCTGCGCCGACCGGCCGGCCAGGTTGGGAACTTTTCCCCCGGCTGGTAATATCCGCGCCGTTTGACCACCCAGGCAGGCGGGCTTGGTGTGGTTGCGGCGCGGATTGTATTTCTGGCATCAAGTTTCGAGAAGGCGCCGGCGCACGCGGAAACACAATCGCGTGAAAAGTGGCGCCGGCATGCGAACATATCGCGGCGATATCCTATCTTGCGCCACATGATCCGCATTCTCTCCCTTCTGCTTCTCCTCTGCCTGCCGCTTGACGCAACGGGGCCGGCTGCTGCCCAGAGCACGGCTTCCGCCGTCGGCGGGCTTGGTCCGCGTCTCGATCGCGTGGCGAGCGACCCCGCGATGCGGCCTTTGAAGACGGTCATTGTCGCTCGCGACGGACGCGTGCTCAGCGAACGTGGGTTTCGTGGTCATTCGCCCTCGGAATCGACCAATATCAAATCCGCTTCGAAGTCGATCATCTCGGCGCTGGTCGGTATCGCTATCGACAAAGGCCTGCTCATTGGGCCGGATCAGAAGATCGCGCCGATCCTGAAGGCCGATCTCCCTGTAACGCCCGACCCGCGCATCAACGACATCACCATCGGCAATCTTCTCTCGATGCAGGCTGGGCTCGATCGCATGTCGGGGCCGAACTACGGCCGCTGGGTCTCCTCGCGCAACTGGGTGCGCTTTGCGCTGTCGCAGCCTTTCGTCGATCAGCCCGGTGGTGAGATGCTCTATTCCACCGCATCCACGCATCTGCTGTCTGCCATTCTCACCAAGGTCGGCCGGCGGCCGACGCTGGTGTTGGCGCGCGAATGGCTGGGTCCTGTCGACGGTTTCCGCATTGGCGCATGGGAGCGCGATCCGCAGGGCATCTATCTCGGCGGCAATCAGATGGCGATGAGCGCCCGGTCGCTGCTTGCCTTCGGCGAACTCTACCGTAGCGGCGGCAAGACCGCCGACGGCCGCCAGATCGTCCCCGCCGACTGGATCGCCCAGTCGTGGCAGCAGCGCACCAACTCGCGCTTCTCAGGCGATGAATATGGCTATGGCTGGTTCACGCGGCAGATCGGCGGCGAGCAGGTGCATTTCGCCTGGGGTTATGGCGGGCAGATGCTCTACATCGTGCCGTCGCTCGATCTCACCGTCGTCATGACCTCGGAAGAGAGCGGTCCGTCTGCCCGAAACGGCTACAGGGACTTGCTGCACGGTCTGTTGGCGGACATCATCGGCTCGGTGCGGGCCGCTTGACGACAGCGCCGCGCGTCTTTGAGTTGCGCAAAGGGTCTGTCGCATTTTGAACTATGCAGCAGGGAAAAACCGGCGATCGTTAAATTCTTAGCGAAGGCTCCAATCAAACCGCAAAACGCTTCCTGTAAGTTCCGCGAGAATTTCGGGAAAGCGCCATGCTGCTGGATCTCAGGACAATCTATTTCATTGTTGCCGTGAGCTGTTTCGTGCTGGGCATTCTCCAGCTTGCAGCCTATGCGACCGGTCGCTTCGAGAGGTGGCCGCTCTGGTGGGGCTTGAGCAACCTTCTTGTCGGCGTCGGTTCGTTTCTCGTCGCGCTACGCAATCTCGTTCCCACCTCTGTCTCGATCGACGGCGGCAATATCGTCACCATCGCCGGCTACATGCTGATGTTCTTTGCCATACGGGTGTTTTCGGGACGAGCGCTCGACCAGCGCACTTTCTGGCTTGCCATCTTCGTCGTCAGCGTTCCTGTCGCGCTTATTGTCCGCGATCCCTCGGCAGTCTCGGCGAGGCTCCTCTACGTCTCCGTCATCTGCTGCCTCTGCGATCTTGCCGTCGCAAGGGAGGCAATCATCATTGCCCGGTGCGAGAAGCTGTATTCGGCAGCGCTGCTTGTCGGCCTCTACGCCTGCACTGCCGCGATTTTTGCGGTTCGCAGCATTCTCGCGGCGACCGGTGAGATTGGCGGGCCGGATCCTTTCGGCGGCAGTGCAGTTCACAGCTGGATGGCGGTATCGGCGGTCGCGTTCATCATGCTGCGCAGCATGGCGATGGTGCTGATGGCCGCCGAGCGCAGCCGAAATCAGCTGACGGAACTCGCTCACCACGATCCGCTGACCGGCGCCCTCAATCGCGGCGGCCTTGCCCAGCATCTGCCGGCGCTCGGCTTCCAGCCGGTATCGCTGCTGATCATCGATATCGACCATTTCAAGCAGCTGAACGACAGGCATGGCCATGCCGCCGGCGACGATATCCTGCGGCTTTTCGCCAGTGTTTCGAGAAGCATCATGCGCTCCGACGACCTGCTCGCCCGTCAAGGTGGGGATGAGTTCCTGGCGGTGCTGAAAAATGCTTCCCGGCAGGATGCGGTGATTATTGCCGAACGCATCCGTCTCGCCTTCGCCGCTGCCGTCCTGCAGCGACCGGATCTGGCGATCTTTCCGACGCTGAGCATCGGCGTTGCCGCGCGCGCGGAAAGCGGCGGAGATTTCGAACGGCTGATGCAGAAGGCGGACGAGGCGCTCTATCGTTCGAAGCGTGAAGGCCGCAACCGCGTCGAGGCCTTCAGCGAAAATCAGCAAGCCGCCTAGGATCGGGCGAATTCCCTATTCAGGACAGCTCTAGATATTCTGATCCATCGTCTCGGCCGGGATTTCGTCGACGCGGTGGACGCGCACGAGCGTCGCCGGCACGCCGGCGACCGTGCAATGCGTGGGAACCGACTTGAGCACGACGCTGCCGGCGGCGACTTTGCTGAAGGCGCCGATTTCGATATTGCCGAGGATCTTGGCGCCCGCGCCGATCATCACGCCGTGGCGGATCTTCGGGTGGCGGTCGCCGGTCTCCTTGCCGGTGCCGCCGAGCGTGACGTTCTGCAGGATCGACACTTCATCCTCGATGACCGCTGTTTCGCCGATGACGATGCCCGAACCGTGGTCGAGCATGATGGACGCGCCGATCCGCGCCGCCGGATGGATATCCGGGCCAAAGACCAGCGAAACGAGATTGGCGAGCCAACTGGCGATCTCCGGACGGCCGGCGGTCCAGAGCGCATGGGCGATGCGATGCGTCTGCAGCGCATGAAAGCCCTTGAGATTGAGAAGCGCGTGCAGAAATGTCGTGCAGGCCGGATCGCGCTCGCGCACGGCGATGAGATCGGCCTCGACCTTTCGCATGATATCGCCATCAAGTGTGGACAGGATGAGATCGAACAGATCACCCGTTTCCACCTGCGCCACGGAGAGCCGCGCGGCCAGCACGCGGGCGATGATCTCATCGTTGCCAGCGGTGTCCGTTACCTGAGCGGCAAGCAGCCGCCGCAATATCGGCTCGCGTGCGGCAAGCTCAACGGCCTCGGCGCGGATCACGGTCCAGACGGATGCGTCGCCCAAAGCCTGCGGCTGTTGTTCGGTCAAACCGAGGCCGGTCGATTTCGACATTCTCGTTTCCTCTATCAGCCAAGGTGGCGCGCAAAGCGCTTCCTGCTCGTGCTTCATGTTTCGCCCGGGCAAGGCGTTTGGCAAGCCCCGATATCCTATGGCCTTGGGTCCGATAGCATATTCTAGCCGGATGGCTGCAGGCGAGCAGTCAGCTCCGGAAGCAGGCGCCAATGATAGAGTACATCAGGCTCCCGTTCTTCGTTGTCGGCGCCATCGGTCTCCTCCTCGGCGATAAAACCGTGCCGTTCGTAGAAAGCGCGAGCGCCCGCATTGCGCTGAAACGTCCAGAGCCTGATCTCGTTCATCTCCTCCTTGGCGCAGCCAAGGAGGGAGGAGCCGATGCCCATGCCCTGGAACCCGGGGAGAACGTAAAGCTGCTCTATCCAGTTGTCGCCATAGGCGATGACACCTACGAGCCGGTTGCCCATGGCAGCGCCGAGGATCGAGCAATTCGGTAGCAGATGCATGCGCCAATACTGCTCCTCTTCCTCGGGCGTATGGACATCCGGCAGCCAGGGCAGCCGCTGCCACAGGGCGACACGTCTGATTTCGGCCGCGGCTTGCATGTGATTGGCCGTGAGCGCCACGATTTCGGATTCCGTCAAGGCGTCGTCCATCGCCGGCAACGGGCCTCAAGCCGAAATATCGACGACGCCGCAGTCGCCGGCTTCGGAGCCGAAGGCGAGCAGCTTGCCGTTTTTGCTCCAACTCATCGCCGTGATCGCGCCCTTGCCGGGTCGGCGCAGGAGCGCTTCCTTGCTGTCGGTGATGCGCACAGCCAGGATCATGCCGTCGATGAAGCCGATGGCGAGGATGTCTTCGAGCGGATGGAACTTCACCGCGGTCGCCATGATATTGGCGCGGGTGCCGAGCTCCATCGGCGCCTTGCCCATCGGCCCGTCCTTGCCCTGGAAGGGCCAGACGATTGCCGCAGGCGCGCCTGAAGACGCGAGCCACTTGCCCTTGACCGACCAGGAGAGCGATTTCACCTTGGCGGGGTAGCCGGTCATGCGCATGTGGCGAGCTTCGGTACCGGGCTTGATGTCGAGCTTCCAGCCGTGCAGTGCGTTTTCCTGCATCGAGGTGACGAGGAAATTGCCATCAGGCGAGAAGGTGACGCCGGTATGCGCACCCTTCCATTCCAGGTCGACCGGCTTGGCGTTCATACCGATCCAGTGCAGCGACACGCCGTTGTAGCGCGCCGCCGCGATGCGTAGGCCCTTCGGCGCAAAGGCAAGGCCTTCGACCGTGCGCTCTTCGGCGAATTCCTTGGTCGTGCCGTCGGCAAGGCGCACCAGTGAACTCTTGCCGTAGGAATAGGCAACGGCACCCTGCGGGCCGGCTGCGACCTGCGAAATCCACTTGCGCGGCGCGGTCGCGATCTCGCTGACGCTGCCGTCGGCGGCAATGCGCAGCACCTTGCCGTCCTCGCCGCCCGAGATCAGGCTCTCGCTATAGGGATCGCGGATCGCGGTGAGCATGCCCTGGTGGGCTTCGGAAACCCTGTCGCCGCCGTCCAGCCGGTGGAATGTACCGTTTGCGCTTGCGAAGAAGGGAACATCACCTAAAAATTCGACGGCCAGAACGTGGCCGTCGAGATCAAGCGGTGCAACTGTCGGCATCAGGCGGCTGCCTCGCAGGCCTTGAAGGAGGCTTCGAGCTTCTCGCGGTCAAGTTCGCGGCCGATGAAGACGAGACGGCTCTCGTGCTTTTCGCCTTCCTTCCACGGCCGCTGGTGGTCGCCCTCGATGATCATGTGCACGCCCTGAACGACGTAACGCTCGGGATCGTCTTTGAAGGCGATGATGCCCTTAAGACGCAGGATATTTGGCCCCTGCGTCTGGGTGACCTTCTGGATCCAGGGGAAGAAGCGCTCCGGGTTCATCTCTGCGCCGCGCAGCGACACCGACTGCACCGTCACATCGTGGATCGCCGACATCGCGCCATGTTGATGGGCGCCATGGTGATGATGGTCGTGGCCGTGGTCACCATGCTGATGATCATGGTCATGATGGTGGTGGTCGTGATCGCAATCGGGGCCGCAGACATGGTCGTCATGGCCGTGCTCGAGGAAATGCGGATCGTTTTCGAGCGCGCGCTCCAGGTTGAAGGCGCCCTGATCGAGCACGCGGGCGAGGTCGACGCCGGAGCGGCTGGTCTTGTAAACTCGGGCGGCCGGGTTGATGGCGCGGACGATATCCTCGATCACATCAAGTTCTTCCGGGGTCACCAGGTCGCTCTTGTTGATGATGACGACGTCGGCGAAGGCGATCTGGTCCTCGGCCTCGCGGCTGTCCTTCAGGCGCAGCGGCAGGTGCTTGGCATCGACGAGGGCGACGACGGCGTCGAGTTCGGTCTTGGCGCGCACATCGTCATCCATGAAGAAGGTCTGGGCGACTGGCACCGGATCGGCAAGGCCCGTCGTCTCGACGATGATGCCGTCGAAGCGGCCGGGGCGGCGCATCAGGCCTTCGACAACGCGGATCAGGTCGCCGCGCACCGTGCAGCAGACACAGCCATTGTTCATCTCGTAGATTTCTTCGTCCGACTCGACGATCAGGTCGTTGTCGATGCCGATTTCGCCGAATTCATTGACGATGACCGCATATTTCTTGCCGTGATTTTCGGAGAGAATGCGGTTGAGCAATGTCGTCTTGCCGGCGCCAAGATAACCGGTGAGCACGGTAACGGGAATGGGCTTCAGGGTGGAGATCGCGTCGGTCATGAGAACCTCTAGGATTTAGGCGTGCGGCCGAGCGGCTTGGGATCGGCTGCTTGAACGGTTGGTCTCATATAATGGCTTGAGCGCGGCAGTTCAAAGGGTTTTATAATGTTATAAGATCACGTCGTCTGGCCGGTGCAGATGCCCCCATAGTCACCGCAGTTGCGCGACATCGAATGCATCGACGTCACTCAGCAATTCCACCAGTCCTTTTACCGCATGGGCAATCAGCGCCTCGCCTTTCTCTACTGTGGCGGCGGCGGCGTTTCCCGCCACGCCTTCAGCATTGAGGTCCGACATCTTCCAGCCGAAGGCGTGCGGCCCGTAGGCGCGCAGATGCTTGAAACGCTCGGCGAATTCCGTCTGCCGCGAGGAAAAGTTCGCCGCCTTCGCCATATCAACCTTGTCGGGATGAAGCGCCAGCATCACCGATGTCTCGATATCGCCGCCATGGATGCCGATCGCCTTTTCCTCCGGCGTGACCACGCCATCCGGCAGGCCGAAACGGGTCCAGCTCGTTGCCACGGCCAGCATGGCGAAGCGGAGCCGCGCCTCGGTCGCGACAATGGTCACGATGGGCGAATTGCCGCCATGGGCGTTCAGCATCACCAATTTGCGGATGCCCTGCTTTGCCAGCCCCTCGGCGATGCCGAGCCAGCGGTTTACCGCTTCGTCGAAGGCAAGCGTCTTCGTTCCTTCAACATCCATATGCTCTATGGAATAGCCGACAGATTCGGCGGGCAGGAAGGTGACCGGCAGGCCGGCAGGCAAGGCTATCTTCAATCGTCCGGCGATGCCTTCGGCAATCAGGGTGTCGGTTTCGAAGGGCAGGTGAGGGCCGTGCTGTTCATGGGCGCCGAGCGGCAGCACGGCGATCAGATGGCGCCCGTCAGGTGTAGAGGCCGGGTTGCTGTCCTCGAAGCGCGGCGAAGGTGTCATCATCCGGTCGTTGCCTCTTGTTTATGACGAGATCCTGAGCAATGTCATATCGCAGCGGCGCCGGGGCTTAAAGATCAAAGGGATGGCTATGGGAAAGAAGCACAAGGACGGCAAAAAGAACAAGTCCAAGAAGAAGGATCAGACCGAGTATACGCTCGTCGATCTCTCTCCGGCTCTGACCCAGGCGGCACGTTCCATGCGGACGGTGCTCTCGCGCAACCTGCTCGAAAGCGGCCTCTATGCCGGCCAGGATGGCGTCATCCTCTCGCTTGCCGAGAGCGACGGCATGACGGCCGGCGGCCTTGCCCAGAAGCTCGGCGTCAAAGCGCCGACGATGACGCGCACCATCGGCCGCATGGAAGCGCAGGGCTTTCTCGAGCGTAAGCCCGATGCGGAGGATGCGCGCCTCACCAAGGTCTATCTCACCGAACTCGGCCGCGGCAGCGTGCAAGGGATCGAGATGGCGGCCTCGGCCTGCGACAAGTTGGCGACGCAGGAGTTCTCCGAGAAGGAAATTCGCAATCTCGTCCGATTGCTGAAGGCGATCGATGCCAATCTGCAGGCCGAAGCCATTCATATCGAAGAACCGGACGAAGACTGAAATTTCCCCGAAAGACGAATTGCTTCCATCGATTAAATCTTTTAATTAAACATTTTAAGGGCCGCGCCGGTGTGACGGCGGGGTCTTGACTGCCTTGCGTGCTGCCTGGAGGAGGACACGTGGTTCAGAAGATCAAGCTTTCGACAATCGCCGAAACGCTCGGCATTTCTACGGCGACCGTATCGCTTGCCTTACGCGACAGTCCGCTCGTCGCCGGCAATACCCGGGAGAAGATCAAGGAACAGGCGCGCGCGCTCGGCTATATCTACAATCGCCGTGCCGCCAGCCTTCGGACCTCGCGCTCCGGCATCATCGGCGTCGTCGTGCACGACATCATGAACCCGTTCTATGGCGAGATCCTGAAGGCGATCGAAAGCGAGCTTGATCGCAGCCGCCACACCTTCATCCTTTCCAACCATTACGACAATGTCGAGAAGCAGCGCACCTTCATCGAGACGCTGCTGCAGCTCGGTGGCGACGGCGTCATCATGTCGCCGGCGATCGGTACTCCGCCTGAAGACGTGCAGCTGGCAGAAGACAACGGCATGCCGGCGATCCTCGTCGCCCGCTCGATGGAAGGGCAGGACCTGCCGACCTATCGCGGTGACGACAGCTACGGCATCTCGCTTGCCACCAACCACCTGATCGGCCTTGGTCATCGCTCGATCGCCATGATCGGCGGCACGGACCAGACATCCACCGGCCGCGACCGTTACCAGGGCTATGTCAATTCGCTGCGCAAGGCCGGCATCGAGGTCGATCCGAACTTGCGCATTCCCGGTCCGCGCTCGAAACAGGGCGGTTTCGAGGCGGCCGTGCATTTCCTTTCGCTGCCGCAGAAGCCGACCGCGGCCGTCTGCTGGAACGATCTCGTAGCGATCGGCCTGATGAACGGCATTGCGCGCGCGGGCCTGGTGCCGGGACGCGATATTTCCGTCACCGGCTACGACGATCTCGAGGAGGCCTCGATCGCTACGCCTGCGCTAACGACCGTCTGGAACGGTCAGGCCGAGGTCGGGCGCCTGGCCGCTCGGGCGCTGCTCGATCGCCTTGCCGGCAGCCATGAGCCTGATGGCATGCATCTGATCAAACCGGAAATGCGCATTCGCCAGTCCACCAGTCCCCATCGGCCGCGCGCCTGAACCGACCGCCATATCCAAGAGGAAAAGCCATGTCCCGCATCGCCATTCTCGTTCCTGGGAAGATACACGAGCGTGTTCTCGAAAGGTTGAAGGATCGGTTTGAGATTATCGCCGTCCCACGCGAGGAGAAGCTTGCGCTGGACGGCGAGACTGCCGGCCGTATCCGCGGCGTCGCCGTGTCCGGCTCCTTCCCAGGCGCCTGGATAGACCAGCTGCCGCATGCCGAAGTGATCGCCAATTTCGGTGTCGGTTATGACGGCGTCGATGTGAAACATGCCGCCGAAAAAGGCATTGTCGTCACCAATACGCCTGATGTGCTGAACGACGAGGTCGCCGATACGGCGATCGGCCTGCTGCTGAACACGGTTCGCGAGTTGCCGCGGGCCGAAGCGTGGCTGCGTGCCGGCAACTGGAAGCCGGGAACGGCCTATCCGCTGTCGCGCTTCTCGCTCAAGGGCCGCCATATCGGGCTTTACGGCCTTGGCCGCATCGGGCTCGAAATCGCCAAGCGGCTGGAGCCGTTCAAGGTGAAGATCAGTTATCACACACGTTCGCGCCACGCCGATGTGTCCTACGATTATCACCCGACGTTGAAGGGGCTGGCGGAAGCGGTGGATACGCTGATCGCCATCGTTCCGAAGACGCCGCAGACACACAAGACGATCGATGCGGATATTCTGGCAGCACTCGGCCCAAACGGCATTCTCGTCAACGTCGGCCGTGGCTGGACGGTGGACGAGGCGGCGCTGAGTGCCGCTCTTGCCTCCGGCGCGCTCGGTGCTGCCGGCCTCGACGTTTTCTATGAAGAGCCGACCGTGCCGGCCGACCTGCTGGGGCCGACCAACGCCGTGCTGCTGCCGCACGTCGCCTCCGCGTCCGTGCCGACACGCAATGCAATGGCCGATCTCGTTGCCGACAATCTCATCGCCTGGTTCGATAAGGGTGCGGCGCTGACGCCGGTGCCGGAGACGCCGCAGAAGGTTTAGAGCGCCGTGCGTCCTTTCGGACGCACAAAGGACGCTCTAACACTTTGAAATCTGCGCATCGTGCTTTCCGAAAATCGATTCCGATTTTCGGGCCGATGCGCTAGGCGCGTCGGATAGAATTCTGCGCCTGGCTCAACCACGAACGCGACGACGATCACCGTTGATTGATGTTTCCACGCCCGGTGGGTCTGGTGGTCACGCGATCGCCTGCGCCGGGATGACCGGCCGCTTGGCGGCGGCATAGGCGCGGACGGCGTCGCCGAAAGCAGCGAACAGCTGGTTCGAAGACTTGTCGGTTTCAGCCCAATATTCCGGATGCCATTGCACGCCGACGGCGAAAGCCTTGGCGTCGATGACGGAAACGGCCTCCACCGTGCCGTCCTCGGCGATCGCTTCCACCTGCAGGCGTGGGGCGGTTCTGGCAATTGCCTGGCGATGCAGGGAATTCACGCGGATCTCGCCCGGTCCGAGAATGGCTGCGATGCAGGAGCCTTCCTTGACGTGGACGGTCTGGCGAATGGCGTACATGCCGTCCCGGTCGACGCCTTCTGGCCGGCGATGGTCCCAGATGCCGGGCTGCTCCTGAATCTCGCTTGCCAGCGAGCCGCCGAGGGCGACATTCAGCTCCTGGATGCCGCGGCAGATGGCGAGCAGCGGGATGGCGCGGTCAATGGCGCGGCGGATGAGCGGCAGGCTGGTGGCGTCGCGGGCGGGGTCGAAGGGGCCGTCCTTGTCATTCGCCTCGGCACCGTAGAGCAAGGGATGAACATTGCTGGCCGAACCGGAGACCAGCAGACCGTCGACGCGGTCGAGGATCGCGTCGGTATCGTAGCCCTCCTCGAAAGCGGGGATGATGAAGGCCATGACACCGGATGCGTTCAATGCGGCGCGCAGATATTGATGCTGCACGGCATGCCAGGTCGCGCCGTCGAAGCTACGGATATCGGCAGGAATGGCAACGATCGGTTTCGTCATATCAGCCCCGGTGAAAATCTTTATTCTCGTCGTTTCTTCCGCCTGAACGGCCGTCAAGTCAACGCTTGGCTGCATTAGGCAGCCAAATTGCGACGGAGGCGGCGCCCTGCCTTTCCGGTTTACCGCTAAGCCGCTGATTCTGATGGATACGTGCGCGTTGCCTTATTGCCGTCTTGATGCCAAAGGCTAATAGACTAAAGCTTGAATCGCGGCCCCCGCCATGCTTAGGTTTGCCCTTGCTGCGGGTGGGGGTGAAGATCGCCGCGCAGTACCATCTATACGGGAGGTTTTTGATGGATCGTCGTTCGTTTTTCAAGAAGGCGGGAACCGCCGGCGCCGGTGCGGTTGCCGCAACGGCATTGGCTGCGCCTGCGATCGCGCAGGAGAATCCGAAGATCGCGTGGCGCATGACGTCGTCGTTTCCGAAGAGCTTGGATACGATCTATGGCGGCGCCGAGGATATCGCCAAGCATGTTGCCGCGGCGACGGATGGCAATTTCACGATCCAGCCCTTTGCGGCCGGTGAAATCGTGCCGGGCCTGCAGGCCGTCGATGCCGTTGCCGCCGGCACGGTCGAGGCAGCCCATACCACCTCCTATTATTTCGTCGGCAAGGACCCGACCTATGCCATCGGGACGGCCATTCCGTTCGGGCTGAACAGCCGTCTGACCAATGCCTGGTACTATGAAGGCAACGGCAACAAGCTGATGAACGAGTTTTATGCCACACAGGGAATGTATGCGCTGCCGGCCGGCAATACCGGTGCGCAGATGGGCGGCTGGTTCCGCAAGGAAATCAACACGCTCGATGACCTTAAGGGCGTCAAGATGCGCATTGCCGGCCTTGCCGGTCGCGTCATGGAGAAGGTCGGCGTCATCCCGCAGCAGATCGCCGGCGGCGATATCTATCCGGCGTTGGAAAAAGGCACGATCGATGCGGCGGAATTCGTCGGCCCCTATGACGACCTGAAGCTCGGCTTCCACAAGGTGGCGAAGTACTACTATTATCCGGGCTGGTGGGAAGGTGGCCCGACGGTGCATGGGTTCTTCAATCTCGAAAAATGGAGCAGCCTGCCCAAGCATTATCAGGCAGCGCTGACCGACGCCTGCGCCTTCGCCAATACCAACATGCTGGCGAAGTACGACACGAAGAACCCGACGGCGCTGAAGCAGCTCGTGGCGGAAGGCGCGACGCTGCGCCCGTTCAGCCAGGAGATCATGGAAGCCTGCTTCCAGGCGGCGACGGGCATCTACAGCGAAATTTCGGGCACGAACCAGTATTTCAAGAAGATCTATGACGACCAGACCGCCTTCAAGCGGGATGCCTATCTGTGGATGCAGCTGTCGGAATACACCTTCGATACGTTCATGATGATTCAGCAGCGGGCCGGAAAGCTTTAAGCTTTCCGCCGTCGACGCTTCAGACGAGCGCAATAACAAAACCCCGGATCTCCATCCGGGGTTTTGCTTTTTGCTGGACTAGAGCCTTTCCGGGTTAGATTGCAGCATTCTGTTGGCTCAAACGGAGTCGGCCGGTCGATCAGCCGGCCCGTTTCAGCCAACCCCCCGCAGATTTGCCTCGCAAATGGGCCGGGCATCTTTCCGCCAGGGCAAAGGCGATCAGCTCGGACGTACCTTGGGGTATGCCCGTCGCCAATCGCCTTTGCCCTGACGAAAACCTGCTCCGGCAGAATGCTGCAATCTAATCCGGAAAGGCTCTATTTGGCCGGTGGCGGCGGTGCTCCCGGCAGGCCGTTCAGTGGCGGCAGGGTCAGGCCGGGGATCTGCGGTGAGCCATTGCCGCCGCCGCCCAGCGGTGGCAGGCCGAGCTGGCCGCCGAAGCCCGGGACTTCGATCTTGATCGAGTTCGGGTCGACCTTCGGGCCGTGATCCAGCCAATAGGTTACCGATTGCGGCCAGAAGATCACGATCGCCACCAGGATCAGCTGCATGCCGACCCAGGGGAGCGCGCCCATGTAGATATCCGAGGTCTTGACGTCCTTGCTGGCGATTGAGCGCAGATAGAAGAGCGCGAAGCCGAAGGGCGGATGCATGAAGCTCGTCTGCATGTTGACGCAGATCAGGACGCCGAACCAGATCAGGTCGATGCCGAGACTGGAGGCGACGGGTGCGAGCATCGGGATGACGATGAAGGCGATCTCGAAGAAATCGAGGAAGAAGGCGAGCACGAAGATGAAGATGTTGACGAAGATCAGGAAACCGACCGGCCCGCCGGGAATGCCCCACAGCATGTGCTCGATCCAGCGCGAGCCGTCCATGCCCTGGAAGACCAGGCTGAAACAGGTGGAGCCGATCAGGATCATCACCACCATGGATGTAATGTGTGTGGTCGATGCCATTGCTTCGCGGATCAGCGGCCAGGTGAGGCGGCGATTCATGGCGGCAAGCACAATGGCGCCGACGACGCCGAGCGCGCCTGCTTCCGTCGGCGTTGCAAGACCCATGAAGATCGTGCCGAGCACGAGGAAGATCAGCACGATCGAGGGCACCATGCCCATCAGCACCTTCACGAGCAGAGCCCAATTGAAATCGCCGCGCACCTCTTTCGGCAGCGGCGGCATCGATTTCGGCCGAATAATCGACATCACCAGGATGAAGAGCACGAAGATCGTCACCTGCAGGATCGAGGGGCCGATCGCGCCGAGATACATGTCGCCGACCGACCTGCCGAGCTGATCGGCGAGAACGACGAGCACGAGCGAGGGCGGGATGACCTGGGTGATCGTGCCCGAGGCGGCGATGACGCCGGTGGCAAGGCGCGGATTGTAGCCATAGCGCAGCATGATCGGCAGCGAGATCATCCCCATGGTGATCACGGAAGCGGCCACCGTGCCGGTGATCGCTCCGAGCACGGCGCCGACGAGGATGACGGCATAGGCAAGCCCGCCGGGTATACCACCGAAGAGTTTGCCGGTGCCCTCGAGCAGGTCCTCGGCCAACCCGCAGCGCTCCAGCACCGCACCCATGAAGGTGAAGAAGGGAATGGCGAGCAGAAGGTCGTTGGAAAGGATGCCGAAGAAGCGCAGCGGCAGAGCCTGCAGAAAGACCTCGCCGAAATGGCCGGTGACGATGCCGATGATGGCGAAAAACAAGCCGACGGCGGCGAGCGAAAAGGCGACCGGAAAGCCGTAGAGCATGAAGATGATCATGCCCAGGAACATGGCCGGCGGGATGATGCCGAAATCAAACAAGTCCGTTTCTCCCAGCCCGCGTTACTGCAGCGGCTTTTCGTATTTCGTATCGATGCTGATATGGCCGGTGAGGGCTGCGATCCGCTTGACCAGCTCGGAAACGCCCTGAAGGGAAAGCAGTGCGAAGCCGGCGACGAGGATCAGCTTGACGGGCCAACGGATCAGTCCGCCGGCGTTGCCCGATATTTCCCCCTGATGGTAGGAGAGCGTGAAGAAAGGCCAGCACAGCCAGGTGAGATAGAGGCATGCGGGAAGGAGGAAGACAATGAGGCCGACGATGTCGATCCAGATCTTCGCCCTGTCGGAAACCGAACCATAGATCAGGTCGACGCGGACATGCTCATTGTTGCGCAGCGCATGCGAGGCGCCGAGCATGACGACGAAGGCGAAGAGATACCACTGAATCTCCAGCCAGCCGTTCGAACTGTAGTTGAAGGCGTAGCGGACGATGGCGTTTCCGGCGCTGATCAGGCAGCAGAACAGCACCATATATTCGGAAAGTTTGCCCATGAACTGACTGATCGAGTCAATCAGCCGGCTTGCGGCCAGAAGTACCGACATTCGCCTCCCCTTGTTCTTGTCCCACCGGTTTTCCGGCAGTTTTTCCTCTTGCAATCGATGTAGACCACGGCCTTTGAAATTGGAAGGATAAATGCCTCGCGTTGGAGTATAGTCTTAGACGCATCGGCCCCGCCGTAGGGCCGTCAAATATTTCAACAACCCAGGCGTGGATAAATTATTTCGGTAATCTCGCCGGTAGGCTGCATTAACTCGCGTAAGCTGTGCGGTTCACCCTGTGGTTTTAGAAAATTTGACCAAATGTTTGATTCCATTGAAATCAATTTTTAAAAGGTTGGGCCTAGAATTCCCGCGCACAGGGAAAGTGTGGATGAAGCCAGATAACCCGAACAGGGTCCCTATAGATGTGTATCTGTCGTTTGTGAGTTCCCTTTCCGGGAACCGCATGACGCTGCTTGCTGGCGTGATCGTGCATGTCGCGACATGCCTTGCCGTTGCTGCCAAGACCCAGTCCTTCGTCTATATCCTGCTGGCGGCCGCCTTCCTCCTGGTCTTCTGCGTTCGCATGGTCATCTTCCGGCAGTTCGACCGCGTTGACAAGGAGAGCCTGTCGCACGCCGGAATCGAGCGTTGGGAGCGGATCCTGGTTGCCGGTGCTGCCTGCACCACCACCCTGCTTGGCATCGCCAGCGGCTACGCCATCTTCGTCGTCCATGATTCCTTTGCGGAACTTGCCTGCATTGCGGTTACCATGGCGACCATGGTTTCCGTTGTCGGCCGCAATTATGGTTCGCGCCTGGCGGTTGACCTCCAGACCTTTTCCTGCTGTCTGCCGATGATTGTCTGCAGCCTGTTGGCGCTCGATTTTTATCGTGGCTTGTTGTCGATCTTCCTCATTCCCTTCTGGCTGACGACGCGTGCCATGGCGAACGGCGTGCGCGAGTTCCTCTATGAGAATGTCATCGCGCGCCGGGAAATCACCATCATCGCCGACCGCTTCGATACGGCGCTCAACAACATGCCGCATGGCCTAGTCATGGTCGATGCCGAAAACCGCATCCAGGTCGTCAATCGCAAGGCCTGCGAGCTTTTGAAGATCGGTGCGCCGGATCGGTTGAAGGACCGCGATCTCGGCGCCGTGCTACGCTACGGCGCGCGCTACAGCTTCATGGACGCCTCGCAGCCGGAGCTCATCCTGCGCCAGCTCACCCAAGTCGCCGAAGGCAACCTGTCGCGCACGCTCATCCATTTCCCCGAGGGCCTGTCGCTCGAATTCTCCGCCAGCCGCAGGGCCGACGGCGGCGCCGTGCTGATCTTCGAGGACGTGTCGAGCCGGGTGAAGGCGGAGCAGAAGATCATGCACATGGTCCGCTTCGATGCGCTGACCGGCCTGCCGAACCGAGAATATTTCGGGCAGCTGGTGCAGGATTATCTCGCCAAACATCAAAGGAAGTCCGGGCCACTCGGCTTCATGGTTCTCGATATCGACGAGTTCAAACATGTCAACGACATGCGCGGCCACGTTACAGGCGACCACCTGCTTTGCGCCATCGCCGCCCGCATCAAGCAGGCGTCCGGCAACGCCATCCTCGGCCGGTTGATGGGAGACCAGTTCATCCTGTTCTTCCCGCATGCGAAGGAACAGGCCTCGCTCGACGTCGAGATCCGCCGCGTGCACGCCGCAATCCAGGGCAACTACGCAGTCGACGAGCTGACCTTCCTGGTTTCGCTCAGCGCCGGCTACGCGATCCTCGAGAGTGCTGCGTTTGCGATGGACGAATGGAGCGTCAAGGCGGATCTGGCGCTGTTCGAAAGCAAGTCGCGCTTCAAGGGCGGCATTTCCGGCTTCGAGCGGGAGATGGATGGCCGCTATATCGAGCAGCAGAAGCTGAAAGCGGATTTGCGCGACGCGGTCTCGGCGCAGGCGCTGCATCTTGCCTTCCAGCCGATGTTCCGGTCCGACGGCTCGCGGATCGAATGCGCCGAAGCGTTGGCGCGCTGGGTGCATCCGGAGAAGGGCTCGATCCCGCCCGACGTCTTCATCCGGCTCGCCGAAGATATGGGCATCATCTCCGACATCACCCGTTTCGTGTTGTTCAAGGCGTGCAGCGAATGCATGAACTGGCCGGAACATATCGCCGTCTCGGTGAACCTTTCGGCGCGGGATCTGCGCGATGCCGATATTCTCGCGGTGGTCGCCGAAGCGCTTGCCCATTCCGGTCTCGACGCGGCGCGGCTGCATCTCGAAGTCACCGAAAGCTGCCTGATCGACGAGCCGGCGGCTGTGCGCGCCATCCTGGCCGAGCTCAGGGCTCGCGGCATCACCATCGCCATCGACGATTTCGGTACCGGCTTCTCCAGCCTCAGCTACCTCGACACACTGCCGCTCGATATCGTCAAGATCGATCGCTCCTTCGTGCGCAACATCGTCGAAGATAACCGCCGCTTGAAGCTGCTGCGCGGCACGGTCCATCTCGCCCGTGAACTGGGCCTGAAGATCGTCATTGAAGGTGTCGAAACCGAGGAGCAGCTCGCACTGCTCAACAAGCACCGCAGCGCCGATCTTGTTCAGGGTTACGTTTTCTCGCCGCCGGTGCCTTCCCAGAATATCCCGCTGTTGCAGCAGGGCATCGGCCGCCGCGTCGTACAACGCCGCCGCAACAAGGTCGCCTGAGCGGTCTCAACAGACAGTTTCCCCCGTGAAAAGCGCGTGCCGCGTTAACCTTAACGATTTAAAAACAAGGGAAATTATCGGATTTCCTTGCCTAAATTTCGCTGGCGTATGATTAATGATCCGTTAACGAGCGGATCGAGAAATGTCAGAGACACTGTTCAAGCGTAGCGATTTCAGCACAAAAATTTTGGAAGTTTTGGATCATGTCGAGTATCGCCGCGTCGAAAGCAGCGAAGACATGGAGCAGGTGGAACGGTTGCGCTACAAGGCCTACAAGGCCCATGACGTGCTGGCGCTTGCCCCGAAAGGGCTGCTTGATGACAGCGATTTCGACAGCCACGCCTATATCTTCGGTCTGTATTATTATGGGGAACTGGTCAGTACGATCCGGGTTCATTATGTGACACCGGAACATCGCCTCAGTCAGTCCGGTGGCGCCTTTCCCGAGGCGATGGATGACCTTCTGGATGCGGGGCTGACCCTGATCGATCCGGCGCGTTTCGCGGCCGACCCCGAGCTCACCGCCGATCTGCCGTGGGTTCCCTATCTGACGCTGAGGCCGACCATCGTGGCGGCGGCGTATTTCCGTGCGGACCGCGTTCTTCAATTCGTTCGGCCGCCGCATGCGGCCTTCTACAAGCGGGTCTTCTATGCCGATACGGTCGTGCCCGGCCGGCTGGCGAAGAATTACGGGATCGACATGACGCTGATGGCGACGAATGTGATCGAGGTCGGGCGAAAGCTGTTGACGCGCTATCCCTTCTTCATCTCGAGCGCCAGCGAGCAGCGCATGATGTTTTCGCGCAATCCCAACGACACCCTGCCGCCGCTCACCATCATTCCGACGGCGCGTTTCGTGCCGCAAGGCGAACTCGGCACCGACCTGCCGCTGTAATTTACCCTGTTCCCGACGGAGAGACGATCTCCGCCGGGCAGAGGAGGGCGATGGACGGCAGGCGATATCAGCCGTCCTTCAGGTCCGTCCAGGCCTCTGACATCGCGGTTGCCACGCGCGCCTGCGGCATTCTCATGCATTGCGCTTTCGCCTGTCATTGTGTAATCCCTGCAAGAAGGGATTTCCCTCGCTCAGGCTAGGGAATCGAGCAGCGCAGAGGCATTTCAGGGAGACGATATTTATGGCCGAACATCATACCGGACCGGTCGAGACCGGCGCGCCGATGGATTATAAAGAACATGAACAGACCTACGACATGTTCATCGCCAGCGCGAAATACGGCTCGATGCTGCTCATCGTCCTCCTGCTTGCGATGACCGCTGGTTTCTTCGGCGGCGCCGGCCTTCTCGGTGGCCTCTTCGTCTTCATCATTCTTCTCGCAGCCGGCATCTTCCTGTTCCGCTGATCGCGTAGATTCAGAGGGTCAGAGCGGTCCTTTGTGCGTCCGAAAGGACGCACGGCACTCTGAGGGAAGGAGAGCTTCTCCGAAGCTTTTTGAATGAGGTGCTTGGCCTGCGCAGGGAAACCTGCGGCGGTCTGGCTGACCCGGAGGAGGGGGCAGTTGGGCAATATCGTTTTCGTTGCAAGGGAAGTCACGGGCGAGGAGACACGCGTCGCCGCCTCCGCCGAGACCGTGAAGAAGATGAAGAGTTTCGGCTTCGACGTCGTCGTTGAAGCCGGTGCCGGTGCGGCTTCGCGGATTCCGGATGGGGATTTCGAGGCCGCCGGTGCCAGGATCGGCAGTTTTGCGGATGCAGCCTTGGCCGATGTCGTGCTGAAGGTGCGTCGGCCCAGCGGATCGGAAATCTCCGGCTATAAAAGCGGTGCCGTGATCATTGCCATCATGGACCCCTACGGCAATGACGAAGCGATCGCGGCACTGGCAAGTGCCGGGCTTTCGGCTTTCGCGATGGAGTTGATGCCGCGCATTACCCGCGCCCAGTCCATGGACGTGCTGTCGTCCCAGGCCAATCTTGCCGGTTACCAGGCCGTCATCGAGGCGGCGGCGGTTTATGACCGCGCCATGCCGATGATGATGACGGCGGCTGGCACCGTCCCGGCCGCCAAAGTCTTCGTCATGGGCGCCGGCGTCGCCGGTCTTCAGGCGATCGCGACCGCGCGCCGTCTCGGCGCCGCGGTCTCGGCCACCGACGTTCGCCCCGCTGCCAAGGAGCAGGTCGCCTCGCTCGGCGCCAAGTTCATCGCCGTCGAGGACGAAGAGTTCAAGGCGGCGGAAACGGCCGGCGGCTATGCCAAGGAAATGTCTGCCGACTATCAGGCGAAACAGGCGGCTCTGGTTGCCGAACACATCGCCAAGCAGGATATCGTCATCACCACCGCGCTGATCCCCGGTCGTGCGGCGCCGCGGCTCGTTTCGCGCGCCATGCTTGCCTCGATGAAGTCGGGTGCGGTCGCCGTCGACCTCGCGGTCGAGCGCGGCGGCAATATCGAGGGCGTCGTCCCCGGCGAGGTCGCCGATGTCGAAGGCGTCAGCGTGATCGGTTTCGCCAACATGCCGGGCCGGGTTGCGGCCAGCGCCTCGGCGCTCTACGCCAAGAACCTCGTGACCTTCCTCGAGACCATGGTCAACAAGGAAACGCGGAGCGTCGTCGTCAATCTTGACGACGAACTCGTCAAGGCGACGATGCTGACCTATGCCGGGGACGTGGTTCATCCCGCCTTCGGCGGCGCGAAGAAGGGAGACATCTGATGGCCAGTGAAGCAATGGACAGGGCGCTGGAGCAGCTCGACCATGCGGTGACCGCCGTGATCACGGCGGCTGCCCAGGCACCGGAAGCGGCAAGTGCTGCGACTGGCGGGGCGATCGATCCCTTCGTCTTCCAGCTCGCCATCTTCGTCTTGTCGATCTTCGTCGGTTATTACGTCGTATGGTCGGTGACGCCGGCGCTGCATACGCCGCTGATGGCCGTCACCAATGCGATCTCCTCCGTCATCGTCGTCGGCGCGCTTCTGGCGGTCGGCATCTCGACCAGCGGCCTTGCGACCGGTTTCGGTTTCGTCGCCCTGGTGCTCGTCTCGGTGAACATCTTCGGCGGTTTCCTCGTCACGCAGCGGATGCTTTCGATGTACCGCAAGAAGGATCGGTGAGGGACTGATGACCAATATCGCAGCCTTCCTCTACCTCGTCTCCGGCGTGCTCTTCATCCTGGCGCTGCGCGGCCTGTCGCATCCGGCTACCAGCCGCAAGGGCAATCTCTACGGCATGATCGGCATGGGCATCGCGATCCTGACGACGCTGGTGCTGGCGACGCCTGACTTCGGCGGCTTCGTGCTGATCATCCTTGGGCTTGCCATCGGTGGCAGTGTCGGCGCCTATGTCGCCCGCACCATACCCATGACCTCGATGCCGCAGCTCGTCGCGGGTTTCCATTCGCTGGTCGGCCTTGCCGCGGTGCTGGTCGCGGCCTCCGCGCTCTACACGCCGGCTTCCTTCGGCATCGGTGAGATCGGTCACATCCACACCGAGGCGCGCGTCGAGATGGCGCTCGGCGTGGCGATCGGCGCGCTGACTTTCACCGGTTCGATCATTGCCTTTCTGAAGCTCGACGGGCGCATGTCCGGTAAGCCGATTCTGTTGCCCTACCGGCATGTGATCAATGCGAGCCTGCTGCTGCTGATCGTGCTCTTCATCATCGGGCTGGCCGCCACCGAGAGCCATTTCGACTTCTGGGCCGTCGTCGCGCTGTCGCTGGCGCTCGGCGTTCTGCTGATCGTGCCGATCGGCGGGGCCGATATGCCGGTCGTCGTGTCGATGCTGAACTCTTATTCAGGCTGGGCGGCGGCCGGCATCGGCTTCACGCTCGGCAATCTGGCGCTGATCATCACGGGCGCGCTCGTCGGCTCGTCCGGCGCGATCCTCTCCTACATCATGTGCAAGGGTATGAACCGTTCCTTCGTCTCCGTCATCCTCGGCGGTTTCGGCGGTGAGACGGCGTCCGGCGGACCAGACACGTCAGACAGGACGGTCAAGCTCGGCTCGGCCGAGGATGCGGCCTATCTGATGGCCAATGCATCGAAGGTTATCATCGTGCCGGGATATGGCATGGCGGTCGCCCAGGCCCAGCATGCGCTGCGCGAGCTCGCGGACAATCTCAAGAAGAACGGCGTCGAGGTAAAATATGCGATCCACCCGGTCGCAGGACGTATGCCTGGGCACATGAACGTGTTGCTCGCCGAAGCGAATGTTCCCTATGACGAGGTTTTCGAGCTCGAGGACATCAATTCGGAATTCGCCCAGGCCGACGTTGCCTATGTCATCGGTGCCAATGACGTGACCAATCCGGCGGCGCGCGACGACAAGACCTCGCCGATCTACGGCATGCCGATTCTCGACGTCGACCGGGCAAAGACCTGCCTCTTCGTCAAGCGCTCGCTCGGCTCGGGTTATGCCGGCATCGACAATACGCTGTTCTATAAGGACGGCACGATGATGCTGCTCGGTGATGCGAAGAAGATGACCGAGGATATCAACAAGGCGCTCGCGCACTGATCGCTGCAGCCGCCCTTCGGGCGGCTGTTTGATTCACGTAAGCAGGCAACTGCTGTCTACCTTGGCTGACGTGGCTGCTGTCGTCAGGTCTCGCCCGGCACGAGCGTCATCTTCTCGACGCCGATCGCCAGGTTCAAACCTTCCTGCGCCTGGACGTTCAACGGCTGCAGCATGAAGGCCTTGTCGGTGCCGCCGGCGATGACCTTGGCGCCGGCGCCCGCACCGATGCTCGCATCGGCGCCGATCCCGTAATATTCGCCGGCAAGGGCGAATTGCGGGATATCCGTGCCGGTCTTTGCCAGCACCTGCCAGATCATGACGCTCTTGCCGGTCTGGCCGATATCAAGGCCGAATTTCTCGATTTTGCCGGCATAGACTGCCTTGGCGCCGCCGGCCGCCGACGTATAAGTGCAGATGAGGCTCTTCTGCGAGGTGACGATCAGACCTTGGCCGCCATCCGATCCGCAGACCAGCCGGCCAAGCGTGACATAGTTTTCCGCGCCCGCCGGGCTCGCCCAGGCAACGGCCGTCAGTGCCGCGGCTGCGATCATCGTTTGCTTGAACATGGTCTTTCTCCTTTGGAACGACCTGTCCGAAACGGGTGGAGATAGCGATTGTTCCGGGCGCAGTTTCAAAGTGATAGAGCGTCCTTAGCGCGTCTTAAGAGACGCGCCGCGCTCTATTCCCGCTCCAGCGTGGCGCGCTGCGCCGTCAGTACCCATAACAGGCCTTCGGGCCGGAAATCGATCTCAACCGTGCCGCGGAAGGCGGAGGCGGCATGAGCCTTGATAACGGTCGTGCCGAAGCCCGAGCGCGATGGCTGGGTGACAGGCGGGCCGCCGCGTTCCTCCCAGGTGAAGCGGAGCAGGGCATCCGGTTTGTCTTCCTCGCTGACGTCGCGCCACTCGAAGCGGACACGGCCTTGCGGTACGGAGAGCGCCCCGTATTTCACCGAATTGGTGGCGAGTTCATGCAAGGCGAGGCCGAGATTCTGCACTGCATCCGGCTTCAGCACGAAGTTTTTGCCGCTGATGTCGATCTGTTCGCGCGATTGCGGGAATGCGTGCAAATGGATGTCGACGACCCGCCGCAGCGATACGCCTCCCCATTGTTCGCTGGTCAGGAGCTCGATCGAGCGCACCAACCCCTCAAGGCGGTCGGCGACGGCGGCGCGGAAGGTCTCGACGCTGTCCGACTGCTTGGCCAGCTGGCGCATCATTGCCTGAGCAAGCGTCAGAAGATTCTTGGTGCGGTGGACGAGCTCGTGCATGACGAAACGCAGCCGGTCTTCGGTCTGGCTGCGGTCGAAAGAGGCATTCGAAAGGGCAATCGCCACCTGGTTCGCCTCGATGACGCTGGTCTCGACCGGTGAGACGATATGACCTTCGCCCATGCGGTTTGCCATGTCGGCGATATCGCGGATGGTGGTGCGCACCTGTCTTGCGACGGCATAGGCGCCCAGCACGGCGACCAGCACCAGTGCCACGCCGCCGATGATGAGGAAACGCCAGGTGCTGAGGATCGAAGCCTGGGCAATCGGTCCCCAGATCACTGTCTTCCACGACCAACCGGGAATCTGGGCATAACCGAGGAGCATGTGCGGCAGGATCGTCTCGTCCTCGAAGACGCCGCGGGACACGGTGAGCGCCGGCAGAATGCGCGGATCGAAGGGCGTACCGGGTTCAAGATTAGCGGGGCCGCTGGCTGCGACGACGTGGCCGCTCTCGTCGATGACGGCGGCCGACCAGCCAGAGGCAAGACCTTCGGTGGTCACGAGCTTGCCCAGATCCTTCGCGTTTTGCGTGATGATAAGGGCTGCGACCGGATCATTCTTCCGTGGCAGGGTGACGTTATAGACCCATTCGCCGCTGGTCCGGCCGCGAAAGACGTCGGAGGCCTCGATGCGACCGGAAGCCATGACCGCTTCGAGGGCAGGGATGTTCGCCGTCTTGCCAAGCGGCGTGCCGAATGCCCGACGCGTGTTCAGTAGTTGCTGGCCGCTGCTGTCGACGGCGATGACGAAAAGCGTATTGTCTCTGAGGGCCGTTTCCGTGCGCTCATGGAAGGAAGCGAGATTGCCGTTTTCAAGCTCCGGCGAACTCGAAAGCAGCCGCAGTGTCGTCGCCATGTCCTGAAGCTGGCGGTCGATGATCCGTGAAAGGGCAAGCGCATCCTGGGCCGTCTCGCGCTTCAGCGTCGAACGCTGATTGTCCTCCAGCTGCAGCAGAAGCAGCGCCACGAAGGCGAAGATCGGCAGTGCGATCGCCACGGCCATGGCGACGAGGTAGGTGCCGATCGAAGCCTTGGGAAAGAACAGCGTGACGATTTTCATCTGCTACGCCACATCGGATAATTCCTTAAATCGGAATCGATTTAAGGATAAAGTCATGCAGCAACTCAAAGGGCTATAGCGTTCTTTGCGCGTCTGAAAGGACGCGCGGCGCTGCAATGCGCGTGGCCCGCAACGGTTTTCGCCTGCGGCCAGGAAAGCAAAGATCCGCATCTTTCGCAAACCGCCCTCAACACGTGTTCGAACATCCGATAGCGGACTATCGAAGCAGGTCCATGTTAGGGGGAGCAAGAGCAGGTTGCAACACACTATGACAGGCCATCGACGATGATGGACGCTTTTTCGGCTTCTCTTTGCAAGGCGGTGCGGTCGGCTTTGCGGCAGCGTCGCTTCCTCCGCCCAGGTTAGCACGCTATCACCTCGATAATATCGGGCGGCCGGAAGATTCGCTTGAATCATCAATGCTTTGGCCGACATCTCCGATGGGCGGCGCGACCGGCAAGAGGCCGTTGCGGGCCGCCCGATGATGTCCTTAGCCGGCTGGGGCGACGCCGACGCGAGCAAGGCCGTCACGGGCCGGCTGGTACTTCGGATCGAGGCCGATCGCGTGACGATAGGAGCGGGCAGCCTTCGCCTTGTCGCCGCGGCGTTCGTAGACGAGCGCCTGGTTGGCCCAGGATTCGGCGATGTTGCCGTTAAGCTCGATCGCATGGTTGAAATCGGCAAAGGCGTTGTCGTCGTCGTTCAGCGCGATATAGGAAATGCCGCGGCCATTATAGGGCTCGGCCGAATTCGGGGCGAGCGAGATCGCTTTCGAGAAATCGTCGATCGCCTTGTCCTGCTGATTGCGCTTCTGATAGATCAGGCCACGATTGTGATAGGCGCGGCCATCGGTAGTGCCGAGTTGGATCGCCTTGTCGAAATCGTTGAAAGCCTGATCATCCTGGCCGGCCATGCGATAGACATTGCCGCGGCCGATATAGGCGACGTCGTAGCTCGGATTGATCTGCAGGGCGGCATTGTAATCGGAAATCGCCTGGGCCTGCTGGCCCATGTTGCGATAAACGAGAGCGCGGTTGGCGTAAGCCTGGAAAAACCGCGGATTGATCTGTAATGCCGTGTTGAAATCGTTCAGCGCCGGGCGGAACTGGCCGGCGCGGCCATAGGCGGAACCACGGACGTTGTAACCTTCGGGATCCCTCGGATTGGCGTTGATGACCGCCGTCAGCGACGCGATGTTCTCTTCCGAGCCCTGCGCCTTGTCGATGCGGATCACGGCATCCGTGGTATTGGTCGTCTCACAGCCGGCGAGGCCGAACATTGCCGCCAGCGCCAGAGCGGGCAGGAATGCCGTTTTCTGCAAACGCAGAGCGCGGGACGGATTAAAGGTATTGACAGCCATTCGGGCTCGCTTTCCCCATACGGCATATCCGGTGCGCGGATATGCGATCTCTCAGCGGCAAACTAAAAAAGGCGGCGGCGAACCGATCGCCCCCGCCACAATGCATCTGAAAACGTCGAAATAACGACGGAAACGCTCAGCGTGCTGCGACCACACCTTCGCGTTGGGCGCGCTTGCGGGCCAGCTTGCGAACGCGACGAACAGCCTCGGCCTTTTCGCGAGCACGCTTCTGCGACGGCTTCTCGTAATAGTCGCGCATCTTCATTTCGCGGAAAATGCCTTCGCGCTGCATCTTTTTCTTGAGAGCGCGGAGAGCCTGATCAACATTGTTATCGCGGACAAGTACCTGCACGAGAATCACGTTCCTTTGGTTGGTTGATGCCGGAGGCGGCGCAGCGGCCTGAGGCAAAATAATTACGTTCGCGCGGCAGGAGCCTTGCGATTGGTGACGCGAAATAGCAGATTGGGTAGGGGAAGTCCAGATGGGGATGGGAGGCGGGCGGAAAAATCATGCTTCGCCTAATCCAGTCATGATCCGGCCGGTTCGGGCGCAGCTTCGTCCAGCGCGGCGATTGCCTCCTTGAGAGCCGTCCTGACCCTTGGGCGATCGGCGTGCTCCGGCGTCGACGATTTCGTTCACTAGCGCATAGGTTTCGTAGCTCAGGATGCTGAAAAGACAGCGCCCGGGATGCATCTGCGAATGGCGTTTGGACCGAAAGCGGCGTAGCCTGTCTGCCAGCAGGTGCGGGCCGTTCTGTCGGCCGTCGGAGGGACAGCCGGTGAGATCATGACGCGCGTGCAGCAAATCGGTGTCGTTATCGGCCTGGCGATCGTGGCTATGCTGACGCTCCTCCGGGCAGGCGATCCTGGGATTTTCAAGCTGATCCGCGGCGTGACGTTCGACGAGTATCAGCGACTGGTTCCCAGGACCTTCGAGCCGATGCCGGTCCGCGTGATCGACATCGACGAGACGTCGTTGCGCGAATTCGGCCAGTGGCCGTGGCCGCGGGACCGGATGGCTCTGCTGGTAGACCGGCTTTCGGAGATGGGTGCCTCGGCCATCGCCTTCGATGTTCTCTTCGCCGAGCCGGACCGGCTGTCGCCGCGCAATGTTGTGCGCGACGTTGCCGGTGTGGATCCGTCCTTGGCCGAGAAGCTGCCCAACAATGACGAGATATTCGCCCGTTCAATTGCCGGAAAACCCGTCGTGCTCGGCTTCGGTCTTTCCAACGAGGGCAACTATCGGCCGCCGGTCAAGGCGGGCTTCGCCTTCACCGGCGAAAGCCCCGTCTCGGCTCCGCCCTATCTCGGCGCCTCGACGCCGCTCAGACCGCAATTGGAGGCCAATGCGGCGGGGCTCGGCCATATCAGCCTCAATCCCGGCAACCCCTCGCCGGTGGTGCGGGCGGTGCCACTGTTCCTGACAGACGGCGAGCAGCTCTATCCTAATCTCGCAATCGAGGCCCTGCGCGTCGCACAGGGGGCATCGACCTATGTGCTATCGGGAGCGCCCGATCGCGTCGGCATCATGACATCGGCAAAGATCGGCGATTTCGTCGTGCCGCTGACGGCAGCAGGCGAACTCTGGCTCTATGTCAGCCCCGACCGAGCGGAACGTTATATATCCGCCCGTCAGGTGCTCGCGGCCGAAGGGGCCTCTCCCGAGGTCGCGGCCGCCATCGACGGCAGCATCGTCTTCGTCGGCACATCGGCAGCCGGCCTGCAGGACATCCGCGTCACTGCGCTTGGCGAGAACGTTCCCGGCGTTTCGCTGCATGCGCAGGCCGTCGAGCAGATCCTCTCCGGCCATTTCCTGTCGCGGCCCGACTGGGCCGACGGGCTGGAAATCCTGACGATCGCGGTGGTCGGATGCCTGCTCGTCGTGGTGACGACCTTCGTCAGCCCCGCCGTCGCTCTAATCTGTGGCCTGCTGATCACGGCCATGGCGCTGGTGGCGTCCTGGCTGTCGTTTCTTTATGCAGGACTTCTCTTCGATCCGCTGGCTCCGATCGTCAGCGGATCGATCATTCATTTTGCCGCGACCTCGTTCCGGATCCTGGTGATCGACAGGGAGCGGCGCGCGGTGCGGCGCGCCTTCGGGCATTATCTTTCTCCATCGCTGCTCCACCGCATCGAGCATACCCCCGATGCTTTGCGCCTCGGCGGCGACGATCGCGAACTGACGGTGATGTTTGTCGACGTCAGGAGCTTTACGGAGATCAGCGAGCGGCTGGCGCCGACAGATGTCGTCGCGTTCCTGAACACGTTGCTCGATGCGCTGAGCCGCCATGTGGTGGCCCATGAAGGCACGCTCGACAAGTTCATCGGCGATTCGATCATGGCGTTCTGGAATGCGCCTGTCGATGTGGCCGATCATGAAACCAAGGCCGTTCGCGCAGCACTTGCCATGCGCGAAACGCTGGCCGAATTGAACGCCGGCGACGCCTTCGGCTTCGGGCCAGGACAAGAGGTCGGGATCGGCATCGGCATCCATACCGGCCTTGCCTGCGTCGGCAATATGGGCGCCAAGACGCGCTTCAACTATTCGGCGGTTGGTGATGCCGTCAACGTCGCGGCGCGGCTGGAATCATGCTGCAAAGAGGTCGGCTTCGATATTCTGATATCCGACAGCACGGCAAGGTCGGTGCGGGGAATGGCGCTGATCGAGGCCGGTGCCATCCCGCTCAAGGGCAAGAGCAGCCGAACGCAGATCCTCGCCGTCGTCGGCGCCGAGCGCGTTGCAGCATCTGCCGAGTTTGCAGCGCTTGTTGTCGTTCACCAGCAACTGATGCAGGCCCTGCTTTCGCATTCAAAGAACACCCGCAAGCTTATCGGCACGGCAAAGCTCCGGGCGGCGCAGGTGATCGGCGGTTTGGCGGAATTCTATCAGCGGATCTCCGGCAGGACCGATCATTTTCGCGAGGTGGCTGATCGCTTCGAGAAGAGCGCGGCCGACTGAAGGCGTCAGCGGTTCCGATTGAAACTCCGGCCCTTGTCGTGGTTGCGATCCCTGCCGTGATCTCGATCACGATCCTTATCGTGATCACGATCTCCGCCATGGTCGCGGTCGTGTCCTCGATGATCCCGGTCATTCCCGTGATTCTGGCTGTGATTTCCCGGCCTGTCGTTTCCATCATGCTTGTCGGGCCTATCCGGCCTGTCGTGATGTGGCCTATCATGGTGCGGTTTGTCGTGATGCGGCTTATCGGGCTTGTGTGGCCGTTCCTTTTGCGGCTCGGCCTGTTTCGGCGGCGGATCTTGTTTCTGTGGATCGGGCGAAGCCGGAGGCGGGGGCCGGTTCCTGTCCCTTCTTTCCGGCGCGGCTGACGCCATATTGCAGCCGCCGAGCATGCCGATGCCGCCTGCAAGCCGCTGATTGCCGGAGAGGAAGGGCAGGGCGTGCTGATTTCCGAGTGTCGCGAGGATGCTGGGATCGACCCGGCGTGCCGCCGACATATCGCCGTTCGGCTTGGCCACCACACAATCGCAGCGCTGCTGCAATTGCCGGCAGCCGCCCGGGCCGCAGAAACGGGCAGCGCCATTCAACAGCACGACGGCGGTCGTGCCATCCGGGCCGACGTAGAAATCGAAAGCGGTGCCGCGCACGCCGATCGTGCCGGCCGGCGTCAGGATCTGGTAGGCCGAGGAGTTGGAATTGCCGCTGACCCAGCGGAATGTGCCCTTTGCTGCCCTGATCGTCAGTTTCTTGACCGATTGGGAATCATCGAAGACATATTTGTCGATCACGACCGACGAACCCCAGCCCACCGCGAGCTTCGTGCCGTCACGAAACACGAATTGGCCAAGCCCCGACGGTGATGTCTTGATGCGCTCGTTGCGATGGACGCTGGTGTCGACCTCGATCGGCCCGCTCTGTCCCGTCACCTGCGTCTTGATGACGACGGCCTGGCCAACCGGCTCGGCGGCGAGCGCCGGCCATGCGCCGCTTAACGCGATGCAAAGCATCGCGATTGATACTGAGCGCCAACCCCACATGATACACGTACCCCGGGAACGTGCGATTGTTAACATTTTAGCAATTGCTTGTCTTCTCACCCTCTTGGGTTAGGGGCGGTCCGGCGGCTCAGCGGAAATGCAGACGCTTGCGTCATCCGCCTGGAACGGCATTCTCGTCAGCGTGTCGAAAGCAAAGCTCTCGCGCGTCGCAAAAGAACCGTTGTGCCGCATTTGGATTTGCGATTTGTATGAGCGCGGAGAACAAGCCCTTTCCCGAAGGAGAAGAAGGCGGATGCGGAAATATTCGGTTTTTGCCGTGGCACGGGAGGCCCTTCGCGGCCACAAGGGCTGGGAGAAGCAGTGGACTTCGCCTGAGCCGCGCGCCGAATACGACGTCGTCATCATTGGCGGCGGCGGCCACGGGCTGGGCGCTGCCTACTATCTCGCCAAGGAGCACGGCATCACCAATGTGGCGGTGATCGAGAAGGGCTGGCTCGGCGGCGGCAATACCGGGCGCAACACCACCATCATCCGCTCGAACTATCTCTACGAAGAGAGCATGCACATTTACGAGCATTCGATGAAGCTCTGGGAAGGGCTTTCCCAGGAGCTCAACTACAATGTGATGTATTCGCCGCGCGGCGTGATGATGCTTTCGCACAATATTCACGACCAGCAGTCCTTCAAGCGGCATATCCATGCCAACCGGCTCTACGGCATCGACAATGAATGGCTGACGCCGGAGCAGGCGAGGGCCTATTGTCCGCCGCTCGATATCTCGGCCAGCGCGCGCTACCCGATCAACGGCGCAGCACTGCAGCGGCGCGGCGGCACGGCCAGGCACGACGCGGTCGCCTGGGGTTATGCGCGGGCGGCCTCAGACCGCGGGGTGCACATCATCCAGAATTGTGAAGTGACCGGCATCCGGCGCGGTCCGGACGGACAGGTGACCGGGGTCGAGACCTCGCGTGGCTTCATCGGCGCCAGAAAGATCGCCGTCTCGGCGGCCGGCCATACGACAACAATCATGCAGATGGCTGGTGTGCGCGTGCCGCTGCAATCGAGCCCTCTGCAGGCGCTGGTCTCCGAGCCGCTGAAGCCGATCTTTCCCTGCGTCGTCATGTCGAACACGGTGCATGCCTATATCTCCCAGTCCGACAAGGGAGAGCTGGTCATCGGCGCCGGCACCGACCAGTATAATTCCTATTCCCAGACCGGCGGGCTGCAGATCATCACGCACACGCTCGACGCTATCTGCGAGCTCTTCCCGATGTTCCGGCGCGTCAAGATGATGCGGCAATGGGGCGGCATCGTCGACAATACGCCGGATCGTTCGGCGATCCAGTCGAAGACGCCGGTTCCCGGGCTTTACGTCAATTGCGGCTGGGGCACCGGCGGCTTCAAGGCGACGCCGGGCTCGGCCAATCTCTTCGCGCATCTGATTGCCCGCGACGAGCCGCACAAATTCAATGCCGGGCTGACGCTGGATCGTTTCCGCAGTGGCCGGCTGATCGACGAGGCGGCGGCGGCGGCGGTGGCACACTGATGTGGACGGCGGCTCTCCTGACGATCGGGATCAGTGGCGCGGCAATGCCGGCCGGTGACGTCTTTCCCGGCGTCGGAGATTTCCGCCTGCAGAAGATCCACAGGGTTGCCGGCGAAAGCGAATGGCCCTTCGTTGCCGAGAGCGGCACGCTGCTTTGCGCGATGATCCTGCGCCAACCAGCCGTTTATTTCGTGCCTGAGGTCGGCGGAACGCCGGGACGTGCCTTCGTGATCGACAACGATATCGCCAAGATGGCTTTTGCGAATATCGGCATGACCGATGTGCTGGAGCCCTATGACAATTTCGAACAGCTTCTCAAGCGCCTCATTCCCTATGTGACGATGGGAAAGCGTCTCTGCAATCAACCTCCGGGAACCAATGTTTCCGGGTCGGAACTCTAAGACGGGTAACACATGCTGCTGATCTATTGCCCCTACTGTCAGGAAGAGCGCTCCGAGCTCGAATTCCGTGGCGCAGGTGACGCGCATATCGCGCGGCCCGCCGATATCGCCTCGATTTCGGACGAGGAATTCGAGTCTTATTTCTTTATCCGCGACAATCCGAAGGGGCTGATCTTCGAGCGCTGGCGGCATATTCACGGCTGCGGGCGCTTCTTCAACGCGGCGCGCGATACGGTGAGCGACAAGTTCATCATGACCTACAAGGCGGGGGAGCCAAAGCCTGAGATCGGTGCGGCGGCCAAGCAGCATGGGCCTGTCGAGACATATGAAGCCGTGGAAGGAGAGGCGCAATGAGCGGCGTGAACCGTATCGCAGGCAAGGGGCGCCTGACACCGGCCAGGACCGCGCGCTTCAGCTTCGACGGCAAGAGTTATACGGCGCTCGAAGGTGATACCGTCGCCTCGGCGCTGATCGCCAACGGCGTGCATCTCATCGGCCGTTCGTTCAAATATCACCGGGCCCGCGGTATTCTGTCGGCAGGGGCCGAAGAGCCGAACGCGCTGATCGACGTTTCCCGCGATACGGCGCGCAAGCAGCCGAACGTGCGCGCCACCGTGCAGGAAGTCTTCGACGGCATGATCGTCAGCTCGCAAAACCGCTGGCCCTCGCTTGCCTTCGACGTCGGTGCGGTCAACAACCTGATGTCGCCGTTCTTTGCCGCTGGTTTCTACTACAAGACCTTCATGTGGCCGCGCGCCGCCTGGAAACACGTCTACGAACCGCTCATCCGTCGTGCCGCCGGCCTCGGCGTCGCACCGACGGAGGAGGATCCGGACCATTATGCCAGCCGCTATGCCCATTGCGACGTGCTGGTGGTCGGCGCCGGTGTTGCCGGGCTTTCGGCGGCGCTGGCTGCGGCCGAGACCGGCGCCCGCGTGATCCTTTGCGACGAGCAGGCGGAAGCGGGCGGGGCATTGCGCTACGATGCCGGCGTGAGGATCGACGGACAGGACGGCAATAGCTGGGCACAGAAGGCCGTGGCGCGACTGAAGGCGATGGATAATGTCGAAGTGCTCACCCGCACGACCGCCTTCGGCTACTACAACCACAATTTCGTCGGTCTTGCCGAGCGCGTCACCGATCATATTGCCAAGCCTTCCCGCGATCTGCCGCGCGAGCGGCTTTGGCAGGTCCGGGCCAAGCGGGTGATCCTTGCCACCGGCGCGATCGAGCGGCACATGGTGTTTCCGAACAACGACCGGCCGGGCATCATGCTCGCCTCGGCGGGGCGGATGTATCTCAATCATTACGGCGTTGCGGTCGGGGCCAAAGTCGGCATCTACACGGCGCACGACTCGGCCTATGAGGCGGCTTTCGACCTGAAACGATCCGGTGTTTCGATCGCCGCCATCGTCGATTGCAGGCAGACGCCGGGAGCGGCGGTGCTGGAGGAGGCGCGTACGCTCGGCATCGATGTTCTGGCCGGCCAATCGGTCGTCAACACCTCGGGACGGCTGCGCATCTCGTCGATGACGGTGGCGCGCAACGGCGGCGGTTCGCCGCGCAAGATCGCGGTCGATGCGCTGCTGGTTTCGGCCGGCTGGACGCCGTCCGTCCATCTGTTCTCGCAGTCGCGCGGCAAAGTGGCCTTCGATGCCGAAAGCCAGCGTTTCCTGCCCGGCTCCTATGCGCAGGACTGCCTCTCGGTCGGCGCGTGCAACGGCACCGACGACCTGCAGCGGACGATCGAGGAGTCGCTTGCCGCCGGCGAACTGATGGCGCAGGCCACCGGCAGAAGCAGTGGCGAGAAGATCGCAATTTCGGCCGAACAGGCCTATGACTGGACGGGCGGCATGATTGGTGCTGCCGAAGGCGCCGGGCCGAAGACCAACGCCAAGGCCTTTATCGATTTCCAGCATGACGTCTGCGCCAAGGATATCCGCCTTGCCGTGCGCGAGGGCATGCATTCGATCGAGCATATCAAGCGCTTCACGACCAACGGCATGGCCTCGGACCAGGGCAAGCTCTCCAACATGCATGGCCTGGCGATTGCCGCTGAAATGCTCGGCAAGGAAATCCCGCAGGTCGGCCTCACCACCTTCCGTGCGCCCTATACGCCGGTTACCTACGGTACGCTGATCGGTCATTCGCGCGGAGAGCTGTTCGATCCGACGCGCAAGACGCCGCTGCATGCCTGGGAAGAAGCCCATGGCGCGGTCTTCGAGGATGTCGGCAACTGGAAGCGTGCCTGGTTCTATCCGCAGGCCGGCGAGACCATGCATCAGGCGGTGGCTCGCGAATGCCGGACGGCACGCGAGGCGGCCGGTATCTTCGACGCCTCGACACTCGGCAAGATCGAGGTGGTGGGGCCGGATGCGGCGGAATTTCTCAACCTCATCTACACCAATGCCTGGGACACGCTGAAGCCCGGCAAGGCCCGCTACGGTATCATGACCCGCGAGGACGGTTTCGTTTATGACGACGGCGTTGTCGGACGCCTGGCGGACGACCGTTTCCATGTGACGACGACCACCGGCGGCGCGCCGCGTGTTCTCCATCACATGGAAGATTACCTGCAGACGGAATTCCCGCATCTGAAGGTATGGCTGACTTCGGTGACCGAACAATGGGCTGTCATCGCCGTGCAGGGACCGAAGGCGCGCGAGATCGTCGCGCCGCTGGTCGAAGGGCTCGATCTTTCGAACGAGGCCTTCCCGCATATGAGCGTTGCCGAGTGCACGGTTTGCGGCGTGCCGGCGCGGCTCTTCCGCGTCTCTTTCACCGGTGAAACCGGCTTCGAAATCAATGTGCCGGCCGATTACGGCCAGTCGGTTCTCGAAGCGGTCTGGGCCAATGCTGAGCCGCTCGGCGCCTGCGTCTACGGCACGGAGACGATGCACGTTCTTCGCGCCGAGAAGGGTTACATCATCGTCGGGCAGGATACCGATGGGACGGTGACCCCCGATGACGCCGGACTTTCCTGGGCGGTTTCGAAGAAAAAGACGGATTTCGTCGGCATCCGCGGGTTGAAGCGGCCGGATCTCGTCAAGGACGGGCGCAAACAGCTCGTCGGCCTCGTCACCAAGGACCCGAAGCTGGTGCTCGAAGAAGGCGCGCAGATCGTCGCGAGCCCGAACGAGCCGAAGCCGATGACCATGCTCGGCCACGTCACATCAGCCTATTGGTCGGACAATTGCGGCAGGTCGATTGCCTTCGCGCTCGTCGCCGGCGGCCGGGCGCGGATGGGCGAAACGCTCTATGTGCCGATGCCGGACCGGACGATCGCCGTAGACGTGACGGATCTGGTATTCTTTGACAAGGAAGGGGGGCGCATCCATGGCTGATGTCGCAATTCGCAAACCGGCGCTGGCCGGACGTCTCGGCGGCTCCGCAGCGGTGCGGTTGACGACCGCACCCACGGCCAGCCGGGTGGCGCTACGCGCGCCGGCGGAATCGCTCTCGGCACTTTCTTCTGCTCTCGGCCTGACGCTGCCGGATGCTCCGAAGACATCCGGCCGGGCCGGCGCCCGATCGGCGCTCTGGATTGGCCCGGACGAGTGGCTGGTGATCGATGAGGCCGGCGCCGGTCTGATGGCTGCACTTTCCGCCGCCGGTACGCTGCATTCGGCGACCGACGTTTCCCACCGCAATGTCGCGATCATCGTTTCGGGACCGGGTGCCGAGGCGACGCTTTCGGGCGGCTGCCCACAGGATCTGTCGCTTTCTTCCTTTCCGGTCGGCGCCGCATCGCGCACGGTCTTCGGCAAGGCGGAAATCGTGCTTTTCCGTACGGAAGAAGACACGTTCCGGGTGGAGTGCTGGCGGTCGTTTTCGGATTATGTCTTCGGGCTGCTGAACGAGGCGGCTGAAGACGCTGGGCACTGAGTCTCAGCAAATCGCGGGCGTGCGCTCATTCAAGGGGTAAGCGAATGCTGCACCATGTCTCCCTCGGTGTTTCCGATATCGAGCGGTCGGCGGCATTTTACGATGCCGCCCTTGCCGCGCTCGGCTATATCAGGGTCTGGGACGATATCAGGCCAGGGCAAACAGGGGAGGCAATCGGCTACGGCCTTCCCGGCGGCGGGGACAAGCTGGCGATCAAGCATCGCCCGGACGGCCAGCGTGCGCCCGGCCCGGGTTTTCATCTGGCGTTTGCCGCGCCGAACCGCCAGGCAGTCGATCAGTTTTATGCGGCGGCAATCGCGCATGGCGGCAGCGACAATGGCCGTCCCGGCCTGCGGTCTCATTACGGTGAGCACTATTATGCGGCGTTCGTCATGGATCCCGACGGACATGCTCTCGAAGCCGTGTTCAATTCGGCCGAATAACAAAGCGATTTTGCTCAGATGTCCGCGGGACGGTCCTTCGGGTCGAATTGGATGATGGTGATCCATTTTGCCGTCAGTGCCGGCTTCTTCTCGTTTTCGATCTCGATCGTAACGTCATAGGTGGTCATCAGCATGCCGGCGCCGCGGAAGCGGGCTTCGGAAAGCAGGAAGCGACCGCGAACGCGGGCGCCGCTTTTCACCGGCGTCATGAAGCGGACGCGATCGAAGCCGTAATTGATGCCAAGAGTCTGCTCGCGCACTTTCGGCAGGCAGTTGTAGTTCATCGTCGACAGCAGAGACAGGGTCAGGAAGCCATGGGCGATGGTGCCGCCGAAGGGGCTTTCGGCCGCCGCGCGTGCGGGATCAACGTGGATGAACTGATGGTCGTCAGTCGCCGACGCGAAGGCGTCGATCATCGTCTGGTCGACGGTGACCCAATCCGAAAGGCCCGTTTCCATGCCGATCAATCCCCGCACGTCGGAGAGTGAAATTTCCGTGACCATGAATTCCTCGTGAAATAAGCCGCCGCGGCAAAGCCTTATCGTGCATTTGTGACGATTGCGACAAGGATTTGCGTGCGGGACGGGAGGCGGTCAATTTTCTACGAAAAAGGCAATCGAGCGTGGCTCGACGGTTGCACGGCCACCGGTTTTCTTCGCTCCATCCGGGGTCAACTGGCGCCAGCCCGGTTCGCTCTGAGAAGGCAGCGTGAAAAATTGGCGGCTCCCCGAGCGATTGAAAAGCACACCAAGCCTGGTCTGCCTGCCGCGAGAGGAGCGGTCACCGGTCGATAACAGCATGCCGAGGGTGGAGAGCGACGGCGTCTCCCATTCGGCAACGCTCATCGGTTCGCCGGAAAGCGAAATCCATTCGACATCGCCATTTCCCGCCAGGAAGCCCGTTTCGGAGAAAACGGTGAAACGGCGACGTAACCCTGCAACGAAGGCGGTATGGGCGATGAGACCCTCGTCCAACGCCTTCCAGTCCAGCCAGGTGATCTCGTTGTCCTGGCAATAGGCGTTGTTGTTGCCGTGCTGGCTGCGGCCGCCCTCGTCGCCCGCCGTCAGCATGATGCTGCCGCGGGTGGCAAAAAGCGTTGAGATCAGCGCCATCACATCGTCCCGGCGACGCTTGCGGATCGTCGGATAGACGGTTTCCCCCTCGACGCCGTTGTTCCAGGAATGATTCTCGTTATGGCCGTCGCGATTGTGTTCGCCGTTGGCGTCGTTGTGCTTTGCGGCATAGGAGACGAGATCGATCAGCGTGAAGCCGTCATGGGCGGCGAGAAAATTGACGCTGCGCGTCTCGTTGCCGTCGTTGCGGGAGAAGATGTCGGAGGAGCCGGCAAGTGCGGTTGCCAGCGCGCCGGTCTTCCAATCGTCGCCGCGCCAGTAGCAGCGCAGATCATCGCGAACCCGGTCGTTCCATTCAAGGAAGGGCGGCGGGAAATTGCCGAGCTGGTAACCGCCCGGGCCGATATCCCAGGGTTCGGCGATCATGATCCGGTCGGCAAGCACATCGTCGGAGAGGATCGAGGCCAGTGTTCCGTCGCGTTCGAAGCCCGTCGCGGTGCGGCCGAGTACCGGGGCGAGATCGAAGCGAAAACCGTCGACGCCGGCGTTGAGCACGAAATGGCGTAGGCTGTCGATGACGAGGCGGCGAACCTCAGGATGATCGCAGGCGAGCGTGTTGCCGGTGCCTGTGTCGTTGACGAGTTCGCCCGGGCAATTCTGGGCGTGGCGATAATAATGCAGGTTGTCGAGGCCGCGCAGCGACAGCGTCGCGCCGTAACGGTCGCTCTCGCCGGTATGGTTGAAGACGAGGTCGAGGATGACGGCGATGCCTTCGGCATGGAGGGCCGCGACCGTCTGGCGCAACTCGGTCATGCCGCCAGGCACGAGCCGCGGGTCGAGCGCCATGAAGGCGACGGGATTGTAGCCCCAGCCGTTGGTGAGGCCGAGCGGCGGAAGGTGGCGTTCGTCGATCCAGGCGGTGATCGGCATCAGTTCGACGGCATCGACACCGATCCGCTTCAGATGTGCGACGACGGAGGGATGGGCAAGCGCTGCGACCGTGCCGCGCTCAGCCTCCGGCACGTCGGGATGGAGAATGGTGAAGGGCCGTACCGCCACCTCATAGATAAAGCCGCCCGGTTTGAAGAGCGGCTTGCTGATCGCGGCTCGGGTATCGGTGGTGACAATCGCCTTCGGCATCAGATCCTGGCTGTCCTCGCCATAGATGCCGAGGCGGGGATCGTAGCGGAACGGCCTATCGATCTCCTTGGCGTAGGGATCGATCAGCAGTTTGGAGGGATCGAACCAGAGGCCGTTATCGGGCGCATAAATACCGTCGGCGCGATAGCCGTAGCGCGCGCCCGCCTTCAATCCGTCGACAAACAGTCGATGGATGTGGTTGCTGTCGCGCGCCATCGGCAGGCGCGCGAATTCCCTGTTGCCGTCATCCTCGAAGAGGCAGAGTTCGATCTGTGCGGCATGATGCGACCATACGGCAAATTCGACGCCGGTCTCGAAGACGATCGCGCCGGCTTGCGCCGAACTGTTCCCCCGCATGTTCCCCCCGGATCAGGTGATCACGGTTGGCGCATCGCGTCCCGTGCGTTCACGAATGCTGGCTATGCTTTCGGCGGCGGCGATCAGATCGGCGAGCGCTTCTTGCGTTTCGATGTTGTGACGAGTCGAATCCGGCTCGTAGCGCTCGATATAGACGCGCAAGGTTGCGCCAGACGTGCCGGTGCCGGACAGGCGGAAGACGACGCGGGAGCCGCCTTCGAAGAGCACGCGGATGCCTTGATGCTCGCTCACCGATTTGTCGATCGGATCGTGATAGGCGAAGTCGTCGGCCTTCTCGACCTTCAGGTTGCCGAAGCTCTTGCCGGGCAGGGTGGGAAGCTGGCTGCGCAGATTGTCCACCAAGCCGTTCGCCGCATCGGTGTCGAGGCCTTCATAATCATGGCGCGAATAATAGTTGCGGCCGTAGGTCTGCCAATGCTGGGTGACGATATCGGCGACGCTCTCGCCGCGCACTGCAAGAATGTTCAGCCACAGCAGCACGGCCCAGAGGCCATCCTTTTCGCGGACGTGGCTGGAGCCGGTGCCGGAGCTTTCCTCACCACAGATCGTCGCCATGCCGGCGTCGAGTAGGTTGCCGAAGAACTTCCAGCCGGTCGGCGTTTCGTACATGCCGATGCCGCGCTTTTCGGCGACGCGGTCGGCAGCACCCGATGTCGGCATCGAGCGGGCGATGCCGGCGAGCCCGCCGGAATAGCCGGGGGCGAGATTGGCGTTGGCGGCAAGGATCGCCAGGCTGTCGGACGGCGTGACGAAGATGCCGCGGCCGATGATCAGATTGCGGTCGCCGTCGCCGTCGGAAGCTGCGCCGAAATCGGGCGCGTCATCGCCCATCATTTCATCGAAGAGTTCCTTGCAGTGCACCGGGTTCGGGTCCGGATGATGGCCGCCGAAATCCGGCAGCGGCATGAAGTTGCGCACCGAGCCCGAGGGAGCGCCGAGACGATTTTCGAAGATTTCCTTGGCATAGGGGCCAGTGACGGCGCTCATCCCATCGAAGGCAATGCGGAAGCCGAGGCTGATCAGATTGCGGATGGCGCCGAAATCGAACAGCTCTTCCATCAGCGCGGCATAGTCCTCGACCGGATCGATAACCGAGAGGATCGTGCCGCCGGGAAGCTCGTCCTTGCCGATGCGGTCGAGATTGACGTCGGCGAAATCGGCGATCTTGTAGCTGTCGATCGTCTTGGAGCGCGCATAGATAGCGTCGGTGATCTTTTCCGGCGCCGGGCCGCCATTGTTGATGTTGTATTTGATGCCGAAGTCTTCGGTCGGGCCGCCGGGGTTGTGGCTTGCGGAGAGGATGATGCCACCGAAAGCCTTGTATTTGCGGATGATGTGGGAAGCGGCCGGCGTCGACAGGATGCCGCCCTTGCCGACCATGACCTTGCCGAAGCCATTGGCCGCGGCCATCTTGACCGCCTTCTGGATGACCTCGCGATTGTAGTAGCGTCCGTCGCCGCCGATGACGAGGCACTTGCCCTGATAGCCTTCCAGCGAATCGAAGATCGACTGGATGAAGTTCTCTGCATAGTTCGGCTGCTGGAAGACCGGAACCTTCTTGCGCAGGCCCGACGTGCCGGGTTTCTGGTCCAGATAGGGCGTGGTGGAGACGGACTTGATCATTTTAGGTCACATGCCTTTCGAGACGAGGCTTGAATAGAGGGCAGCGTAGCGTTCGGCGCTCTTCTCCCAGGAGACATCCGATTTCATGCCCTGCTTTTGCAATTGGGTCCAGAGTTTTCGGTCCTGATAAAAATGCATCGCACGGCGGATTGCCTGTAGCATGCCTGTTTCTGTCACGGGGGCAAATTGTATGCCGGTTGCGACTTTCGCTGCAAGTGCGGCGTGATTGGCGTCGATCACGGTGTCATTCAACCCGCCGGTGCGGGCCACGATCGGCACGCAGCCGTAACGCAGGCCGTAAAGCTGGGTCAGGCCGCAGGGTTCGAAGCGCGAGGGGATGACGATCGCATCGCAGCCGGCCTGCATCAGGTGCGACATCGGCTCGTTGTAGCCGATCGAAACGCCGATGCGGCCGGGATGGCGGCTGGCGGAGGCGAGCAGAGCGCCTTCAAGGGCGGCTTCGCCGGAGCCGAGCACGACGAGCTTGCCGCCCATGGCGACGATCTCATCGGCGATGTTGGCGACGACATCCATGCCCTTCTGCCAGGTGAGACGGCTGATGACGCAGAAGATCGGGGCGTCGTCATTGTCGAGGTGGAAGAATTCGGCGATCGAGCGACGGTTCTCCTCGCGGTTCTTCAGCGTCGTCGAGCCGTAGTGGGTGTGGACGACAGGATCGGTCGCCGGGTTCCAGATATCGGTGTCGATGCCGTTGACGATGCCGTGCAGATCGTCGATGCGGCTGGCGATGACGCCCTCGAGCCCCATGCCGAATTCCGACGTCAGAATCTCATCGGCATAGGTCGGGCTGACTGTCGTGATCGCATGGGCGGTCTTAAGGCCGCCCTTGAGAAAGCCGATAGTGCCGTAATATTCGATGCTTTCGGTGGCGAAGGCATGGGCAGGCAGGCGCAGGCCGGCAAAGATCTCGGAACCGAACTGGCCCTGGAAGGCGATGTTGTGGATGGTCAGAACGCTCGGCAGTTCCGGCGTCGGATAATAACGCATATAGACGGACGTCAGCGCCGCCTGCCAGTCGTGAGTGTGGACGAGATCCGGCTTCCAGCCGGGCAGCAGACCGGCGGCGATCTCGGAGGCGGCGAGCGACAGGGCGGCAAAACGACGCCAGTTGTCGGGATAGTCCTTGCCGAGCGGATCGAGATAGGGTCCGCCCGGCCTGTCGTAATAGGCCGGGGCATCGAGGATGAGCAGATCGAGGCCCTCGTGCTGGACCTCGAGTACGGTCGCCCGTTCACCGAGCAGGTCGGGGAATTCGAGCCTGACGACCGCGTCGCGAATGACCTTCATGACGGCGGGATAGCCGGGTAGAAGGGTCTTGGTCTCGACCCCGAAGGCTTTCAGAGCAATCGGCAGGGCGCCGGACACATCGGCCAGACCCCCTGTCTTGATCAAAGGGAAGACTTCGGACGAAACCGAAAGAACTTTCATAAGTCAGATATCCAGCTTGTCGATCATCGGTTGCGTGATCAGGCAGATGCCGCTTTCCGTCCGCCGGAAGCGCTTGGCATCGAGCTCGGGATCCTCGCCGACGACCAGACCTTCCGGAATGACGACACCATGGTCGATCACCACATTCTTGAGCTGCGCGCGCCGTCCGACCTTCACGTTCGGCAGGACGACCGCTCCTTCCAACTTGGAGAAGGAGTTGGCCCTGACGCCCGTGAAGAGCAGGCTGTTGTTGAGCATGGCGCCTGAAATGATGCAATCGCCTGACACAACTGAGGAGGTGGCCGAGCCGCGGCGATCCTCGTCGTCATGGACGAATTTCGCCGGCGGGGTAATCTCGGCATAGGTCCAGATCGGCCAGGACTTGTCGTAGATATCGAGCTCCGGAACGATCGCTGTCAGGTCGATATTGGCCTGCCAATAGGCGTCGATCGTGCCGACGTCGCGCCAGTAGGGCTCGTGCTCGAAATCCGAACGGACGCAGGACTTGGCGAAGCGGTGGGCGACCGCCTTACCGTTCTTGACGATATAGGGGATGATGTCCTTGCCGAAGTCGCGGCTCGAGGTCGGATCGGCGGCGTCGCGGCGCAGCGCATCGAGCAGGAACTTGGTGTGGAAGACGTAGATGCCCATCGAGGCGAGGGCGAAATCCGGCTTGTCGGGAATGGGCGGCGGATCGGCCGGTTTCTCGACGAAGGCGATGATCTCGTCCTTCTCGTTGACATGCATGACGCCGAAGCCGACCGCTTCCATGCGCGGCACTTCCAAGCAGCCGATGGTGACGTCGGCGCCGGAATCGACGTGCTGCTGCAGCATCCATTCATAGTCCATCTTATAGACGTGGTCGCCGGCAAGAATGACCATGTATTCGACGCCGTAATCCTGGATGATGTCGATGTTCTGATAGACGGCATCGGCCGTGCCTTCATACCATTGCGTCTCGGAGACGCGCTGGCTGGCCGGCAGGATATCGAAGCTTTCGTTGCGCTCGGGGCGGAAGAAGTTCCAGCCGCGTTGCATGTGGCGGATCAGCGAATGCGCCTTGTATTGCGTGGCAACGCCGATACGGCGAATGCCGGAATTCAGGGCATTCGACAGGGCGAAATCGATGATGCGGGCCTTGCCGCCGAAATAGACGGCCGGCTTGGCACGCCGGTCGGTGAGTTCCTTGAGACGGCTTCCTCTACCGCCCGCCAGAACATAAGCCATTGCATCGCGGGCAAGTGGCTGAACGCGCTTTTCTACCATTTTCTCCTCCCACCAGTCACTAATTTTCAGGTTCAAGCATGATTGTCGCCAAGGGCGGCAAGGTAATCGAGCAGGTGATGTTGCCGCCGGCATCGACGGCCTGCACGCGCCCGCCATTGCCCTTGCCGCTGCCGCCGTAGATGTCGGCATCGGTGTTCAGGATTTCCCGCCAGCGACCTGCGGACGGCAGGCGGATCGAGTAATTCTCGCGATAGACAGGGGTGAAATTGGTGATGACGGCGACCGGCTTCTGGCCCGGCGCCTTGCGCAGCCAGGCAAAGACGGAATTCTGGTGGTCGTCGGCGACCAGCCATTCGAAACCTTCGCCCTCGCAGTCACGCTCATGCAGCGCCGGCTTGCTGCGATAGGTGAAATTGAGGTCACGCACCAGGCGCCGGATGCCCTCGTGCATGCGATACTGAAGCAGGTTCCAGTCGAGTGCCTTCTCTTCGCTCCACTCGCTCCACTGGGCGAATTCCTGGCCCATGAACAGCAGCTTCTTGCCGGGATAGCCCCACATATAGGCGTAGTAGGCACGCAGATTGGCGAATTTCTGCCAGTCGTCGCCCGGCATCTTGGCGATCAGCGAGCCTTTTCCATGGACAACCTCGTCATGCGAGAGCGGCAGGACGAAATTTTCCGAATAGGCGTAGAGCAGGCCGAAGGTGAGTTCGTTGTGATGGTGGCCGCGATAGATAGGATCGCGGCTCATGTAGCTCAGCGTGTCGTGCATGAAGCCCATGTTCCACTTGAAGCCAAAACCGAGGCCGCCTTCATGCACGGGCTGCGAGACTTTCGGCCAGGAGGTCGATTCCTCGGCGATGGTCATGACGTTGGAATTTTTGCCATAGATGCGGATGTTGAGATCCTGCAGAAAACGGACCGCTTCGAGGTTCTCGTTGCCGCCATATTCGTTCGGGATCCACTCGCCGTGCTTGCGCGAATAATCGAGGTAGAGCATCGAAGCGACGGCATCGACACGCAGACCGTCGAGGTGGAATTTTTCGGCCCAGTAGAGCGCGTTGTTAACGAGATAGGAAACGACCTCGGTGCGGCCGAAATTGTAGATCGCCGTGCTCCAGTCCGGGTGGAAGCCCTTGCGCGGATCTTCGTGCTCGTAGAGCGCCGTGCCGTCGAACCAGCCGAGACCGTGTTCGTCGGTCGGAAAATGCGCCGGCACCCAGTCGAGGATGACGCCGATGCCGACCTTGTGGCAGCCGTTGACGAAACGGGCAAAACCCTCCGGCTCGCCGAAACGAGCGGTCGGCGCATAGAGGCCGGTCGTCTGGTAACCCCAAGAGGGGTCGTAGGGATACTCGGTGATCGGCAGGAATTCGATATGGGTGAAGCCCATGTCGGCGCAATAGGGGATGAGGCTGGAGGCGAGCTCGTCCCAGGACAGCATCGTGCCGTCCTGCCGGCGTTGCCAGGAGGCGGCATGCACCTCGTAGATCGAGATCGGCTGGCGGCGCTTGTCGGTCTCGCGCCAGTGCTTCAGATGGGCCTCGTCTTCCCACTCCTGCTCCAGCTCGGCGGCGGTGATCGAGGCGGTCTTCGGTCGGAGCTCGCTGCGCCGCGCAAAGGGATCTGCCTTTAGCGGCAGCAATACGCCGTCCTGGCCGCGGATCTCGAACTTGTAGGCAACGCCGATCGGTACGTCAGGGGCAAAGATTTCCCAGATGCCGCTGTCGGCACGGAAGCGCATCACGTGGCGGCGGCCGTCCCAATTGTTGAAATCACCGACGACGGAGACGCGCTGTGCGTTCGGCGCCCAGACGGCAAAATGGATGCCCTGGGCGCCGTCGTGCTTGATGAGGTGGGCGCCCATCTTGTCGAACAGGCGCAGATGCGAACCCTGGCGGGCGAAATAATCGTCCATCGGTCCGAGCACCGGACCGAAGCTGTAGGGATCGGTGACTGCCCATTCGGCATCGCCGCGCCGGGCGCGGTAACGCACCGGCTGGAGCTTTGTGAGGGAAACCGGGCCGGCAAAGACGCCGTCGGCATGGAGCTGCTTCAGTTCGCCGATGACGCCGCCATCGAGCGTCATGGCGGTCACCTCTTCGGCGCCCTGGATGAAGCACCGGGCGACGAAGGTGTCGCCGGCCTGGTGCAAACCGAGGACGGCAAACGGATTGGAATGCGAGCCGGCAAGGATTGCCGTGATTTCATCTGCCGAAATTTCCCAGGAAAGCTTTACTTCAGGGACGGTCTTCGGCGTTTTCATCCGGCTCTCCAGATTTCGTCTGCATATTGCCTGATGGTACGGTCGGAAGAGAACCAGCCCATCCGCGCCGTATTGTTGATCGTCTTGGTGTACCAGGCGGACTGGTTGGTCCAGATCTGGTCGACCTCGCGCTGGGCCTGGGCGTAGGCGTCGAAATCGGCTGCGACCATGAACCAATCGTGCGAATAGATGCCATCGATCAGCGATGTATAGCGATTGCGGTCATCGGGCGAGAAGACGCCGGAGCCGATGGCGGCAAGCGCCTGGGCGAGTTCGCGCGATCCCTCGATGATGGCGCGCGGATTGTGGCCATCGCTGCGGACTTTCGACACCTCGTCGGCCTTGAGACCGAAGATGACGATGTTGTCCTCGCCAACATTGTCGCGCATCTCGACATTGGCGCCATCGAGCGTGCCGATCGTCAGCGCGCCATTGAGGCCGAATTTCATGTTGCCGGTGCCGGATGCTTCCATGCCGGCGGTCGAGATCTGCTCCGAGAGGTCGGCGGCCGGAACCATGACTTCGGCAAGCGAGACATTGTAGTTCGGGACGAAGACGATCTTCAGCAGGCCGCGCACCGACGGGTCGTTGTTGATCGTGCGGGAGACGTCGTTGATCAGCTTGATGATGAGCTTGGCATTGTAATAACTCGGCGCCGCCTTGCCGGCGAAGAGTTTCACGCGCGGCACCCAGTCGAGCTCGGGATGCGAGCGGATCTGGTCGTAGAGCGCGACGGCCTCGATGATATTAAGCAGCTGGCGCTTGTATTCATGGATGCGCTTGATCTGGATGTCGAACATCGCCGACGGATCGAGCTTCACGCCCATGCGGCTGGCGACGAGGTTGGAGAGTGCCACCTTGTTGGCGCGCTTTACCGCTGCAAACTTCTGCTGGAAAGCCGGATCGGAAGAATGCACGTCGAGCGCACGCAGCTTTTCGGCATCATCGAGGAATTCGTCGCCGATGGCCTCGCGGATCAGGCCGGTGAGACCGGGATTGCACTGCTGCAGCCAGCGGCGCGGCGTGATGCCGTTGGTCTTGTTGTTGATGCGGTTAGGATAGAGCTTGTGCAGGTCGGCGAAGACCGTGACCTTCATCAGGTCGGTGTGCAGGGCCGAAACGCCGTTGATCGAATGCGAGCCGACGAAAGCGAGGTTGCCCATGCGCACGCGGCGGTCGCCGCTTTCATCGATCAGCGAGATCGAGCGGATTTCCCCATCGGAGAAGTTCTTGCCCTTGCGGGCGTCGATCAGGATCTTGGCATTGATCGCATAGATGATCTGCATGTGGCGCGGCAGCAGACGCTCGAACAGTGGCACCGCCCAGCTTTCCAACGCTTCGGGCAGAAGCGTGTGGTTGGTGTAGGAGAAGGTTTGGCGGGTAATTTCCCAGGCCTGGTCGAAATCCATCCCGTGTACGTCACAGAGTAGACGCACGAGTTCGGCGACCGAGACGGCGGGGTGAGTGTCGTTCAGCTGGATCGCCACCTTGTCCGGCAGCGAGGTGAAATCGTCGTATTGCTGCAGATGGCGGCGCAGGATGTCCTGCAGCGAGGCCGACGAGAAGAAGAATTCCTGGCGCAGACGCAGTTCCTGGCCGGCCGGGGTGGCGTCGGCAGGATAGAGAACCCGGGTCAGGCTTTCGGCCTTGTTGCTTTCGCGCAGAGCGCCGATGTGGTCGCCGGCGTTGAAGGCATCGAGCAGGATCGGATCGATCGGTTGCGCCGACCAGAGGCGCAGCGTGTTGACGCGCTTGCCGCGCCAGCCGACGGCCGGCGTGTCGAAGGCGGCGGCGATGACGCGCTCGGCCGGTTTCCAGACGTAGCGCGGCTGGTCGTCATGGGTGGTGATGAATTCGACGGCGCCGCCGAAGCCGATTTCATAGGCGCTTTCGCGGCGTTCGAATTCCCAAGGATTGCCGTGGGCGAGCCAGTTTTCCGGCAGTTCCACCTGCCAGCCGTCGGCCAACTGCTGGCGGAAGAGGCCGTGGACATAGCGGATGCCGTAGCCGTAGGCCGGGACGTCGACCGTTGCCATGCTCTCCATGAAACAGGCAGCCAGACGGCCGAGGCCGCCGTTACCGAGTGCGGCGTCCGGCTCCAGGCCGGCGATGACGTTGACGTCGACGCCGAGCGAGGCGAGTGCATCGCGCACCTCCTCCATCAGGCCGAGGTTCGAAACGGCGTCGCGCATCAGCCGGCCGATCAGGAATTCGAGAGAAAGATAATAGACGCGCTTAGCGCCGGTCGCATAAACCTCGCGGGTGGAAGCCATCCACCTGTCGATGATGCGGTCGCGCACCACCAGGATCGTCGCGGTCAGCCAGTCATGCGGCTTTGCCACCTTGGCATCCTTGCCGATGCGGTAGGTCAGACGTTCGATAATTTCTTCAGCGAGAATTTCCGGCCTTGAACTGCGAGGGGCGGGGGAGGGGATGATCGGCTTGGAAACAGTGTTCATCGTCAGGTCTCGCCAATTTTAATTTTGTTTCAGGATGTTATGCCTGATTCAATCAATTTGTCGCTTGCGCAGCCGACAGTTTATGCATCGTTACTAAGCACTTGCAACAAAGGATTTGGACAAACGAAAAATTTGCGAAACCTTCATATTCACGCGGGTCGAGGGGCTTGATTTCAATCGCTTTTCCCGATCTGATGCGCCGAACGAGCACAACGAAAAGCCGCACCGGTTTGTTCCGGCGCGGCTTTTCGTTTCCCATTTCTCTGGGCGTTGTATCAGTTCGTCAGACGCGTGACCTGATTGGATGCTTTCATGCCGATTTCCTTGAATGCCTTCAGGAGCGCCGTCATGTCGCCAGCGGGAAAATAGTTGCCCGGCGCTGTCGCGCAATAGCTCAGCAGAGCCTGGCCACGCGCCGGCGCCATAAAGGCAATCGTATAGACCTGCATCTTGGCGTCGCGCGCCTTGTCGCACCACGTCTTCGTTTCGGTGTCGGCGGAGGTATAGTTGTTGTCTCCGTCCGTCATGAAGACGATGTATTTTGTCGGAACCTGTCCCGTCTTGTCCACGTGCGCCTTGTCTTCGGCCGCGTCGGCAAGCTTATTATAGGCCGTCTTGAATGCCTCGCCAGAGTCCGTACCGTCGGTCGCCGTCAGCTTGTTGACATATTTGGTGACGTGGGCCGTTCCCCAATCCAGCGCTTTCGCTTTCTGCATCTCGATATTGTAGGAAACGGCACCCGTGCGGACATATTCCTTTTCGGGATCGACTGCGTCGAGTTCGCCCGTCAGCGTGCCGACGGCAAGCTTTAGGGCTTCGATTTTGGTGTAGTAGTGAGGACGCGTATCGGTGCAGGTCTTCTTCTTGGTTACGTTGCCGTATCTGTCTTTTTCGCTGCAGTCGTAATTGTATTCTTCCGTAGGATCTGACGCGTTGACCGTCGCGGTATCCTCGCCCATTGAGCCGGATCTGTCGAGGACGAGGAACATCGAGACGGAGCCTTGGGTTTGCGAATTGCCGCTGGTCGTCGTGCTCGACGTTGAAATGTTCTGCGTCGTGAACCCGATCGTCTGCATCAGCGGATTGACCGCGATGTTGTAGTCGGGCGAAACCGTCACTTGATAGGATGTCGACTTGCCCGATGTCGTTGTCCGGACATCGACGCCCGTCGTGCTCTTGATATCGATGCCGCTCTGCAGGTAATTCGCCATTTGTCCGGCGACGAAATCCCGCGCGAAGGCCTCGGCCTGCGAGGTTTGGATCGTGCCGTTTGCCAGGGCGGTCGCGGTTGCCAGCGCGGCAGAATCGGCGGCTTCCTGCAATTGCTGTTTCGAGAGCAATAGGTCGCCCACCTGGATCGCCATGCCGGCAGCACCAAAGAGGACGGGCAATACGATCGCCGTCATTATACCGAAATTACCGCCACGGTCGCCAAGCATGCGACGCAGGCAGGGATGCAAAAAGGAGGTGCTCATCATGTTCACCCGTGTAGGAGGCCCTGTGCGGTGATATTAGGCACGCTCCTCCTTTCCGCTGTCCTTACGGCGTCAATACAATTTTAACGAATCGTCGGATTTTTCCAGTTTTGGGATTATTTCAGTGGGATCACGTCGACCGCCTGGACGGCGCGTTGGCCGCCATAACTTTTCAATACGCCGATGACGGGAACGACGTCGGAATAGTCCCGGCCATAGGCGACCACGATGTGGTCTGTGCCGGCGGGGATGTCGTTGGTCGGGTCGAGCTCGATCCAGCCGTTCGTCTCGCCGCACCAGATCCTGACCCAGGCATGCATGGCGTCCGCCCCTTCCAGCCGTTCCTTGCCGGGCGGCGGGATGGTGCGCAGGAAGCCGGAGACGTAGCCGGCCGGAATGCCGAGGCTTCTAAGCGCCAGGATCATGATGTGGGTGAAATCCTGGCAGACGCCGCGCTTCAATCTGAACGCCTCGAGCGGCGTCGTGTCCACCGTTGTCGCGTCAGGATCGTAGGTGAAATCCTTGTTGATCCGGCTACAGAGCGCATGGGCGATCTGCATCGCCGTCAGATCAGGCACGGCCCAGCTTTGCGCATAGTCGGCGATCTCGCGGGCTTGGGTCAGGCGCGGGCTGTCGCCAAGGAAATGGTGCGGCGAATCCGGCGCCAGCGACCAGATTCCGGCGACCTCCTCCGGCAGGTCGGCAAGCAGCGGCGAGAAATCGGCGGCGATCGGCTGGCTTTCCACCTGCACGCGGGCCTGCATGCGAATGTCGAGCGTCTCGTGCGGCGCGCGCAGCATGAAGGAGGTGGTGGGATGATGGAAGAAATCGACGAAATGCGACTGCTCGTCCGGCGTCGGCGAGATGGTGATCGAGCCGGCGACCAGGCGCTGTCGATTGGTCAGCGACAGCGGCATCAGGCGCATGACGTGGCGAGCGCCGGAGGCCGGCACGTCGTAGATGTAACCCATGCGGAGGGAGAGATCGTAGAGCATCGCCGTCACCCGAGATAGGTTTGGGCGAGCAGATCGGAAAGCTGCTCCAATTCGCGTTCTAGCCGTTGATAGACCTCGGCCCCCATACCCTCCGGCGTCATCACCGCCAGGCCGGAATGGAGCCGCATCGCTTCGCGGTAGAAGGGCGACATCTGGCCGTTGATCAGGGCATTCGGCAACTGCTCGACTTCATGGTGGATCTCGTTCACCTGGAAAAGGACCGAGCGGGGATTGAGAGGGTCGAGCGCCAGCAGGTCGGTGACGGTCAGCCGCGCCGTGTTGACGTTGTAGCGGCGGCGATGGGTCATGACGCTGTCGCCGATTTCGAGCAGCATGTCGAGCGCGCCGTCGGGCGCTTCCGGGCCGGACATGTGGCCGAGCAGGCGCGTCATGTGCAGGCCGCGCTCGATATAGCGGCCGAGCGAGAGGAAGCGCCAGCCGGTGAAGCGGTACATGTTCTCGTGCACGAGACCGGCGAAGCCCGCGAGCTTGCGCAGAAGGATCGTCATCGCATGGCTGGCGTCGTCGCCGGCAGCGACGGTGACGTGAAAGCGGCGGGCGGTTTTGGCGAGATCGTTGAGTGCCAGCCAGCCGTCCGGGGAGAAACGGTCGCGGATGTTGCTCGCCGAATAAACGGCGCTGTCGATGTTGCGCAAGAGCGTTTCCGGCACGGGTTCGGCGGTATCGATATCGACGGCCGTGAGATACTCGGAGACATCGGCGAGCAGCGGCTGGCTCGGATCGGCAGCTTCGGCGTAACGCGCATGCCAGGCGCGCAGGATGCGCAGCGCCCCTTCGGCACGTTCGATGTAACGGCCGAGCCAGAACAAATTGTCGGCTGCCCGGCTTGGCAGGCTGCCCGGCATGTTGCGGGTAAAGCTGCCCTCGGCCGGCAGCAGCGTGTGGCGCTCGACCGGCTTGTCGCTGACGATCCAGACGTCGGCGGCCGCTCCGCCCGACTGCATGGCGATCGCCGCGACATCGGCGCCGGAGCCGATACGGGCAAAGCCGCCGGGCATGATCTGCCAGCCGTTTGCCGTGCGGGCGGCAAAGACGCGCAGCGACATCGGCCGCGGCACGAGCTTGCCGTCCACCCAGGCGGGCGTCGTCGACAGCGTGACGACCTCCTGGCCGACCAGTTTCGGGCCGTCCGAACTCAGCCAGTCGGTGATGGAATCCTTGGCGGTCGCACGCAGCGACGAGCCGAGCACGGACTCGCCGTTGTCGTCGAAGAAGGGTGCTCGGGAATAGGCCGGGCCGATCACCATCTTCTCGATGTTCTTTGCGACGTGCTCGCGCTCTTCCTTCTGGCCACACCACCAGGTAGCGATCGAGGGCAATTGCAGATCTTCCCCCAGCAGACGGTGGCAGATGGTCGGCATGAAGGCCAGAAGCGCCCGGGTTTCGAGAACGCCGGTGCCGAGCGCATTGACGATGGTGAGGCTTTCGGCGCGCAGCGCTTCCACCAGGCCGGGCGTGCCGATATGCGAATTCTGGTTCAGCTCCAGCGGGTCGGCAAAGGCCGAATCGAGACGGCGCCAGAGCACCCCGATCGGCTTCAGGCCGGCAACGGTGCGCACCATGACGCGGCCCTTCACGACAGTGAGGTCCTCGCCTTCGAGCAGCATGAGACCGAGATAGCGGGCGATGTAGGCGTGCTCGTAATAGGTCTCGTTGGCCGGGCCGGGCGTCAGCACGGCGATGCGGTCGTCGCCCGAATGTTTCATACCCTGTAGTGCGTCGCGGAAGGCGCCGAAGAAGGAGGCGAGGCGGTGGACCGGGGTTTCGGCGTAGATATCCGAGAAGGCCCGGGTCGTCGCGACGCGGCTTTCCAGCGCGAAACCGGCGCCAGACGGTGCCTGCGTCCTGTCGGCCAGCACCCACCAGTTGCCGTCAGGTCCGCGGCCGATCTCGAAGGCGCAGAAATGCAGATAATGGCCGGAGCCCGGCCGGATACCGGCGAGCGGGCGCTGGAATTCGGGATTGGCGGCCATCAGCGCCGGCGGCAGGACCCCTTCCTCCACCAGCCGGTTGTCGCCGTAAATATCGGCAACGATCGCCTCCAGCAGGTCGGCGCGCTGGACGAGCCCCGCCGACAGCGTCTTCCATTCGCGCTCGTCGATCAGCACCGGGATATGCGAAATCGGCCAGGCGCGTTCGCCGGTGCCCTTGCTGCCATAGGCGCGGTAGAAGACGCCGGCATCGCGCAGGTAGCGGTCGGCGCGGGCAAAACGCTCGGCGAGATCCTTTTCCGGCATTGCGCTCAGATGCGAGAGGAAATTCTGCCAGACGGGGCGGACTGCGCCTTTGTTGTCGACCATCTCGTCAGCGGTGCCAGGAAGCGACGCATAGCCGAAGGCCGCACCCTTGGCGATGCGGACCTCTGCCTCTCCCCTGCGCTCCGCTGCCGGCCTCTTACCCATCAAAACTGAACCCCAACCCCCGGCCCTAACCCTCGGCCTTAAATTCCGGCGGGCCGCCTCAGATCCAGCGTCAGCGGGAATTCAAGCGAACCCGTCTCGGCGTGCGGGATATAACCGCCCGCCGTATGTCCCCACGGCTCGAAGCGGGCGAGCCGCCTTGCTTCCGCTTCGTTGCCGTTGACCGGGAAGGTGTCATAGGTCCGGCCGCCCGGATGGGCAACATGATAGATGCAGCCGCCGATCGAACGCTTCGACCATGTATCATAAATGTCAAACGTCAAAGGCGTGTTGATCGGCAGGACAGGATGCAGACCGGAGGATGGCTGCCACGCCTTGTAACGGACGCCGGCGACCGACACGCCAGCGGTGCCGGTCGGCGTCAGCGGCAGGGTGCGGCCATTGCAGGTGACGGTATAACGCGCGGTATTGCTGGTTTCGAGCCGCACCTGAAGGCGTTCGACGGAGCTGTCGACGTATCGGACGGTGCCGCCCGGCGCGCCTTCCTCGCCCATGACATGCCAAGGCTCCAGCGCCTGGCGCAGTTCGAGCTTCGAGCCCTCGTATTCGACTTCGCCGCAGAAGGGGAAGCGGAATTCGAGCTGGGCCTTGAACCATTCCGGGCTGACGTCGAAGCCGTTTTGGCGAAGGTCGGCGAGCACGTCGAGGAAATCGGTCCAGACGAAATGCGGCAGCATGAAACGGTCGTGCAGGGTCGTGCCCCAGCGGACGAAGTTGCCGTCGACCGGGTTGACCCAAAAACGAGCGATCAGCGCGCGCACCAGCAATTGCTGGGCAAGCGACATGCGCGCATTCGGCGGCATCTCGAAGCCGCGGAACTCGATGAGGCCGAGCCGTCCGGTCGGGCCGTCGGGCGAGAACAGCTTATCGATGCAGATCTCGGCACGGTGGGTATTGCCGGTGACGTCGGTCAAAAGGTTACGGAACAGGCGGTCAACGAGCCAGGGCAGCGGTTGCTGGCCGCTGCCGGGGGCAGCGATCTGCGCCATGGCGATCTCCAGCTCATAGAGGCTGTCGTGACGAGCCTCGTCGATGCGCGGCGCCTGGCTGGTCGGGCCGATGAACATGCCGGAGAAGAGATAGGAGAGAGAGGGATGACGCTGCCAGTGGAGGACGACGCTCTTCAACAGATCGGGACGGCGCAGGAAGGGGCTGTTGTTCGGATTGGCCGCGCCTACGACGACATGGTTGCCGCCGCCGGTGCCGGTGTGGCGACCGTCGATCATGAACTTGTCGGCGCCGAGCCGGGTGGCGCGCGCTTCCTCGTAGATCGCGGTCGTAATGTCGACGCAGTCCTTCCAGTTCGAGGCCGGATGAATGTTGACCTCAATGACGCCGGGATCCGGGGCGACGCGGATGACGTTGATGCGCTCGTCCTGCGGCGGCGGATAACCTTCGATATGGACGGGAAGCTTGAGTTCGGCTGCGGCGTTTTCGGCTGCGGCGATCAGCTCGAGATAATCCTCGATGCGCTCGACCGGCGGCATGAAGATGCAGAGCCTGCCGTCGCGCGGCTCGACCGACATGGCGGTGCGCACGGCACCGCGGAGTTCGCCGAGCGTCTGTTCGACACGGCGGCGATTGCTCTCATCGGCATGGAAAGAGGCTTCCGGCATGGCGCGGCCGGCCGGTACAAAGACATCAGGCAGCGGTTCGCGCGGGATCGTCGGATCGGCGGGGTGGATATAGGGGTAACGCGCCGGGGCAACATAGGGCAACGTGCCGAGCGGCAGGCGGTAACCGATCGGACTGTCGCCCGGGACGAGGAAGATCTTGCCGCGGCGGGTGCGCCATTTCTCGCTGACCCAGACTCGGCTTTCCGCTGCCTTGGCGTTCCATGCCTGGACCGGAAGAATGTAGCCGGTCGCGACGGTCAGGCCGCGGGCGAAGACGCGGGCGATGCGGTTGCGTTCCTCAGGATCCTTCAGCTTCGAATTCGCCGGATCGACATTTTCGGGAAGGTTGCCTTCCTTGATGATCCAGTCGGCCGGATCTTCATAGGCCGGCTGCACCATGTCAGGCTTGATCGCCAGCTCCTTGGCGATCGCCGTCAGGAGCTTTTCGGCATCCTCGGCGGTAACGCCGGTATCCTTGCCTTCGGCGGCGACCAGATCGAGGTTCTGCCAGACCGGCTTGCCGTCGCGGCGCCAGTAGAGCGAGAAGGTCCAGCGCGGCAGGCTTTCGCCCGGATACCATTTGCCCTGGCCGTAATGCAGGAAACCACCGGGGGCGAAGCGTTCTTGCAGCTTGCGGATCAGGACGTCGGCCTTTTCGCGCTTGGTCGGGCCGACGGCGGCGGTGTTCCACTCCTCGGACTGGAAATCGTCGATCGAAACGAAGGTCGGTTCGCCGCCCATCGTCAGATGCACGTCCTCGGCTTCGAGGACACGATCGACCTTCTCGCCGAGTTCGTTGAGTTCGTCCCAGCTCTCATCGGAGAAGGGCTTGGTGATGCGCGGGTGCTCGGCGACGCGCGATACCTTCATGTCGAAGGCGAATTCGGTTTCGGCCTCGCCGAAATAACCGCCGGAAATCGGAGCGGCATTTCGGAAATGCGGTGTGGCGGCAAGCGGGATGTGGCTTTCCCCGGTCAGCAGGCCGGAGGTCGGATCGAGACCGACCCAGCCGGCACCAGGCAGATAGACCTCAGCCCAGGCATGCAGGTCGGTGAAATCGACTTCGGTGCCGGAGGGTCCGTCAAGCGCCTTCAGGTCCGGCGTCAGCTGGATGAGGTAGCCGGAGACGAAGCGGGCGGCGAGGCCGAGATGGCGAAGGATCTGGACGAGCAGCCAGCTGGTGTCGCGGCAGGAACCCTTGGCGCTTTCCAGCGTCTCCTCCGGCGTCTGCACGCCGGTTTCCATGCGGATGACATAGCCGATCTGCCGCTGCAGGCGGGCATTCAGGCCGACGACCATGTCCACCGTCGGCTGGTCGGGCGACCAGTCGAGCGTCGGCAGCAGCGCCTTGAGGCGCGGACCGGCCGGCTCCGGCGTCATGTAGATCGACAGATCCTCCTGGATCGTTTCGGGGTATCCGAACGGCCACTTGGTTGCCTCTTCCTCGACGAAGAAGTCGAACGGATTGTAGACCGTCATGTCGGCGACGAGATCGACCTCGATCTTGAACTCGGTCACCGGATCCGGAAAGACGTAGCGGGCAAGGTAGTTGCCGTAGGGGTCCTGCTGCAGATTGACGAAATGGTTGGAAGGCGTGACCTTCAGCGAGTGGCTGAGCACCCGTGTCTTCGAATGCGAGGCAGGTTTCAGTCTGATGATCTGTGGGCCGAGGCGAACCGGCTTGTCATAGATGTAATGCGTCAGATGATAGATGCTGGCTTTGATCGACATATTTCTCTTTTTATCCGGCTCGCATCGTCGTGCGGCTTGCTGTTCCCGAGATCAGTGTGTGCAATGCAGCGAAAGAAAGCAAGGCGGAAAGGTCTACAGCGCCGCGCGTCGTTTTAGACGCGCAAAGGACGCAGTCGCATTTTGAATTGCCAAAGGCTTTTACGCTGCCTTGGCAAAGGTAACCGCCGCCTTCAGGCCCTTACCGCCTGTGCCCGGCTCCAGCGTCAGCGCGGCATTGAAAAGATTGGCGATTTCTTCGACGATCGGCAGGCCGAGGCCAGCACCGGGCGCACCGGACTCATTGCCGCGCGAAAAACGCCGGCGCACTGCTTCCAGCTTCTCGCGCGGAATACCGGGGCCATTGTCCTCGACTTCGAGGCGGACCGTCTCTGACGCGGCGATGATGCGGACGGTGACCTCAGCTCCCTTACCGGCATAGGCGATGGCATTGCCGGCAAGATTGCGCAGCATTTCGCCGATCAGCAGCGGCTCGGCGCGGACCATCGCCGGGCTCTCGCCCTCGAAGCCGAGATCGATGCCGGCAACAGCGGCCGTCGGGATCTGTTCGCCGGTGATCTCCTGGGCAATGGCGGCGAGATCGATGGCGGAGGCGGTGAGCGCCTCCTTGGCGGTGGCGGCGTCAATCTTGGCCATCAGGAGAAGCTGGGCGATGATGCGTTCGGCATGTGCCACCGCCTGGTCGCCCTTCAGTGCCGCCGCTTGGGCCTCGTCGAGCGAGCCGGCACGGGCGGAAAGGGCGAGCTGAGTGCGGATGATCGCCAGCGGGGTGCGCAGCTGATGGCTGGCATTGCCGGTGAAATGGCGGAGCGCATCGAGCGCCGATTGCAGGCGGACCATGAAGGAGTTCACCGTATCGACGAGCGGTTCGACCTCGCTCGGCACGGTCTGCTCAATCGGATGCAGGTCATCGGGGCTGCGTTCGCCGATGGCGTCGCCGAGCTTGTAGAGCGGGCGCAGAGCCACCGTGACCGAGATCCAGACGATGACGGCAGCGCCCGCGATCATGAAGGCGAGACGGAGTGCGGAGCGGACGAGGATCGCCTGCGCCAGCTGCCGGCGAGCGATGGTGGTTTCGGCGACCGTCACCACGAAGGGCACAGAGCGGATGCCTGTCGAGGCGGAGCGTTCGAGTGTGGCGATTCGGATCGGCTCGCCGCGGAAGCTATCGTCGGCGAAGGCGGCGGCATCGCCCGGCGTCTTCTTGAGGACCGGCAGGGACTGGTAGCCGGTGATGAATTGGCCCGGCGGGCCGTCGACGCGGTAGAAGACGCGATCCTGCGCGGCCGAGGTCAGCATCTCCAGTGCGACATAGGGGATATCGACCTGCAGCGTGCCGTCCTCGGCGACGACGACGCGCTCGGCGATCGCCAGCGCGGAACCGGCGAGCACGCGGTCGGAGACGATATTGGAGGTCTGGACCGCCTCGCGATAGGTATCGGCAAGTGCCAGCGTACCGATGACGGCTGTCGAGACGAGCAGCCAGAAGAGCAGCCGGCGCCGGAGGGAATAGGCGGCTTTCATGAGGCCTCGGGCAGCTTGTCGAGATAATAGCCGATGCCGCGCGCGGTCTTGACGGTCAGGCCGTGCGGCGACAGGCGCTTACGCAGGCGGCTGACATATTGCTCGATGGCGTTTGCGGAAATGTCGTCGTCGAAGGCGGTCAGCGATTGAATGATCGCTTCCTTGGCGACGACCTTGCCGGCCCGCATGAAGAGGATTTCGAGCAGACCGAGCTCGCGAGCAGGAATATCGAGCGGAGTGGCGCCTGCTGAAAAGGTGCGGGAATTGAGATCGAAGGAGATGCCGCCGAAGCTGACCGTCGCCGAGCGCAGCCCGGCCTGGCGGCGCAGCAGCACGCGCACCCGGGCCTCGAATTCGGCAATGTCGAAGGGCTTGATCAGATAATCGTCGGCGCCGAGATCGAGCCCCTTCACCCGCTCTTCCGGCGTGCCGCGCGCGGTCAGGATGAGAACGGCGGCCTGATTCTGCCGGGCGCGCATGGCGCGCAGCACGTCGAGACCGTCCATCTCCGGCAGGTTGAGGTCGAGGATCACCAGATCGAAATTTTCCGCGGCGATGACCGCATTGGCAGACGCACCATCATGCACGACATCAACGGCATGGCCCGTGCCGCGCAAGATCGCCGACAGGCCGTCGGCCAGCGCGATATTGTCTTCGGTGAGCAGGATGCGCACAGATGTCCCCCTGTTTTCATAGGAGATTACAGAGGTGCTGTAGCGATGTCACAGCGATTTTGAAGATTGGGTGAACGCCGGGAAAGACCGGCGTTAGCTTCCGGTCCTTTCGATCCGTTCGCGCTGCATCATTGCGGCGGTGAGCAACTTCCGGAAGCGGGGATCGTCGCGGATGTTGTCGAGATCGGAATCATTGTCGAACCATTTGATATGGTAGACGGAGCTGTTCGGCAGCAGCTTCTCCAGCAGATCGATCGCCTGGTCGACGTCGCCGAGAACGGAATAGACGCAGGCGAGATTATACTGCGCGACGATGTCGTCGGGATCGATGGCGATCGCACGCGCCGCCCAGTCGCGTGCCCTTGTCGCATCGCCCATATGGGCAAGCGCCAGCGCGCCGCGATGGGCGGGGCCGGAATTTTCCGGATTGAGGTTCAGGGCGCGTTCGGCGCGCAGCAGGCCGAGGCGCGCCCAGTTTTCCGTGTCCAACACCCGGCCGAGCGAGCGGTAGGCCGACATCAGGTGGATCGGCGAGACGTAGTCGTCCGGACGGATTGCGGCGGCGCGGGTGAAATATTGCACCGATTCGGCAAAGTTGCCGTGCATGAAGAAGAACCGGGCATAATGGAAATTCGCCTCGAAGAGGTTCGGGTCGAGCGCCAGGGCACGTTCGAAGGCCGCCGCCGCCCTATCGTCATAGCCGCTCTGATGCAAAGCGAGACCATGAGAGGCGTGGGCTTCGGGAAGGTCGGGATCAAGCGCCAGGGCACGGGCGCTCATCTCGAGGATGCGCCTCAGCGGCACGTCGTCAGGTGCCCAGTCGCGGATCGCCGCGTCGCAATCGGCGATGCCGGCATAGGCGCGGGCATAATCCGGATCGAGCTCGACCGCCTTGCAGAACATGCGCCTTGCGAGCTGGAGATAGGATTTGGTCCAGGTGTGGGAGAGCTGGCGGCCCCTGAGATAGTAGGTATAGGCCTCGACATTGGCGGTCGGCTCAGTCGCGATCGCCTTCTTCTCTTCCGGTAGCAGGCGCACCTTCAACTGGCCGACGATCGCATGGGTGATCTCGTCCTGGATGGCAAAGATGTCAGTCATATCGCGGTCGTAACGCTCGGCCCAGAGATGGTCGCCATTGGCGGTATCGATCAGCTGACCGGAAATGCGCACGCGATTGCCGACGATGCGTACACTTCCCTCGAGCACGTAGCGCACGCCAAGCTCCTGGGCGAGCCGCTTCACCTTCACCGATATGCCCTTATAGGTGAAGATGGTATTGCGCGGCACGACGTGCAGGCTGGAGATCTTGGAAAGATCGGTGATGATATCTTCGGTAATGCCGTCGGAGAAATAATCCTGATCGGCATCGCCGCTCATATTGGTGAAGGGCAGCACCGCGATGAAGCAGGTATTGCGATTCTGCGCGACCAATCTGGCGGAGGAAGGCGGCGCCAAGCTGACGGTATAGACCTGAACAGGCTGCCTGATGTTCTTCAGTATATGTTCGCCGATGAATTCGAAGCCAAGATTGAGGCGCGAGCCGACTTGGTCACGCACCGAGGCCGACACGGCGATGCCGCCCGGCGCTGCGATACGCTCAAGCCTGGCGGCGAGATTGACCCCATCTCCGAATATGTCGCCGTTCTCGACCACGACGTCGCCGAGATTGATGCCGATGCGGAATTCGACGCGCTCGTCCTTGGGCACGTTCTCGTTACGGGCGGCCATGCTGCGCTGGATCTCGGCGGCACAGGCCACCGCATTCACCACGCTCTGGAATTCGGCAAGGATGCCATCGCCGGTGAGTTTAACGATCCGGCCCTTGTAGTCTGAAATACGAATGTCGACCAGCTCGCAGCGATGGCGGTTCAGCGCCTGCAACGTGCCGGATTCATCGATGCCCATCAGCCGGCTGTAGCCGACGACGTCTGCAGCGAGAATAGCGCTCAGTCGTCGTTCCATGACCCCTCCCATGGATCTTCCCAGTTTAGTCTAACTTTTTATAGAGTTTTTGTCGCATAGAGTCGTCCCCCGAAATAAGAAATTCGGGCGGTCTCGACGTTTTAACGCGGCAGCGCGACCATATAACGTCGTCGATCTTCATCAATACTCTAAATGGGTGAAGGATGGAGCCAGTCACTAATCCTTTGTGATGAAAAGGCAATTTGCTTCGGAGAAAAACCCAGTGTTCTGCCTTGGCCGATACTTCCCGTGTCGGCATCATAAAACCGATCGCCGAACGATTTAAGGCTTGAGCCGGACCCAGGGGCATGGCTTGGAAGACGAATCGCCAGGGTATCCAACGCGGTATGCAATGTGATTCGCGGTTGCTTCGGCGATTGTCGTGAGGCCAGCGAAAGGTATTGTGGTGACGTGTCATGGCTGACGGAGATTTTGGATGACGGATTTGGCCCGGAATTTTCTGGAGTTTCACGACATTCCGGAGGCCGGGCTGCGGTCGATCATCGGTCGCGCCGGTGAGCTTGCCAAAGCCTGGGATGAGCGCACGATGCCGCAGAGCCTTGCGGGCAAACGCGTCGCGCTGATTGTCGATGACGGCGGCTGGCGCAATACGACCGCCTTCGATCTCGGCATCCAGGCGATGGGCGGTATTTGCGTGCATGTGCCGATCGGCTTCAATGCCAGGGAGGAAACCGGCGATCTCTCGGGTTATCTCGGCAACTGGTTCGACATGCTGGTGATCCGCACGAAGGAGTTTGCGACATTGAAGGCGGTGGCGGCAGCCTCGCCGGTCCCTGTCATCAACGCGCGCACACGCTCCAACCATCCCTGCGAGACGCTCGGCGACCTTGCCTATATCAACAGCCGGCGCGGCTTGATCGATGGGTTGAAGGTCGTTGGCGTGGCGGCGGACGCAAATATCCTCCGCTCCTGGGCCGAAGCGTCGATCGCATTGCCGATCGAGGTGGTGCAGGTCTATCCCGAACACTGGCACATCAGCGACGCCGCGTTGCTCAATGGACGCTTCCGCGTGAGCACCGATATGGGCGAGCTATCGAATGCCGACGTCGTCACCACCGATTCATGGCCGGGCGATGCCGCCTCGGACGCGCTCGCCGGCTACCGGATCGGGGCCGATGTGCTCGATCGTTTGCGGGAGGATGCGATCTTTCTGCCGTGCCCGCCGGTTCGGCGCGGCCAGGAGGTGACGGCGGAGGCGATGGCGCATCCGCTCTGCCAAAGCCGCGTCGCCAAGGCCTTTCTGTTGCATGCGCAAAATGCGCTGATGGAGTGGGTCGCGACCTAGAGCGATTCAGCTTTTAACGGAAGCGCAGAACCGCTCTATCCTTTTGTCTTTACGCAATTCCCGGCAAAAGCGCTTCGCGCTTTGCCTGGGAAAACCGCTACACACTTTTCCTGCCTAGTTGAGCGATGGCGTTGGATATGATTTTGCCATCTTGGCTCTTGCGTGCTGTGTTGAGAACATCCATCGGATGCGATGGCCCTTTCGGTGCGGCGTCGCAGCCAGGTCCGGACCTCGGTTTCAAGGCTGTCGCGACTGGCGATGCGGCGGTCAAGACATTGGCGGCACAGGAAGCGGATCTCGATCTCGACCATATTGAGCCAATTGGCGTGCTTGGGCGTGTAGTGGAACTCCAGACGTCGCAAAATCCGGCGCTCCTCGGCGGCTGGGAAGGTCTGATAGACGGCGGAGGTCGTGTGGGTTGATAGGTTATCCATCATGACACGAACCTTGTCGGCGCCGGGATAGTCGACGTCGACAAGGCGCGCATGCAGATGGCCAAGTCCTCATTGGCGCGGCGGCACCGCCGTCTTCTGGAGCCCATCGGCAACATTCCACCAGCCGAAGCTGAAGAACGATACTACGTCATGCTGGACGCGCCAGCCATGGCCGCATAACTTAAACCAAACGGTCTCCGGCAAACCCGGGCGGTTCCCCTTGAACGAGAGAACACACAATGCTTGGTTTCCTACGACGCAAAGCAGAGCCGGACCCATCACCCAAAATTCTGCGGGTTCCGTCGAAAAAGTTCAACGCCGCTGTGGGTGCTGCTATGGCGGCCATTCATGAGTTAGAGGAGATCACGACACGCGCAAAGTCTCGGATGAGCGATCAAAAGAGACCAATCGGGCAAGGAGACCTTGAGGAAGTCCTACGAATGCTGTCCGATGCAAAGCGGCGAATTGATAGTGAAATGGAAGATGAAATAGCAAAATCTGACGATCAAGGTGACACTGAATGGAACAAGGACGGATATGATCTACTTGTGGCTCCAACTTTTCGAATGGCCAACTCACCCCAGGAAATAATTGATCTTACGTTGAGAGCTTCAGACGGTGGCGCTAAGAGTGCCCGATTGGTGTATCAACTGGTAATTGCAGAGATGGATGTTGCTGTTGCGCGTTATTATGTGACGCTAAACACAGGCATCAAAACTGAATAGGAGCAAACCAGCTCAAATGTGGTTTGGATGCATAGGGGACACCTAGGTCGCGAAGTTGGGTCGCCTAGTAGTAAAGTGCTCCCCGACCCCAAATGCCACTCAGCCCGCCCGCGTTCGCCCAGAGAATGGCTTCCTCCGTCGGCCCAATCCCGCTCCTTGAGCTCCCGGATGGCGATGGACGCCTTGTCGGCCAATGCAGTGAGTTTGTCGATCAGGGTATCTGCTCGATCGTTTGTCGGAGGGTGCGATCTCCCTGCCGTGCCCGCCGGTTCGGCGCGGCGAGGAGGTAACGGCGGGGGCGATGGAACATCCGCTCTGCCGAAGCCGTATCGCCAAGGCTTTTCTGCTGCATGCGCAGAATGCGCTGATGGAGTGGGTCGCTGCCTAGTCCGGCGCCCTTGCTCCTCTGGGCGCGCTCAGGCATTGTTGCGGCATGAGGAGAGTTTTCATCTTGCTGCTGGCGTTCTGGCCGGGCTTCGCGCTCGCCGATCAGGCCTTCTATCCGGCGAAGTCGGGCAATGCCGATGCGCCGGTGCTGACGGTTTATTCCTCGCTCGACGAGCCCCTGGCGCAGCCGATGATCCGGGGTTTCCTGGACGCCAATCCCGATATCGCAGTCAAATATGAGGACATGCTGACCGGCGACATCTACGACCGGATCGTCAGGGAGACGGATGCCGGCAAGAAGACGGCGGATTTCGCCTTCTCCTCGGCGATGGACCTGCAGGTGAAGCTTTCCAATGACGGATATGCTCAGGTCAGCAACCTGCCGATGAGCGGTGCATGGCCGAAATGGGCGAACTGGCGCAACACCGCCTATGCGCTCACCTTCGAGCCGGCGGTGTTCGTCTATCACAAGCCGAGCTTTGCGCATGAGCCGGTGCCGAGCTCGCGGGCTGAATTCGTCGATTATCTGAAACGCAAGGGCAACGACGTCTATGGGCGGATTGGCACCTACGATATCGAGCGCTCGGGCGTCGGCTTTCTTTTCATGGCGCGCGACCAGGAGCAGTTCGGCGACATCTGGTCGGTGATCGGGGCGATGGGGGCTGCCGGCGTCAAGCTTTATTCGACGAGTTCGGCGATCCTCGAACGCGTTGCCGACGGGCGCTTCGTGCTCGGCTACAATATTCTCGGCTCCTATGCGGCCGACTGGGCGTCGCGCTATCCCGATGTCGGCATCGTGCTGCCGAAGGATTATACCGTGGTGATGTCGCGGATCGGGCTGGTGCCGCAGGCCGCCGCCGATCCGGAACTCGGTCGGCGTTACCTTACCTTCTTCATGTCGAGGGAAGGGCAGACGATCCTGGCGCGCGAGCTGCAGATCCCGGCGGTCAGCCCCGAGGTGGCAGGCGAGAATACCGCCAATACGCTGCAGGAACTGCTCGGCGCCCAACTGCGGCCGGTGCCGGTCAGCCCCGGATTGATGGTCTATCTCGACCAGGTGAAGCGGGCGCGGCTGATCGCGCATTGGAACGAGGTTCTGCGGATGCAGTGAAGGCGCTTTCGGTGGGCTTTGCCCTCCTTATAGAGCTTTGGATCGCTCCGCCTGTAGCTCTCGCCAGATGAGGCTCGCGGCCATACTTCGCGGCGACTAGAAGTACTGGCCATGCGGCAGCGAAGAACCGGGATTTAGACCGGCAACTGCCAATTACGGCAAAAAAGTGTCGTGTCCTTCTGGATATCTCACCGATGTCAGCTAAATGACAGGTTGTTGTGGTCGCTTTGGCTACTTCTTCTCCGTGGAGGCGGAGAGCTGAAGCCTTGGGAGGTATTCCGCTCGTCATTCAGGACGCTTGCGTCCGCTGGCAGCCATTCCTCCTGATTCCCTTGAGAATAACAGGCGGTCTGCTCAGCCGCCGACGGAGGACACATCGTGAAGCATACGTTCATTGCAACCCTTCTTGCAGCGACTATCGCGCTGCCGGCCTATGCGGCCGATTACACCATCATCGCGCCGGCCGCTCCCGGCGGCGGCTGGGACCAGACGGCCCGTTCGCTGCAGACCGCGCTGCAGCAGGAGAAGATCTCCGGCAACGTGCAGGTCCAGAACGTTCCGGGCGCCGGCGGCACCATCGGCCTTGCGCAGTTCAGCAGCCAGGCTGCCGGCAACCCGAATTCGCTGATTGTCGGCGGCTATGTCATGGTCGGCGCGATCCTCACTAACAAGTCGCCGGTGACGCTCAAGGATGTCACGCCGATCGCTCGTCTGACCGGCGAGTATGAGGCCGTCGTCGTTCCTGCCGCGTCCGAGATCAAAACCATGGCCGACCTGGTCGCGGCGCTGAAGAAGGATCCGGGTGCGGTTTCCTGGGGCGGCGGCTCTGCCGGCGGCACCGACCACATCGCCGTCGGCCTGATCGCCAAGGCTTCCGGCGTCGACCCGACCAAGATCAACTATGTCGCCTTTTCCGGCGGCGGTGAAGCGCTCGCCGCCATTCTCGGCGGCCAGGTCACGGCTGGCGTCTCGAGCTATAGCGAATTCGAATCGCAGGTGAAGTCGGGCACGCTCCGTCTTCTCGCCGTATCCAGCGACAAGCGTATCGACGGCGTCGATGCGCCGACGCTGAAGGAAGCCGGCACCGACGTCACCATTCAGAACTGGCGCATGGTTGCCGCTGCTCCCGGCCTGTCGGCAGAGCAGGTGGCAAGCGTCACCGCCGATTTCGAGAAACTGCACAGCTCCGCCACCTGGCAGGAAACCCTGAAGACCAAGGGCTGGGCCGACACCTATCTGTCCGGCGACGCCTTCAAGGCGCAGCTCGAAAAGGATGTCTCGGCCACTGAAGGCATTCTCAAAGATATCGGACTTGTTCAATGAGCGAGGATAGCCCCTCCTCGGCAACCGAACGCCGCCCTGATTGGGCGGCGTTCATCATTGCCGTTTTCCTCTTCGTCGTCGCCGGCGTGATGGCCTGGGATGCCTTGCATCTGAAAACGATTGCGCAGTACGACCGCATCGGTCCGGCGACTGTGCCTCAAGTGGTGGCACTCGGCCTCTTCTGTCTCGGGATCTGGACCGCCTTCGAAGCCTGGCGCGGCGATTTTCCCGAACGTGACCGGCAGGAAGTCGCACCCGTCATCTGGATCGTCGCCGGTCTTGCCTGCCAGATGCTGCTTTTGCGCGTCGCCGGCTTCTCGATCGCGACCGGCATCCTCTTCGCGCTGACGGCACGCGGCTTCGGCAAGCGTAAGCTCTGGATCTCGCTGCCGCTTGGCATCGTCCTCAGCTTTGTCGTCTGGGCGATCTTCTCGCAGCTGCTGCAACTGACGCTGCCGGCCGGCCCGCTCGAACATCTGTTCTTCTGACCGCGCGGACGCGCTGTCAGCTCTTTTGATTTTGCGCGGCGCCTGACCCCGAAATCGGATGGTCGGGAAGGCCGCTTGGGACACCAAGATGAGCACATTCGAATTCCTATGGCAGGGTATCCTGGTTGCGATGCAGCCGATGAACCTGGTTTATGCGCTGGTCGGCGTGACGCTGGGCACCGCCGTCGGCGTGCTTCCCGGCATCGGCCCGGCACTCACCGTGGCGCTGCTGTTGCCCGTCACCTACAAACTCGATCCCGGCGGCTCGCTGATCATGTTCGCCGGCATTTATTACGGCGGCATGTATGGCGGTTCGACGACCTCGATCCTGCTCAACACGCCGGGTGAAAGCGCCTCGATCGTCACCGCGCTCGAGGGCAACAAGATGGCGCGCGCCGGGCGCGGCGGACCGGCGCTGGCGACGGCGGCGATCGGCTCCTTCGTCGCCGGCCTGATCGCGACGCTCGGGCTTGCCTTCATCGCGCCTTACATCGTCAAGCTGGCGCTGGTCTTCGGGCCGCGCGAATATTTCGCGCTGATGGTGCTTGCCTTCGTTACCGTCTCCTCGGCTTTCGGCGATTCGGCGCTCAGGGGCCTGACCTCGCTGTTTATCGGCTTTGCGCTCGCCATGGTCGGCATCGACCAGCAGACGGGGCAGGCCAGGCTTTCCTTCGGCATTCCCGACCTGCTCGATGGTGTCGAGGTGACGACGCTTGCCGTGGCGATGTTTGCGATCGGCGAGACGCTTTATATCGCCGCGCAGGGCAACCGGATCGCGGAGAAGATCGAGGCGGTCAAGGGTTCGCTCTGGATGACCGCTGAGGACTGGTCGCGCTCGTGGAAGCCGTGGCTGCGCGGCACGCTGATCGGTTTCCCGATCGGCGCGATGCCGGCGGGCGGCGCCGAAATCGGCACTTTCCTCTCCTATGCGACCGAAAAGCGGCTGGCGAAAAACCCGGAAGAGTTCGGCCATGGCGCGATCGAAGGGGTGGCCGGTCCCGAGGCAGCAAACAACGCATCGGCCGCCGGCACCCTGGTGCCGCTTCTGACGCTCGGCCTGCCGACGACGGCGACAGCGGCGATCATGCTTGCCGGCTTCCAGCAGTACGGCTTGCAGCCGGGGCCGCTGCTGTTTGCCACCAATCCGCAGCTTGTCTGGGGACTGATCGCCAGCCTGCTCATCGCCAATGCGATGCTTTTGGTGCTGAACCTGCCGATGATCGGGCTCTGGGTAAAGCTGCTGACAATCCCGAAGCCATGGCTCTATGCCGGTATCCTGCTGTTTGCGACGCTTGGGACAATCGGTGCCAATCCATCCGTGTTCGAGCTCGGCATGCTGCTCACTTTTGGCCTGCTCGGCTATGTGATGCGGCTGTTCGGCTATCCGATCGCGCCTACCGTCGTCGGCCTGATCCTCGGCCCGCTTGCCGAACAGCAGCTGCGCCGAGCGCTGGCGATCAGCCAGGGCGACGTCACGACGCTTGTGATGTCGCCGATCGCGGCAGGCTTGCTCATCGTTGCAGCCGCCGCCTTCCTCATCCCGCTGATCCTGCGGCTGCGCGGCAGAGGTCAGGTGCTGTCGCAACTTGCGGCAAACGAAGACTAAAATAAGAAGACGATCCACCCCTCCCTCGGGGCCGGCCATGGAGACATGTGCCGGCCTGCTGTTTATGCATGGCTGAGGTGATTTTCTGAGCATTGTGGAGGTCTATGCGTGACGCCATCTATGGACAGTCAATCATAGAGCAAGAGGAAAAGGACAATGTCCGCACTTCGCAATTCAATCCGTACTGGCTTCTTTGGCCGCGCATTCGCCGTCCTTGGGGCTGCAAACGCTGTCAGCGCCGCTGTCGAAGCAGGCCGTCGCCCGCGCGCCAATGATCTCACGAAGCTCGGCATCGACCCGGCCTCCTTCGGTCAGGTCTCCCGCTAACACCTTCAAGCCATGCATGAATGAATTAGCCCGCAACCGGATGGTCGCGGGCTTTATTTTTATCCCTACGGATGCAGCAGCGCGGCGCGCTGTGACACCCGATGTCAGGCGTGAAGCTCCTCCTGCCTGATGCCATGACCCTCCACCTTTTCGCGCCTGTTGTGGCGGATGGATGACCAGAGGGACAGGCCGATCAAGGCCGCGCCGCCGAGGCCGGTGATGACTTCGGGGATGTGCACCATGGTCTGCGCATACATGATCACCGAGAGGATCAGGATGGCATAGAAGGCGCCATGTTCGAGATAGCGGTATTCGGCAAGTGTTCCCTTCTCCACCAGCATGATCGTCATCGAGCGCACATACATGGCGCCGATGCCGAGGCCGATGGCGATGACGAAGAGGTTCTGCGTCAGCGCAAAGGCGCCGATGACGCCGTCGAAGGAGAAGCTGGCGTCCAGCACTTCTAGATAGATGAAGGCGCCGAGGCCACCCTTGGCGGCAGCGCTCATCGTCTGCTGCGAGGCATCGAGCAGCCCGCCGACCACCTCGACCGCGAGGAAGGTGAGCAGGCCGTAGATGGCGCAATGGACGAAGACAGTGGCTTCCTCGCCGCCGATCAGCCAGGAGAAAACCAGCATCAGCGCCAGCACGAAGGCGATCTCGATACCCTTGATGGTGGCGGAACGCGCCATCATCTTTTCAAGGCCGCCGATCCAGTGCACCTGCTTCTCGTGATTGAAGAAATAGTTGAGGCCGACCATCATCAGGAAGGTGCCGCCGAAGGCTGCGATCGGCAGATGTGCGTCGTTCATGATGCGGGCATATTCGGCCGGCTCGCGTGCGGCAAGCACCAGAGCATCCCAGGGGCCGATCTGTGCCGCGATCGCGACGATCGCCAGCGGGAAGACGATGCGCATACCGAAGACGGCAATGATGATGCCCCAGGTGAGGAAGCGCTTCTGCCAGACCGGCGTCATCTCCTTCAGCTTGTTGGCGTTGACGATGGCATTGTCGAAGGAAAGCGATATCTCCAGCACTGCAAGTACCGTGCAGATGAAGAAGACGGTCGCCATGCCGCCGATCGTGCCGGTCGTCTGCCAGCCGAGCACGGCGCCGAGAACGAGGCCGAGGGCAGTGACGATGAAAGCCCAGCGAAAATAGCTGAGCGAGGATTTGGAGGTCACAGTCTGGTTCATGGCCGCACCTCGCGGCCGCAAATCGTGTCGAAGAGGGTGGACAAATTAGAAAGACGCCGCACGCCACAATGGGCACGCGGGTCAGGCATGGTGAGCTTGTTCATCGATGAAAAATCCGCCGGCTAAGCTGCAGGCGGTACCGACATCACGAGAGCGCCGTAAAAACTCTCGCCAGAGGGGCCCGGCACCAAAGTTCCCCCGTCAGCCGATGTCTGGAAGGCTGCGGGATAGGTTCTAGGTAATGGGCTTCGCGGGCCAGTCAAGGCCGACAGGCGTGCCGAGATTGGGTAATTTTTTTGGAACCATCCTGATGCCCGCCCGTTAGGCCCTGGTTGAGCTTAAAAAAGGAGGCCGATGATGCACACTTCGACCCATCTTCCCGACAAACGCACGGAGGCGTCCGACCGCATGAAGCGGTCGAAGCCGAACCGCATGCAGAAGGCGCAGGTGCTGCCGCCGCATCATGTCGACTTGACGCTTACGCCCGGCGTCTACCACGACATTCACGTGCCGGCCCATGTTACCGGCGCCGATCTTTCCAAGGGTGGCCCCGACATCAAGGGCAATGCAGAGACCAAGAAATAACGGCTATTCCGGAAGCCCTTGGGCGATGACAGTAGATTTGAAACAGGGTGAGAAACATATGACGATCAACTTTGTGCCCCGCGAAATCTTCATCCGGCACGAAAATGAATGGAAGGCCGTACGCGAGGCGGCGGACGAACGCATCAATATCGGCAAACGCCAGAAGCCGCTCTCCGCCATCGGCGGCACCGTGTCGGTTGGTAAAAGCGATCCTTCGGCTACACGCGCTGAATGGCCAACAGCCGAGTGACCCACAGAAGGGCACGCCGACAACACGAGCGCCCGGCATGATGCCGGGCGCTTTGCTTTTCTATTTCTGTTCATCGCGATCGACACGCTGTCCGGAATTAAAGCCGAACCGCTGTTCGAGTTTGCCGAAGGCGAAGAGTACGCAGATGGCGACGATCGTCGTGAAGAAGGCGAGCGGCCAATAGCCGAAGCCCATGGCGAGGCCGATCGCGCCGGAGAGCCACATGCCGGCGCCCGTCGTCAGCCCGTGCACCCGACCTCTTGCAAAGACGATCATGCCGGCGGCAAGGAAGGCGACGCCGGCAGTCACGGCTTCGATGACGCGCAGCGGATCGATGCGCACCTGCTCGTCATCGGTAAAACCCGGCATGTGCACGGCCTCGATCGAGATGATGGCGAAGAGGGCAGCGGCAAGACTAATCAGAATATGGGTGCGGAAGCCCGCCGGGCGGTCGCGTGCCTCGCGTTCGAAGCCGATCAGCCCGCCGAAGACGATGGCGCCGAAGAGGCGGGCGAAGATGACGGGATAGTGGATACGCGACGCCGGTATTATGTCGGCGATGATGAGATCCATGGATTTTTCCCCAGAATAGATGGAATTTTTCGCTGGCTAACGTCTGAGCGCGGAATTTGTTCAGCTTTTTTCCCTCATGCGTTTCGGCCGTCCCGTTGGTCTCTCCGGTCCGCGCCGGCGCTTGCATGTCATTGGAGGGAAAGTTCGGCGCACCAGGCATCATCCTGTCGCCGCGCCAACCTTTCGGAAAGGATTGGGCAGCGATAATCCCGGCCTCACGGGAATCGGACAGATGGCCAAGACAGCGACACGCGGCCGCCGCAAGGCGCCGGCCAGAGGAAAGAGCAAAGCGCGCAGCAGCGGTGGCGGATTGCTGCCCTGGGCGGTGATCGGCATTGCCGCGATCGGCGGCATCGTCGCCCACGACCATTGGAAGCGCATCCAGCCGATGCTTGCAAGGCAATCGACATCGATCACGCGGGAAACGGCGGAGCCGAGGCCCGTCGTCAGGAAGGACGTGCCGCCGAAGCAGGTGGCGCTTGCCGCACCCACGCCGAAAGTCGCAGCGCCGCTGCGACAGTCGCAATCGCTGCCGCCGGCCACGATCCCGACGCCGATGATCCAGCCGATAAAGGCAGTGCCGTCACCGGCCTCTCCGGCCGTTTCGGAAACCGGGACGGTTGCCTTCGGCTATTGCGGGCAGGGCGCCCATATCAATTGCGTCAGCGACGGCGGCGTCTTCTGGTACAAGGGCGAAAAGATCGTGATTGCCGACATGGCAAGCCCGGTGGTCGACCAAGCGCGCTGTGACGGCGAGCGCCGAGTGGCCTTTGCCGCCAAGTCGCGGCTGCTGGCGCTTCTGAACGCCGGACCCTTCACCATGAATGCCGCGGGCAAGAGCGAGCCCTCTGGCGCGCCGCGCGTCATCTCGCGCGACGGGCGCTCTTTCGGCGCGCAGCTGATCAACGAGGGACTGGCACGCAAGCCAGGGGCCGCCGGCGGCGCCTGGTGCGCCTGACAGCAATTCAAAATGCTAGAGCGTCCTTTGCGCGTCTGAAAAGACGCGCGGCGCTGTAGAGCATTTCCATTCTCGAATGCATGGAAAAGCTCTCTTTGTTTTCACGCGATTCAGGACGAAAAACCGCTGCGCAGTTTTGCAGGGATTGCTCTGGCTACTTACCCTTCTTCACCAGCTTGCCGCCGGTGCGGAAGCTGCCGGTAAACGAGGAATCTTTGCTTTCGGCGGTGCATTCGATCGCGATCGGCTTGCCGGCATAGGGATTGCCGAAGGTACAGAAGCCGGCGACCTTGACCTCTCCGGTCATCTTGTTGCCGACACCCGTGGTGACGAGGCTGAGCGGCAGGCGGGCATTACCGTTGGAGGCAGGCTTGATGCCGCTGCCGTCGCCTTGGAAGCCGAGCGCCTTGCCGTCCGAGGTGAAGATGAAGGTCACCAAGCCATTGGCCAGCGTGACGCTGGCAAGCTCGTTCTTGCAGCCCTTGGTGGCGTCGAATTTGGCAACGACCAGCTTGGCGCATTTGCCGGAAAGGGTAATGACGCCGGGCGCACCGGGAAAGGTCTCGACGGGCGCGGCCGGCGCGGCAGAGGCCGGCAAGGCAAGGGCGGCGGAAAAAATTGCGGCGGCTGCCGATGCGAAAAGTCTCATTCTCTGTCTCAACCCCATCTGTCTGCGACGGCGAATCGGCCGTGCACTGGATAGCCAGGCATTGGCACTCTTCTGTGACTTATTTTGGTCCTACCCGGCGGATGCTCGACATCAAACAAGGCGTTAGGGACTTTTGAAGTCGTCCCAGAGGATCGCTGCCCCAGCCGCAAATATCGTGATCGGGATCAGCCAAAGCTTGATGCTGATGGGCTCGACGACATGAAACTGCATATAACCGAAACCGAGGAGGCCAGCCCCAACCAGGGCGACGCCGAGGATGATGGATATCGCTTTCCGTGTCCGCGTCCTTTGCGTCATACGTCCCTCAATTTGCCACGTGTGGGGCTATCCCACAGCCAATTGAATCCGGCCCGGATCATGGCCCGGGCCAATCATGTGCAAACCCTCGCTCCGCAAAGTGCCGGATCTGGAGCGCGGGCCAGCCTCAAGAATTAGAAAATCCCCAAGGCGGGGATTTCTCAACAATGTCAGGGGGATCGGATGGTGGGCGTGACAGGGATTGAACCTGTGACCCCTACGATGTCAACGTAGTGCTCTCCCGCTGAGCTACACGCCCATCCGATGGCGGCGCATAGATCACAAAACCTTCGGAGCCGTCAATAGGCTTTTTTCAGTTTTGTGACGCGCCGCCTGACAAGCCTTACGCGGCAAGCATCTTGTTGACCTCGTCGACGAGATCGCGAAGGTGAAAAGGCTTGGAAAGCACCTTGGCATCCTTCGGCGCCTTCGAATCAGGGTTCAGCGCCACAGCGGCAAAACCGGTGATGAACATCACTTTCAGGTCGGGGTCGAGCTCGGTGGCGCGGCGCGCCAGCTCGATGCCGTCCATCTCGGGCATGACGATATCGGTGAGCAGCAAGGAAAACGGCTCCTCGCGCAGCCGGTCATAGGCGCTGGCGCCATTGTCATAGGAAAGGACCTTGTAGCCGGCCTTTTCGAGCGCCTTCACCAGGAAGCGGCGCATGTCGTTGTCGTCTTCGGCGAGAAGTATCTTCTGAGTCATCAATCCAGACCGCGATCCATAGGTTTTTGGTGGGCTGCCAGCCGTTTACACTAGTCTTTATCCGGTAAACAACCGGTGAATTGCCTGTGCGTGACCGCCATCCCTCCTACATAGTATGGACTTGCGGCCGGGCAACTGGCAACATAGGCCAAGCAGTCAGTTCATGACATGGTAAAGAGGGCCGAAAGTGCCGGAAATACGCGAATACGAGCTTTTTGAGGTTCATGAGCCCGTGTCGCAGACCATTCCCTTCGTCTACAACTCCCCCCATAGCGGCCGCATTTATCCACCGGAATTTATTGCCCAGTCCAGGCTCGAGGGCATAGCCATCCGCCGTTCCGAGGATCACTATGTCGACGAACTCTTCGGCTCGGCCGTAGCACTCGGCGCGCCGCTGCTGGCAGCCAACTTTCCGCGCGCCTATCTCGACGTCAATCGCGAGCCCTACGAGCTCGATCCGCGGATGTTCGACGGGCTGCTGCCGCCCTATGCCAACGTCAATTCGCTCAGGGTCGCCGGCGGGCTCGGTACCATTCCGCGCATCGTCGCCGAGAACATGGAGATCTATGCGCGGCGCCTGCCGGTGCAGGAGGGGCTCGACCGCGTCGAAGCGGTCTACAAGCCCTATCATTCGGCGCTTCGCCGGCTGATCGCGCGAACGCATGTGCAGTTCGGCTTCGGCGTGCTGATCGACTGCCACTCGATGCCCGGCAATGTGCGCGTTGCCGGCAGCACGGCGCGACCCGATTTCATCATCGGTGATCGCTACGGCACCAGCGCTTCGGCTGAACTCTCGCGCGCGGCCATCGCCATCCTCGAGGAAATGGGCTTTGCGGCGATACGCAACAAGCCCTATGCCGGCGGCTTCATCACCGAACATTACGGCCGACCTTCGCGCGGACTGCACGCGCTGCAGATCGAGGTGAACCGGGCGATCTATGTCGACGAGCTGACTCTGGAGAAGCGCGAGGATTTCGCCGCAGTGGCTGATGCCGTCACGGACTTCATGCAGCAAATGGCGGAATATGTCGAGAAATTTGCCGGCGAGCGGGCGCTGGCCGCCGAATAGCTCTCTTTTTCGATACCGCTGACCTCTGGCCTTCGTCTTCCCGGCCAAAAAAAACCGCGCTTGTGAGCGCGGCTAAGTCTAGGGAGGAAACACCCAAGGAGGGTATTTACAGTCAGAAGACTGTACTGAGGACGGTACTATTGCATTGCACAAATGTCAAGCAATATATTGCGCTGCGATATCTTTGGGCAGTTAGATCCAGATTGCCTACTGCGTTTGCATTCCCGTTGCTTTTCGCTATGAAAAGCGCCATTCCCGCCAGCCAAACGGATAAATCATGCTTCCTGACCGTTCGTTCTTCAACCGCCTGGCGGAGGCCGCCCGAGCCGAGACGCTGCCGCGCTTCCGTTCCGGCCTCGATGTCACGAACAAGCTTTCCTCCGGTTTCGACCCGGTGACGGAGGGCGACCGGGCGGCCGAACTCGCCATCCGGGCGCTGATCGAGGAGAGTTTCCCCGGTCACGGCATTCTCGGCGAGGAGCACGGCAATGTCGGGCTCGACCGCGAATATGTCTGGGTGATCGATCCGATCGACGGCACGCGCGCCTTCATCTCCGGCGTGCCGGTATGGGGAACGCTGATCGGCCTGCAGCAGGCGGGCCGGGCGATCATGGGCATGATCGAGCAACCCTTTACCGGCGAGCGTTATTTCGCCGACCAGAACGGCTCGATCTATACCGGGCCGGAGGGCGAGCGGCGGCTGGCGACGCGCCAGTGCGACACGCTTTCGAACGCCATCCTATTCACTACCTCGCCGCATCTCTTTGCCGGCGAGGAGATGGAGAAATACCGCGAGATTGAGAGCCAGGTACGGCTCTTTCGCTACGGCTGCGACTGCTATGCCTATGCGCTGCTTGCCGCCGGCCATATCGATCTGGTCGTCGAAAACAGCCTGAAACCCTATGACGTCGGCGGCATCATCCCCGTCATCGAGGGGGCGGGCGGCATCATCACCACCTGGGACGGCGGACGGCCGGAAAACGGCGGCTCGATTATCGCTGCCGGCAGCCGCGCAGTCTACGAACAGGCTATCGCCATCCTGCAGCGCTGATCCCAGGGTCAGCAGCGCTGATCCCCCGGTCGGCAAAGCCGATCCGGCTCACGTGCCGAGGGCGGCGACGTCCTGGTTTTCTTCGGCATCGCTGCCGGGAATGAATGCGTGGAAGGCGGCAAGGGCGGCGGCACGGTAGATATCCCGTTCCTGGAAGATCTCGTGCCGGGCGCCGTTGATCGGCACCAGTTGGCCGGCGCGGAAATAACGTGAAAGCCGCTCCTGCGCCGTGTAGGGCACGACCCCGTCGCGCGTCGGCGCGATGACGATGGTCGGGATGGTGATCGAGAAGAGATGATAGGGGGAGGTGACCCGGTCCATCGTGCGGAAAGCCTCGATCAGCCAGCGGGCCGTCGGCGGCCCGAGCGTCAATTCCGGATGAGCCTTCATCATTGCGACATTGCGCTCGAAGCGGTGTTCGTCCGAGGTCAGCGGGTTGTCGCTGAAGTTCGGCTCCTTCGGTTTCGAGGTCAGCGGCAGGAAGCCGAGGCCGACGGCAGCCAGCGTGCCGGCCAGAGCGCGGATGACACGCGGCGAGGCCGACTGGCCGGTCAGGCCGATGAAGGGCGCCGACAGCACCATGCGATCGATACGGGTGGTGAGATAGGGCGCAGCCGACAGCGCGATCAGGCCGCCTGTGGAATGCGCGAGCAGATAGAAGGGCAGGCGGGTATCCGGAAGCACCACCTTTTCGAGGAAGGTGTCGAGATCACGCTCGTAATCGGCAAAGCGGCGGATGTGGCCATGGTTGCGGCTCTTCAGGAGCCGGGGCGAGCCGCCCTGGCCGCGCATATCGAAGGTCGCGACCCAGAGTCCTTTGGCCGTCAGATCGCGGATCGTCTCGAAATATTTCTCGATATATTCGTTTCGGCCGTGCAGGATGACGACGGTGCCCTTGGCAATCTGGCCGCTCGAGCGGAAGACGGCGTATCGCAGCTGCTGGCCGTCATGGGTTTCGAAGAACCCTTCCGTGCGGTTTTCCGGGGCGGGATTATCGGGCGTCGAATAGAGAACCTGATCCATGACTTTGCCAATGCGCCGCTGCTGACTGCTTCGCATCAGGGATAGCGCATGGCATCCGGCTTGGAAAGCGGTGGGGGAAAAGGGCCGGCAGGAGCATGAGGGTGCTCGCGGCCGGCCGAAGTTGAGGCTGAAGAAGAAGGGACGATGCACTTCAGCCATCGGGACCAGATTTCACCCGACGCCTAAATTCCTAAGTGAATGCGCCTGAACGTGCTCCGAACCTGTCGTTCATGCGGGGTTCACGGGCCGATCAAGGCGATTGCAAAAAGGTCTTGAACTCCTCGAATCCCATCACCATCTCCTTTCTGCGGGTGCCGAACAGGGCCTGCGCAACCGTCCCAAGGCCGCCAAAGATGGGGTCTCAGGGGCATTTCATCGCAACACGTCGCTTCCACAGGAGGACATCATGCGTCACGTAGACTTCTCTCCCCTTTATCGTTCGACCGTCGGTTTCGACCGGCTCTTCACCATGCTCGACAGCCTTGCCCAGCCGGAGCAGGCGCAGACCTATCCGCCCTATAATATCGAGCGCACCGGTGAAAACACCTATCGCATCACCATGGCCGTTGCCGGTTTCGACGAGACCGAACTTTCGATCGAAGCCCATGCCCTTGTGCTGTCCGTGAAGGGTGAAAAGAACGAGGAACCTGCCGAAAGCGGCGAGTTCCTCTACCGCGGCATTGCCAAGCGCGCCTTCGAGCGCCGCTTCCAGCTTGCCGATCATGTCGAGGTGACCGCCGCTTCGCTGAAGAACGGCCTGCTTCACATCGACCTTCTGCGCAATATTCCCGAGGCCATGAAGCCCCGCAAGATCGCAATTGCTGCAGAACCGGTCGAGGCTCCGAAGGCCATCGAGGCGCAGATCATCAACGGCTAATCAGATCCTTATCGGATAAAACGAACGGCGCTCCATCGGGGCGCCGTTTTCTATTTCGGCTTAAAGCGCGTCGCGATCTTTCAGATTCGCTTCTCGCGCTTTCGCATTTTATTTACGCATGTCGTTATCGCAAAACCGCTGAACAGTTTTGCGCGACATGCTTCATGCCGGGCTGGTTGCCTCGTCGATTTCCTTGTCCGTTGCACGGCGGGCCGCGGCGGCGGCGTATTTCTGGGCGATGACGGCGCAGACCATCAGCTGGATCTGGTGGAACAGCATCAGCGGCAGCACGATCGCGCCGATCGACTGGCCGGCGAAGATGACGTTCGCCATCGGCACGCCGCTTGCGAGGCTCTTCTTCGAGCCGCAGAAGGTGATGGTGATCTGGTCGGCCTTGTTGAAGCCCAGCCAGCGGCTGCCGAACATCGTCAGCACCAGGACAATCGCCAGCAGGACCATGTCGGCGACGATGACGACTGCGATATCGGCAATCGAGAAGGTGTGCCACAGGCCCTCGACCACCGCCGTGCTGAAGGCGAGATAGACGACCATCAGGATCGAGCCGCGGTCGACAGGCATCAGGATCTTCTTCTTGGCGCGGATCCAGTCGCCGATCCAGGGCTGCAAGATCTGGCCGACGATGAAGGGGGCGAGCAGCTGCAGCAGGATCTGCTGCAATGCGTCGAAGGAGAAGCCGCCATGGCCGCCGACGGAAAACAGCAGGCCGACGAGCAGTGGCGTCAGGAACATGCCGAAGATGTTGGATGCCGAGGCCGAGCAGATGGCGGCAGGCACGTTGCCGCCGGCCATCGACGTAAAGGCGATCGACGACTGCACCGTCGACGGCAGCAGGCAGAGGAAGAGGATGCCGAGATAGAGTGGTTGCGGCAGGATCGTGTCGGGGATCAGCCCGAGTGCCATGCCGAGCAACGGGAAGATGCCGAAGGTCGTCAGCAGGATGACGATATGCAGGCGCCAGTGCAGCAAGCCTGCGATGACCACGTCGCGCGACAGGCGGGCGCCATGCAGGAAGAACAGCAGCGCGATGGCAAGATCGGTGGCGATACCGAAATGATCCGCGAATGTGCCGCGCGCCGGCAACACCGAGGCGAGGATGACGGTGCAGACGAGCAGGATGGTGAATGTATCGGGCAGAAAGCGGCGCATGACGATCTCGCGGCTTGATAAAACAGTCATTGTTCTGTCGTCCATTATGATCCAGGATGCAAGAAATAACAGTTATCGAGAAGCTGGATCATGTTAGACCTTTCGCAATTGCGCAGTTTCGTCGCCGTCGAGCAGATGGGCAGTTTCACGCTCGCCGCAGAAAGGCTCGGCCTCGGGCAGTCGACGGTCAGTCAGCACATCCAGCGGCTGGAGGCAGCACTCGGGCGCAGGCTGCTGGCGCGCGACACCCATAAGGTGATGTTGACCGGCGATGGCGAGGCGCTGCTGTCGCATGCGCGCGCCATGCTTTCGATCGAGGGACAGGTGCAGTCGCTGTTTAAGAATAACAGCCTGCGTGGCAGTCTGCGGCTCGGCGTGTCGGAGGATTTCGTCACTAGCCAGTTGCCGGCGGTGCTGGAGGATTTCGTTCGTTCGCACCCCTCGGTCGACCTGGAACTGACGGTGGCGCTGTCCGGCGTTCTTTACGAGATGCAGGACAATGGCGAGATCGATCTGGTGCTTGCCAAGCGCCGGCTCGGCGATGCGCGCGGAAAACTCGTCTATCGCGAGCCACTCGTCTGGCTGGCGCGCGATCCCGAGCGTGTGCTTGCCTCCGGCCCCCTGCCGCTGATCGCCTTTCCGCCGCCGAGCGTCACACGGGTGATCGCGCTCGAAGCACTCGGGCGAAACGGGGTGCCGTGGCGGATCGTCTGTACCTGCGGCAGCCTGAGCGGGTTGACGGCGGCGGCGCGGGCCGGGATGGGCGTGCTGGTGCAGCCGCGCAGCATGGCGCCGTCCGGTCTGAAGGAGATTGCGGTGGGAAAACTGCCGGTGCTGGAGGATGTGGAATTCGTGCTGGTGCCGCGCAAGGGCGCGGACCAGGCACTGGTCTCGGCACTGTCCGAGGATATTCTGCAAAAGGTGAGGGGATTGCGGTCGGCGTGAATCCTTGCCCGTTACCGAAAGGCCTGCCGGCCCGGCAGCCCTTTCCGGCAGGCGATCAGGCGGCCAGGCACTTCAAGAAGCCATCGACATCCGCTTCGGTGGTCGCGAAGCTGGTGACGAGGCGGATCAGGGTTTCGCTTTCGGAAACGAGCTCGGGCGTTGCCGCCGGGACCGGCCATTCGTAAAACTTCGCGCCCTTTTCCTCCGCAATTTTCACGGCACTCTTGCTGACGACGGCAAAGACTTCGTTGGATGCGGTCGGCCAGGCGAGGCGGGCGGAGTTGCTCGTGCCGATGCCGGCGCGCAGCCGGTCGGCCATGCCGTTCGAATGGCGGGCGAGATCGAGCCAGAGGCCATCTTCGAAATAGGCATCGAACTGGGCGGCGATGAAACGCGACTTGGAGAAGAGCTGGGCAGCGCGTTTGCGGATGAAGGGCATTTCCCGGGCTCGATCCGGATTGAAGAAGACGATCGCTTCGGCACACCAGCAGCCGTTCTTGGTGCCGCCGAAGGACAGCATGTCGACGCCGCGCTTCCAGGTCATTTCGGCCGGGGTGGCGCCGAGTGCGACCAGGGCGTTGGCAAAGCGGGCACCATCCATGTGGAGCGGCAGATTGCGCTTCCTTGATATGGCGGCGATCTCGCCGATCTCCGGCAAGGAATAGACGGTGCCGATCTCAGTCGCCTGGGTGATGGTCACCGCGCTGGCGCGGCCATGATGGACGGCGTCTTCGGGAAAGCTTGCGATCTTCGCCGAAAGCTTCGCCGGATCGATCTTGCCGGCTTCGCCGTCAATGGCAACGAGACGGGCAGCGCCGGAGAAAAATTCCGGCGCGCCGCATTCATCCTCGATCACATGGGCCTCCGAATGGCAGAAGGTGATGCCGCCGGGCCGCTGGACGCTTGCCAGCGACAGGGAGTTGGCGGCCGTGCCGGTGGCGACGAAGAAAACCGAAACCTCGCGCTCGAAGATCTCGGAAAAACGGGCCTCGACCTTCCTGTCGAGATCGCCGGCGCCATAGGCGGCGGCAAAGCCGGTCGATTCCGTCAGCAGACGTTCGGCAATGGATTTGTGGGCGCCGGCCCAATTATCGGAAGCAAAGAACATGGGGGAAACCGTTGGAAAGGAAGGGGTTGGCAAAGTCCGCAGCGGACATTACGCCAAAGCTTCACAGGATCAAGGTTGTCGCCCGCGACACATCACGGAAATTGAACTACGCAATCAATAAACAAAATAATACGTCTCCGCGTAATTTTATTGCGCGATCGCCGCTACCCAGGCAATCTTCCGTCGCAAATTGACGTTTTTTAACGGAGCGCTCTTGCAGAGCCGAATGCTTTCTGGCATAGAACTGATGAATTAGGACAGTGTTGCTGTCCTATTTTGGCCTTTGTGACCGAAGAGACGCCGAAAGCCCTGGAACAGACCGGCTTTCACGCTATAGTTCTTCCGAGCGTCAAGCCTCAAGGGGCGGCGCGCGGAGGCGAATGGCAGGCGCGGAACGCGACGGTTTGCTTTCCTTCAAAGCAGATGTCTGCGGCCGATCTTCACAATGCAACAGCGCTGTCATGCGCCGAACCTATCTTCGGGTTGCGGCGCTGGACGAAAAGCCGCCCGCGGCTCCGCGGGCTTCGACAGGAGGAAAGATGATGACGAAGACGCCATCCATGGAAGTTGACCGGTTTGCTGCTGCTAATCTGCGCGCGACGGCCAATATGTCCAAATCCGCCTCCGGCCTGCCGAAGAAGCAGGGCCTCTACGATCCGCGCAACGAACATGATGCCTGCGGCGTCGGCTTCGTCGCCCATATGAAGGGCCAGAAGTCGCACCAGATCGTCAAGGATGGCCTGTTCATCCTCGAGAACCTGACGCATCGCGGCGCCGTCGGCGCCGATCCGCTGATGGGTGACGGGGCCGGCATCCTGGTGCAGATCCCCGACCGTTTCTTCCGCGAGGAGATGGCCGAGCAGGGCATCACCCTGCCGCCGGTCGGCGAATATGGTGTCGGCCATATCTTCATGCCGCGCGATGAAAAGCAGATCGAGCACTTCAAGAAGGTGATCAAGGACGTCATCACCGAGGAAGGTCAGGTCTTCATCGGCTTCCGCGACGTGCCGGTCGACAATTCCTCGCTCTCCAAGGCGCCGGCCATTGCCGCAACCGAGCCGCATCATGTGCAGGTCTTCATCGGCGCCGGCGAGGATGCCGAAAACAACGACGAGTTCGAGCGCCGGCTGTTCACGCTGCGCAAGGTAATCTCCAACCGCATCTATGACGAGTTCGACGGCGAGGAGAGCAATTTCTATCCGGTGTCGCTGTCGTCGGCGACGGTGGTCTACAAGGGCATGTTCCTGGCCTATCAGGTCGGCGTCTATTACAAGGACCTGTCGGATCCGCGTTTCGAAAGCGCGGTCGCTCTGGTGCATCAGCGCTTCTCGACCAACACCTTCCCGTCGTGGAAGCTCGCACATCCCTACCGCATGGTTGCCCATAACGGCGAGATCAACACGCTGCGCGGCAACGTCAACTGGATGGCGGCGCGCCAGGCGTCGGTCTCCTCGCCGCTGTTTGGCGAGGACATCTCCAAGCTCTGGCCGATCTCCTACGAGGGACAGTCGGACACGGCCTGCTTCGACAATGCGCTCGAATTCCTGGTGCGCGGCGGTTATTCGATGGCGCATGCGGTAATGATGCTGATCCCGGAAGCCTGGGCCGGCAACCAGTCGATGGCCACCGAACGCAAGGCTTTCTACGAATATCATGCGGCGCTGATGGAGCCGTGGGACGGGCCGGCCGCGGTCGCCTTCACCGACGGCAAGCAGATCGGCGCGACGCTCGACCGCAACGGACTGCGGCCGGCGCGCTACCTCGTCACCAATGACGATCGCGTCATCATGGCGTCCGAAGCCGGCGTGCTGCCGGTTCCGGAAGAGATCATCATCCAGAAGTGGCGCCTGCAGCCGGGCAAGATGCTGCTGATCGACATGGAAGAAGGCCGTATCATCTCAGACGACGAGGTGAAGTCGCAACTGGCGACGGCCCATCCCTATCGCAGCTGGCTCAACCGCACGCAGCTCATCCTCGAAGACTTGAAGCCGGTGGAACCGCGGGCGCTGCGCCGCGACGTGTCGCTGCTCGACCGCCAGCAGGCCTTCGGCTACACGCTCGAGGATACCCGCATCCTGATGTCGCCGATGGCGACGACGGGCCAGGAGGCGATCGGTTCGATGGGCACGGATACGCCGATCTCGGCCATGTCGGAAAAGTCGAAGCTGCTCTACACCTATTTCAAGCAGAACTTCGCGCAGGTCACCAACCCGCCGATCGACCCGATCCGCGAGGAACTGGTGATGAGCCTGGTTTCCTTCATCGGGCCGCGGCCGAACATTCTCGACCATGAGGGCGCGGCCAACGCCAAGCGGCTCGAAGTGCGCCAGCCGATCCTGACCAATGGCGATCTCGAAAAGATCCGCTCGATCGGCCATACGGAAGACCGTTTCGACACCAAGACGCTCGATTTCACCTATGATATCGAGCGCGGCGCCGAAGGTATGCCCGAGATGCTCGACCGGCTCTGCGAGCGCGCGGAAGCGGCCGTCAAGGGCGGCTATAACATCATCGTGCTCTCCGACCGCCAGATCGGGCCGGACCGGATCGCGATTCCCGCATTGCTCGCTACAGCTGCCGTGCATCACCACCTGATCCGCAAGGGGCTTCGTACCTCGGTCGGTCTCGTCGTCGAGACCGGCGAACCGCGCGAGGTCCATCATTTCTGCCTACTCGCCGGCTACGGCGCCGAGGCGATCAACCCGTATCTCGCCTTCGACACGCTGCTCGACATGCATGCCAAGGGCGAATTCCCGAAGGAAGTGGATGCCACCGAAATCGTCTACCGCTACATCAAGGCGGTCGGCAAAGGCATCCTCAAGGTAATGTCGAAGATGGGTATCTCGACCTATCAGTCCTATTGCGGCGCACAGATCTTCGATGCGATCGGCCTGCAGTCGGAGTTCATCGACAAGTATTTCTTCGGAACCGCGACCATGATCGAAGGCGTTGGCCTCGAGGCAATCGCCGCTGAGACCGTCGCCCGCCACACCGCGGCCTTCGGCGCCGACCCGATCCTGGCGACGACGCTCGATATCGGCGGCGAGTATGCCTATCGCATGCGCGGCGAAAGCCATGCCTGGACGCCCGATGCGGTCGCCGCCCTTCAGCATGCCGTGCGCGGCAATGCCGAGGACCGTTACCAGGAATTCGCCGAGATGGTGAACAACTCGGCGCTGCGCATGAACACGATCCGCGGGCTCTTCAAGATGAAGAGCGCCGAGGCACTCGGCCGCACACCAGTATCGATCGACGAGGTCGAGCCGGCGGTCGATATCGTCAAGCGTTTCTCGACGGGGGCGATGTCCTTCGGCTCGATTTCCAGGGAGGCGCATACGACCCTGGCGATCGCCATGAACCGGATCGGCGGCAAGTCGAACACCGGTGAGGGCGGCGAGGAATCCGACCGCTATATGCCGCTGGCCGATGGTTCGATGAACCCGGAACGTTCGGCGATCAAGCAGATCGCCTCGGGCCGCTTCGGCGTCACCACCGAATATCTCGTCAATGCCGACGTGCTGCAGATCAAGGTCGCGCAAGGCGCCAAGCCTGGTGAAGGCGGCCAGCTGCCGGGTCACAAGGTTGACGCGACGGTTGCCAAGACCCGCCATTCGACACCTGGTGTCGGCCTCATTTCGCCGCCGCCGCATCACGACATCTATTCGATCGAAGATCTGGCGCAGCTGATCTACGATCTGAAGAACGTCAACCCGACCGCGGATGTCTCGGTCAAGCTGGTCTCGGAAGTCGGCGTCGGCACGGTCGCCGCCGGCGTCGCCAAGGCGCGCGCCGACCATATCACGGTCGCCGGCTTCGACGGCGGTACGGGTGCGTCGCCGCTGACGTCGCTCAAACATGCCGGCAGCCCTTGGGAAATCGGCCTTGCCGAGACTCAGCAGACGCTGGTGCTGAACGGGCTGCGTTCGCGCGTCGCCCTGCAGGTGGACGGCGGGCTGAAGACAGGCCGCGACGTCATCATCGGGGCGCTGCTTGGAGCCGACGAGTTCGGCTTTGCCACCGCGCCGCTGATTGCCGCCGGCTGCATCATGATGCGCAAGTGCCATCTCAACACCTGTCCTGTTGGTGTGGCGACCCAGGATCCGGTGCTGCGCAAGCGCTTCAAAGGCGCGCCGGAGCATGTCATCAACTATTTCTTCTTCGTCGCGAACGAGGTGCGCGAAATCCTCGCCTCGCTCGGCTTCACCCGGCTTGACGAGATCATCGGCGCCTCGGAGCTGCTGGAGAAGGACGAGATGCTGTCGCACTGGAAGGCCAAGGGCCTCGACTTCAGCCGCATCTTCCACAAGGTTGACGCTCCCAAGGAAGAGACCTTCTGGACGAGCCGGCAGAAGCACCCGATCGACGACATTCTCGACCGCGTGCTGATCGAACAGGCGCAGCCGGCACTGACGGCCAAGACACCCGTCGCCTTCGAGGTCGGCATCAAGAACGTCGACCGTTCGGTGGGCGCGATGCTTTCTGGCGAGGTCGCCAAGCGTTATCGCCATCGCGGTCTGAAGGAAGACACGATCAACGTGACACTTCGCGGCACCGCAGGTCAGAGCTTCGGCGCCTTCCTGGCGCGCGGCGTCACCTTCAACCTGATCGGCGACGGCAACGACTATGTCGGCAAGGGGCTTTCAGGCGGCAAGATCATCATCCGGCCGCCGGAGAATTCGAGGATCGTGGCCGAGGACTCCATCATCGTCGGCAACACCGTGCTTTATGGTGCGACCGAGGGCGAGTGCTATTTCCGCGGTGTGGCGGGCGAACGTTTCGCCGTGCGCAATTCGGGCGCGATCGCCATCGTCGAGGGTGTCGGCGACCATGGCTGCGAATACATGACCGGCGGCGTCGTCGTCGTGCTCGGCGCCACGGGCCGCAACTTTGCAGCCGGCATGTCCGGCGGTGTCGCCTACGTGCTCGATGAAACCGGTGATTTCGCCAGCCGCTGCAACATGGCAATGGTCGAGCTCGAGCCGGTGCCTGAGGAGGACGACATGCTGGAAAAGCTGCATCATCACGGCGGTGATCTCATGCACAAGGGACGCGTCGACGTCTCTGGCGACATGACGCGCCATGACGAGGAGCGCCTTTACCAGCTGATCTCCAACCATCTGCATTATACGGGCTCGGCCCGCGCCACTGAGATCCTCGACAACTGGGCCGACTACCGCCCGAAATTCCGCAAGGTCATGCCGGTTGAATACCGGCGTGCGCTCGAGGAAATGGAGCGCAGCCGGATGGGCATCGCGGCGGAATGAATTGCACCGGGACATCCGTCACCAGCTGACTGCAGGTGACGGGTGACGAAAATATCTCGATGACTTGTGACGATTACGCCGACGGCGAAAGCTGTTCAGATCGCCGGATGTCTTCCAGGGGATATGGTCCAATGACGGTCAAGACAAGCAACTTGCCCCGGGTACCGGGACTGACGATAGACAGATTGGCTGCGGTGAGGCGGTCATGAGGGTAAGGGACGAAGATATGGGTAAGGTAACAGGGTTTCTGGAAATCGACCGGCAGGTGGCGAAGTACCAGCCGGCGTCGGATCGTATCCGTCATTTCCGTGAGTTCACGATCCCGATGTCGGACCCGGAAGTGCAGAAACAGGCAGCCCGCTGCATGGACTGTGGCATCCCCTATTGCCACGGCCCGACCGGCTGTCCTGTTCACAACCAGATTCCCGATTGGAATGACCTCGTCTACAACAACAACTGGGAAGCGGCGATCCAGAACCTACACTCGACCAACAACTTTCCTGAGTTCACCGGTCGTGTCTGCCCGGCGCCCTGCGAGGAAGCCTGCACGTTGAATCTCGAGGATGCGCCGGTCGCCATCAAGACGGTCGAACAGGCAATTGCCGACAAGGCCTATGAACTCGGCTTCATCCGGCCGCAGCCGGCCACGGTCCATACCGGCAAGAAGGTTGCCGTCATCGGCTCCGGCCCCGCCGGCATGGCGGCCGCCCAGCAGCTCGGCCGCGCCGGCCACGAGGTGCATCTCTACGAGCGCGAGACCAAGCCGGGCGGACTGCTGCGTTACGGCATTCCCGATTTCAAGATGGAGAAGAACTTCATCGACCGCCGCGTCGAGCAGATGAAGGGTGAGGGCGTCACCTTCCATTGCGGCGTCAATATCGGCGTCGACGTCAAGGTCGAGCAGTTGCTCGCCGATCACGACGCCGTGCTTTACTGCGGCGGCTCCGAGACGCCGCGCGAGGCGGGCATTCCGGGCACCGACCTTGCGGGCGTGCATGATGCGATGCCCTATCTGGTGCAGCAGAACCGCCGGGTCGGGCGTGAAAACATCGACAGCGTCGGCTGGCCGTCGGATCCGATCCTTGCCGGCGCCAAACATATCGTCGTCGTCGGCGGCGGCGATACGGCTTCGGACTGCGTCGGCACGGCGTTCCGCCAGGGGGCCGTCAGGGTCACCCAGCTCGACATCCGGCCGCAGCCGCCGGAAAAGGAAGACAAACTTGCCGTCTGGCCCTTCTGGGCGACGAAGATGCGCACCTCCTCCTCGCAGGCCGAGGGCGCGGTGCGTGAATTCCAGGTGGCCACTCTTGAATTCGTCGGCGAAGACGGCGTGCTGACCGGCGTCAAGTGCTGTGAGGTCGACGAGCGCCGGCGGCCGGTTCCGGGCACGGAATTCGTCATCCGGGCCGATCTCGCCTTCATCGCCATCGGCTTCCGTGGCCCGTTCACCGGCAGCGTGCTGAAGGAGCTCGACGGCAAGCTGACGCTCAACACCGACAAGCGCGGCTCGACCAACGTCGTCGCCAACGACCGCGACTACAAGACTTCGATCGACAAGTTCTGGACGGCGGGTGACGTGCGCCGCGGCCAGTCGCTGGTGGTCTGGGCGATCCGTGAAGGCCGGCAGGCAGCGCGCGCCATCGACGAGGATCTAATGGGCTCGACCGTCCTGCCGAACTGACCGTCGGCTGCACACCCTCTCGAAGACACGAAACTCCGCCCCTCCGGCGGAGTTTTTTCTTGGCGCGCCGCGCTGTGGTGCGACCGCTTGACGCGGAGGCCTTGCGCCGCAAGCCTCAGGCAATGTCGGGAAGCGAGATTTTCGCCGGACGCGGGCTGAGAAGCAGCCAGCGGCGACCGAAGCGGAGGTGCCCCGCCGTTTTGGCCACAGCGCATTTCACCGTCGGCCGCGACGCAAGGCCGCGAATGATCGACAAGGATTTTCAAATGGTTTCCGCACTTGACAGCACGCGGCTGGTTTCGGCCCAATATGCCCTGAAAAACCTTCGCGGCTCCGACGACAGCGCGCAGGATATGCAGAGTTCGTCGGCCGCCAGCATTCTGAGCAGCTACGGGCTCGATCCGAGCTCTTCCTCGCTTCTTTCCAACCAGGCCCTTTCCGGGCTGCTCGATACGCTTTCGGCCCAAAGCGACACGTCTGATGAGTCCGACACAACGGGTGATGGCGCCGACGTCACCAGCGCCTCCTTCATGTCTATGCTGAAGCAGCAGCTGCAGGATGCGGCTGCGGCCGAGGGCGAGAGCGGCAAGGCCCATGACATGCTGGCCGCCCTCGAAGCGGGCACGCTGACCATCACCGATCCGACACAGGGCGTATCGATCAACGCCTGGGATGTCGCCGATGTCGACGAGGCGGACACGGAGAGCAAGGCCGGCCAGGATATCGATGTCAGCGGCTGGAGCGACTTCCTCGATGCGCATCTGGAGCGTGGCGCCAACGGCGCCTTCGTCAAGGAAAACGGCAGCTACGTCGACCAGACGAACGACAGCAATGCTTTTTTTGGCTTGATCGGCGCGAACTACTATTATCTGAGCTGGCCGCAGGCGACGGCGACGGCGAAGTAAACGGGACGAAGTGGAGGGCAGCCTCGCGCAGCCTTTATTTGACCGAGACTTCGGCCGGCGCCTTTGCGGCAGGCAGGCGGTAATCGTCAACGCGGCCGGGAGGTGCTGGCGTCATTTCGCCCTGCTCGACCAGCTGGTCGCGCGGCGACCGCGTCAAAGCCACAGGCGGCGGCCTGGCGCCGAGAAGCTCGGCGCCGCCGTCGAGATTGGGATCGGAGAGGCTGATCGGCACGGTATGTTCGACCGGATTGGCGGGAAGGCCGAGGCCGGGCAGATTGCTGGAGTCGAGGCGGACCAGATCCGGGCTCGCCTGGGTGCCGAGAAGACGCCGGGCCGGTTTTTCCACATAGAAGGCAAGCTTGCGCCGGCCAGCCTGAGTAAGGTTGATGCCATCGGAGGTGCGCAGGCGCACCTGCTGGCCGTTCACATCCGAACCGGTGACGATGAAGTTGCCGTTTTCGTCGACGAAACCATCCCAGATATCGACGAATTCACCGCCGACGCTTTCGACCTGGTTGCGGTAGAGCTGGTTCATCTGAACGGCATCGGCCGTCATCGAATCGGATTCGAAGGCGGGAAGACCGACCCAGAGCAGCGGGATCTTGCGGTCGGTGACCTCCTTGCCGAAGGAAAGCACGCGGCGGCGGTATTCGGTGAACCAGCCATCGGTGCGGAATTTTTCCTTGGCGGTGTCGGTCACCATCTGCTGGCGGTCGTTGGCACCGATCATGACGACGACCATTGCCGGCTTCAGCTCGTCGATCATCTTCGGCAGCTGTTCCGGCCAGTCATAATAATCGTCGCGGACAAGACCCGATGAGACGTTGCCGCGGGCTTCGACGACGACACCCGGCGAGGTCTCGAAGGCGGCCGTGAGGCCGTCGCCGAGGCCGCTGGCCAGAAAATCGCCGACGATCAGGATCTTTCGGGCGTCGCCAAGTTTCTGTACGGCCGGCTCCTCCTCGACGGGAGCGCGGACCGGCGGCGCAGTGCGGGTATTGACGATGGCTTTCTGCGCTGGCGGGCGTTTGCGCTGCTGGCGTCGCGGCTGCTGGACGTCAGGGGCCTGCGGGCCGTCGTCGAGATAGCGCCGGCCAAGGAAGAAATCGAAGATCGACCGGCGCTGATAGCGCTGCTCCTGGGCTTCGGCGACATGCACCGGCGCAGACACGCCAAGGCATAGCGAAGCCGCCGCCAAGGCGAGCACGAGCCAACGGATTTTACGGGTCCGATCAATTTTCTTCGTCATGGGCAGTTCCGCATCTGCCGGCATCTTGCACGCAGGGCAGGCCAGCGTCCACTCCCACTAATATCTAGGTCACGGTTCTGCCGCTTCCAATGCTGGTTCGCCAAAACCGTGCGCCAGGACGGGGCGACCTGCATGAGACAAAGACTTGAAGCGCCCTGCATGATTCCCGAACCGACGCAAACTCTAGAGCATGATGCCGAAAAGTGTGCGCGGTTTTCGGACGACATCATGCTCTACTTCTTTGATTTAGATCAGGATTCAGATTTTAGGCCGATCGGGCCTAAAATCATCCTGATCTAGCGACGAAGTGCGTTCAGAAGCGGCAGCGAGGGCTCGCCGTCCGGCTGCATGCCGATGCGAGACTGCACGGCTGATATCGCCGCCTTCGAACCCGAGCCGAAATTGCCGTCCACCTCGCCATTGTAATAGCCGAGCGTCTTGAGACGCGTCTGCAGCTCGAATTTCTCGGTGATGTCGAGTGCGCCGTTCGGGCGCGGCCAACGCTGCTGCATCCCGCCGTAGCCGGCGATCTGGTCGGCAAGCAGGCCGACGGCAAGCGCGTAGCTGTCCGAGGCATTGTAGTTCTTGATGGTGAAGAAGTTGGCGGTCATCAGGAAGCCTGGGCCGCCAGCTCCGGCCGGCATCTTCAGCATGGCCTTGGTGGCGCTCTCGCGGAAGGCCTTGCCGTTCGGGCGGGTCAGGCCGAGTGCCGCCCATTGGGCCAGTGTATGGGTCTTGCCGGCCTGCTTGGCGGCCGCTGCGGGAACGACGACCTCATAGCCCCAGGTCTTGCCGGTATCCCAGCCGTTCTTCATCAGGAGATTGGCCGAGGTCGCCAGTGCGTCGGGGATCGAGTTCCAGATATCGCGATGGCCGTTGCCGTCGGCATCGACAGCATAAAGCAGGTAGCTTGTCGGGATGAACTGGGTGTGGCCCATGGCGCCGGCCCAGGAGCCGGTCATCTTGCGTGCCGGCACATCGCCGTTCTGCAGGATCTTCAGCGCGGCGACCAACTGCTTCTTGGCGAATTTGGCGCGGCTCGGATCGGCATAGGCAAGCGTGGCCAGGGCGCGCGGCACGTAGTGCAGCCGGTCGTCCTTGTCGAGAACCGCGCCGTAATTCGATTCCATCGACCAGATGGCCAGCAAAATGGTCTTGTCGACGCCGAAACGCTGCTCGATCGCAGCGAGCGTCCTTGCGTGTTTGGCGGCCATCTCGCGGCCGATTTTGACCGTATAGGGGTTGACGCGGGAATCGACATAGTCCCAGATCTTCGAGGTGAATTCCGGCTGGTAGGCCGCCTTTTCGAGCACGGTCGGATCGGGCTCGCTCACCCCGGAAAAGGCCTTTTGATAGGTTGCCTTACTGATGCCACTCTGAGCGGCAGTCTGGTAAAAATCCGCGATCCATTTCTGGAAGCGGGAATCAGCTTTCGCGTTGTCGGGGACCAGTGCCACCTGGGCAGCGACAATGAGGGCGAGAGCAAGACCACGAAGGGAGTTTTTGTGATTCTGGGTCATCGACAGTCGTATCCGTCATCTTCAGTTTCTGGTGCAGCGGGGCATCATTTCCGCCCAGACCCGAGACTACAGGAACGGAGTCAACAAATTCTTTACCATGGCGATCCGCTGCGGTCACCATTTGCAAAACAGTAGCAATTCTATACTAGTTAAAGCTAAAAAAACTCCATTTCCAAAGCGATATGATCGAAGCAGGAGGCCGGGTGTGGCTCAACACAACAAAGTTCGTAAAGCAGTATTTCCGGTTGCCGGGTTGGGAACGCGATTCCTTCCGGCGACAAAGGCTGTTCCGAAGGAAATGTTGACCGTCGTCGACAAGCCAATCATTCAATATGTCGTCGACGAGGCGATCGAAGCCGGGATCGAACATCTGGTCTTCGTCACCGGACGCAACAAGCACGTCATCGAAGATTATTTCGACATTCATTTCGAGCTGGAACAGACGCTGCGCGAGCGCGCCAAGAAGGCGGAAATTACCCTTCTCGCCCAGCAATTGCCGAAGGCCGGCACGGTGAGCTTCACTCGTCAGCAGGAGCCTCTCGGCCTCGGCCACGCCGTGTGGTGCGCCCGCGAGATCGTCGGCGACGAGCCCTTCGCACTGCTGCTGCCCGATATGATCATGAAGGGCGACAAGGGCTGCATGAAGGGCATGATCGACCTCTATGCCCAGAGCGGCGGCAATATCATCGCCGTCGAGGAATGCGCGCCGGACCAGGCGCATAAATACGGCATCGTCGGCGTCGGCGAGGCGATCGGCGACGGCTTTCGCATCACCGGAATGGTGGAAAAGCCTGCCAAGGGGACGGCGCCTTCCAACTTCTTCATCAACGGCCGCTATATCCTGCAGCCGGAGATCTTCAAGATCCTCGAAACCCAGGAGCGCGGCGCCGGCAACGAGATCCAGCTCACCGACGGCATGCTGAAGCTGCTGAAGGAACAGGATTTCGCCGGTTACCACTTCCGCGGCGCGACTTACGACTGCGGCGCCAAGGACGGCTTCATCCTGGCAAACGTCGCCTTCGCCCTCGAACGCGACGATATCCGCCCCTCCGTCGAAGGCGGCTTCAGGGAATTGCTTGCGGGCCTGAAATAAGTCGTAGATTCAATGTGATAGAGCGCCGCGTGTCCTAAGGGATACGCGGCGCTCTATTTTCCGACATTCTTAGCGTTTCAGCTTGAGACCGACGCCGGCTCGCCATTGCTGCGAGTCGCTGCCTTCCTTGCGCGTCGTCAACTCGTAGCCGAGCGTGCTGGTCAGATCGAGATAGCGGTTGATGTTCCAGGTCAGGCCGGTCGCGGCGGTATAGACGAGCTCGTCGTTGATGGTGCTGTCCGTGGGATAATCGCGCCATATCACCCCGCCGATCATCGTCCCGACCAGGTTGTCGCGCAGCTGGTGGGTGACCGTCGTCGTCAGCGCGTGTGAGACGTAGCCGCTTTCGCCTGCCGTGGTCGAGGGTTGGATGCTCGTCTGCAGGTCGAGATTGACATCGGTGCCGCGGATCGGCGACCAGAGCAGGCTCGCATCGAGCGTGGCGGTATCGATCGAGGACAGGCGGCTGTCTTCGAAATCTGCCATCTCGTAGCCGACGCCGACTTCACCCTTCAGCTTTTCACCGAGATCGACCTCGACGCCTGCCTTGGCGCCATAGCTATGGCCGGAGCGCTCGTAACCGGCGGAGTCGCGGGTTTCGTCATAGACCGAACGGCCGATCGTCGCCTCGATGAAGGGGATGAGCGCGGGAGACAGTTCGTAGCCGACGCGGCCGCGCAGCGTGCCCGTCGTCTGGTTACGGTCGCTGAGGGCGACGGTGGTGCCGTTGGCAAGTTTGGCATCCGAATAGATCGAGCGGGTCAGTGCCAGTGCCGTCGTGCCGCGCAGGATGCCGAAATCGCGTTGGACGGAGGCGCCGGCCGAAAATTCCTGCACGTCCGACTGTTGCGCGGCGTCGGCGATGGCGTCGGGATCGTCCGTATCCTCACGGTAGAAATTATAACCGGCGGTCAGGTGCGCGGTCGTATCGTCGGGAAGATCCAGCCTGAGATCGCCGTTGACTTTAAAGGAAGGCTGCTCCTCGCCCTCGCCGCTGATATTCCTCTGCCAGGCGCCTTCCGAGGTGACGGTCAGTTGGTGCCGGCCCCAGTCGGAAGTCAGTGTCGCTGCCGCATCCGTTTCGAGAAAGGCGCGCCGTTGCCTGGTATTGCCGTCCTTGGTGGTCTCCGTATTGATGCTCTGGGTGACGCTCGGGCGGAGCACGAAAGTGCCGATCGGAATTCCTGGCGTTTCCTCCGTCGAGGCGCTCTCGGCAGCCCTGCGGCGCGGCAGCGTCTCATCGCTCGGCGCCTCGCGGGTGTTCAGCCGGCGTATGTCCTCGTCGAGGATGGAGCCGGTAATGTCGTCGCCGGCTTGTGTATCCGGTATGGCCGGCCGCTGCTGGGCATCGTCCGCGTTCGCGGTCGCGCCGTTTGCCGCAGGAGTGGCGTTATCGCTGGTCTCGTCATCGAAACCGGCGGCGGATGCGGCATTGTTAGTGGCGCGGTTATCCTGGGAGGCAGCGGAGCGACCGGTTGCCGGCTGCGACGAGGCGGACTGCGCGAAGGCTGCTGTCTGGCTGAGAAGCAGGCCACCCAGCACGGCAAAGGAGACGGCACGGCTCATGGCGCGGAGCGGCGTCACACTGCTCGTCTGTTTTGGCTGGCCCATGCAATTCGCGCCTGACATGCTTTCGGTTCTTACCCAAAGGTAAAGCCTTGTGGTTAACCATTCGTTGCCGGCGGCGGGCGCTGTTCACAATTCGGAAAGAGTGCGGGTCGGAAAGACTGCGGGTCGGAAAGAGTGCGGGGTGGACTTGGAAAGTGAAAAGGTCTAACGCAACTTCATGAACAGAAGAGCGATCAACCTCGTTGAAAACAGCGTGCTCGAATCGGCAAAACGCACGATAGAGACCGAAAGACGCGGTCTTGAAGCGCTCGAACAGGCTTTTGACAATGGCTTGGCCGGTCCTTTCACACGGGCGGTCGAAGTGATCAGCGACATCTCCGGGCGCGTCATCGTCACCGGCGTCGGCAAGAGCGGGCATATCGGCGCCAAGCTCGCGGCGACATTCGCTTCGACCGGAACGCCTGCCTTTTTCGTGCATGCGGCGGAGGCCAATCACGGCGATCTCGGCATGATCGCGCGCGACGACGTCGTGCTGGCGATTTCCAAAGGTGGCGAAAGCGCCGAGCTCAAGAGCATCATTTCCTTCACGCGGCGCTTCTCCATTCCGCTGATCGCGATCACCTGCAGCGAAGGCTCCTCGCTCGCCGCCGCCGCCGATATCGTCCTTCTGATGCCGAATGAACAGGAGGCCTGCCCCAATGGGCTGGCGCCGACGACCTCGACGCTGATGCAGCTTGCCATCGGCGACGCGCTGGCGGTGGCGCTCCTGGAGGCGCGCGGCTTTACCGCCACGGATTTCCACGTCTTCCATCCGGGCGGCAAGCTGGGCGCGAGCCTGATGCATGTCGCCGATGTCATGCATACCGGCGAGCGGCTGCCGCTCGTTGCCAAGGGTACACCGATGCCGGAGGCGATCACGGTGCTGTCGCGCAAGCACTTCGGCTGCGTCGGCGTGCTTGATGAGGATGGGCGGCTCTGCGGCATCGTCACCGAAGGCGACATGGCGCGCAACCTGACGCGCAATCTTGCCGAGCTTACCGTCGACGACATCATGACGCGGACGCCGAAGACGGTGAAGCCGACGGTGCTGGCGACCGCGGCCCTGGCGCTGCTCAACCAGCATCATATCGGCGCGCTGATCGTCATCGACGACGACCGCCGGCCGGTCGGGCTGGTGCATTTCCACGACCTGCTGCGGATCGGCGTCGCCTGATCAGGTTCGTTTGTTCAGAGTTATTTGATCAGACCGGCTCGACCGTCAGGTCGCGGCCGTTGCTCGAAACCACTTTCACCTGTGTTCCGACGGGCAGGTCGGGTCCCATCACCTGCCATAGCGTATCGTCGAGACGGATGCGGCCGCGGCCTTCGCGGATCGGTTCGTGCAGTGTTGCGGTGCGGCCGACGAGGCTGGCGCCGCGCTGATTGAGAAAGGGCTCGTCGGTCGTGGCATTGCGCAGTGTCAGCCGGCGGCCGGCGAAGGTCGCGGCAACGGCGAAAAGCGCAAAAAGGATTGCCTGCAACTCCCAGACCCAGAAGGCGCTGTCCCAGAAAAGCAGCGACAGCGCGCCGACGATCAAGGCGGCAAGGCCAATCCAAACCAGGAAGAAGCCGGGAACGATCATTTCCGCGGCGAGCAGCACGAGGCCCGCGACCCACCAGCTCCACGGACCGAGTTCGGCGACGATCTTCGCCAGCATGGCTTAACGCTCCTGCTCGGGATTGAAGGGATTGGGGGTCGATGGATTGATCGGCGGTGTCGAGCGCGCCGGTGCGGGACGTGGACGCGGCGGCACAGGCAGCGGCGTTGACGGGCCGTTACCGGCATCGCCGAAGACTTCGCGGGCAATGGCGCCGATACCACCGAGCGAGCTCAGGATGGAAGAGGCTTCCATTGGCATCATCACGATCTTGGAATTGGGCGCCGAACCGATCGAGGTGAGCGCCTCGGTATATTTCTGAGCGACGAAATAGTTGATCGCCTGAATATCGCCGGCGGCGATCGCTTCCGAAACCATCTTCGTCGCCTTGGCTTCGGCCTCGGCCAGGCGTTCGCGGGCTTCGGCGTTGCGGAAGGCAGCCTCGCGCTGGCCTTCGGCCTGCAGGATGGCGGATTGCTTTGCGCCTTCGGCCCTCAGAATCTGCGCATTGCGCGAGCCTTCGGCCTCCAGTACCTGGGCGCGCTTCTCGCGCTCGGCCTTCATCTGGCGGGCCATCGCATCGACGAGGTCGCGCGGCGGCTGAATGTCCTTGATCTCGACGCGGGTGACCTTGATGCCCCAGGGATGCACGGCTTCGTCGACGACGCGCAACAGCCGGTCGTTGATCGCATCGCGGTTGGAGAGCAGTTCGTCGAGATCCATCGAACCCATGACCGAGCGGATGTTGGTCATGGTGAGATTGAGGATGGCGTTTTCGAGGTTGGAGACCTGATAGGCAGCCTGGGCGGCGTTCAGCACCTGATAGAAGGAGACCGCATCGGCCGAAACCGAGGCATTATCCTTGGTGATCACCTCCTGGGTCGGCACGTTCAGCACCTGCTCCATCACATTCAACTTGGCGCCGACGCGCTCGATGAAGGGGGTGATGAGGTTGAGGCCTGGCTCCAGCGTGCGGGTATAACGCCCGAAGCGCTCGATCGTATAGCGGTAGCCCTGCGGCACGGTCTTGATCCCGGCAAAGAGCACCAGGATGACGAAGATGACCAGCACGATCACGACGATGTCGAAGCCGCCGAACAGCATGAAAAATTCCTCCTATCGGCGCATTCGCGCCCACCTACACCACTGATGTGGTGAGTTAGCATGTTCTTTGCGAGGAGGAAATGACGCACGCCTGCCGCACCTTCCAAGCGAAAGGAGGGTAAGGTCCGTCGGGTCGTCGCCGACTATCCGTGCGGCGTAATTTTCTGAAGATGGTTTCCTAGATCCAGCCCTGCAATTCGCGGCGGACGACCTTTTCCAGCACCTTCATGCCGTCCTCGCCATCGTTGAGGCAGGGGATATGCGCGAACTTCTCGCCGCCGTTTTCGTGGAAGGAGTGGGCGGCCTGTTCGGCGATCTCCTCCAGCGTCTCCAGACAGTCGGAGACGAAGCCGGGATTGATGACGGCGATGCGTTTGACGCCGTCCTTGGCGAGCTTCTCCACCGTCTTGTCGGTGTAAGGCTGCAGCCATTCCTCCGGCCCGAAGCGGGACTGGAAGGTCACCATGAAGTTTTCTTTGGTGAGCCCGAGCCGCTCGCGCAGCAGCCGGCCGGTCTTCTGGCATTGACAGTAGTAGGGATCGCCCTGCTTGAAATAGGACATCGGTATGCCGTGGAAGGAGGCGAGCAGCATCTCGGGCTTCCAGTCGAGGGTCGAAAGATGCCTCTCGACGGATGTGGCGAGCGCTTCGATATAAGTCTCGTCGTCATGATAGGCGGGAACGGTGCGTAGCGCCGGCTGCCAGCGCATCGAGAGCAGCTTCTGGAAGGCCTTGTCGTTGACGGTGGCGGTCGTCGCCGCCGCATATTGCGGATAGAGCGGGAAGAGCACAATCCGGTCGCAGCCTTCTTCTTTCAGCGCGTCGATGCGCGAGGCGATCGACGGCGTGCCGTAGCGCATCGCCCAGTCTACCTTGACGTTATCAAGATCCTTCAGGCGCTCGGCTATCAGTTCCGACTGGTTGCGGGTGTAGGTGCGCAGATAACTTTCGTTCTTCTCCTTGTTCCAGATCAGCTCATAGGCCTTACCGACCTTCTGCGGGCGGGTGTTGAGCACGATGCCGAACAGGATCGGATACCACTTCCAGGGCGACCATTCGATGACGCGGCGATCGGTCAGGAATTCCCTGAGATAGCGGCGCATCGAGGTATAATCAGTGCCGTCAGGCGTGCCGAGATTGACCAGCAGCACACCGACCTTACCAAATTTGACGGCCGGATGATCGGCCGGGCGGAGTGAAATATCTGCTGTCATTCTGGCCCCAACGTTCATTTGTCCCGTCGGCTCATACGCAGCCTGGAGATCGTGGTTCACCCTATAGAAAGAAAAGCCGGCCCGGGAAACCCCGGACCGGCCAGTGGCATCGAGACAAATCGTCTTACTTGGCGGGGACTTCGATCTCCTTGCCGACCGTCAAGTGCCGCGGGTTCGGCTTGCCATTGGCATCCGAAAGCTTCCGCCACAGCGTGCCGTCGCCATAGAAGGTCACGGCGAGATCCCAGAAGGTGTCGCCCGCGGCGATGACGTGGGTGGAAGGCGTCGTCGCGGCAGGTGTGGAGGCTGCCGGTGCGGGTGCCGGTTCCGCAGTGGGTGCAGGAGCCGGTGCTGTTGGGGCCGGGGCAGCAGGTGCGGGAGCCGGCTCGGTGGATGGAGCAGGAGCAGCCGGTGCAGGGCTGGGTTCGGTAGATGGGGTCGGAGCAGCAGGTGCGGCAGGCGCCGACTCGGAAGCGGAGGGTGCAGGCGCTGCCTGCGCCAGTTCCGTGACGCGGCCATCCGTGTAGGGCTTGTAGGGTGAATGCGCGGCGACGTATTCGGCCGTCACGTCGGCAAGATCCGGGCCGAAATCATAGGCGTTCTGGCCTTCCTTGAAGATCGTATAGCCGTCGCCGCCGCCCCGCATGAAGTTGTTGGTGGCGACCTTGTAGGTCTTAGCCGGGTCGATCGGAGCGAAATTGTCGCCGTCCTTCACCTGAACGTCGCTGACACGGCTGTCGACGGGCTTCGACTGGTCGAAGGAGAACTTCAGGCCGGCGACCTGCGGGAAGCGGCCGGCGCCCTGGTCGATCTGGCTGACGCCGTTTTCGAGCGCCTTGACGACGTTTGCGCCGGTCAGCTCAAACGTAGCGAGCGTGTTCTGGAAAGGCAGGACGGTGATGACCTCGCCCTGGGTGATCTCGCCGCCGTCGATCGACGCACGCAGGCCGCCGCCGTTCTGAACGGCAATGGTGACGCCCTGGTTTTTAGTGCGATCGAGCATGGCGTCTGCCACCAGATTGCCCATCGAGCATTCCTTGACGCGGCAGACCTTGCGGTCGCCTTCGATCGGGCTTTCGGAAGAGCCGATCACCTTTTTGCGCAGGTCCTCGATCGGTTTTGCCAGTTCGGCGATACGGGTGAGGACGGCCGGATCGGGGGTGAAGGTGGAATCGATCACGATCGGATCGCCCTTGGCATCCTTGACGACGCCGCTATCGTCGAAATTGACGACGAGATCGCCGAGATACTTGCTGTAGGAGGCAGCCTGGACGACCGGCACCTTGTAGCCGCCGGGATTGTCGACCATCGTCGGATACGGACCTTCAGCCTTGGGGTCGGTATTGGAGAGCAGGCTGTGGGAGTGGCCTCCGACGACGACATCGACATCGGGGATCTTGGCGATCAGGGCGAGATCGCGGGGATAACCGACATGGGTCAGCGCGATGATCTTGTTGACGCCCTGACCCTTCAGATCCTGAACGGCTGAAGTAATGCTCTGGACGTCATCTGCGATCGTGACGTTCGGGCCGGGGGAGGAAAGCTCTGCCGTATCATTGGTGACGGCGCCGACGATGCCGATCTTCTGGCCGCCGACATCGAGCACCAGCGAGGGCTTGATGCGGTCGCCGAGCTTGGAGGCTGCGGTCGCCTTGACGTTCGCCGTCACGACAGGGAACTGCACCTTGTCAAGGAAGGTCGCGAGCCCGTCTTCGCTGTCGTCGAATTCATGGTTGCCGACGGTCATGGCGTCGAACTTCATCAGGTTCAGGAATTCGGCTTCGGCTGCCCCCTTGTAGGTCGTGTAGAAGAGCGAGCCCTGGAAATTGTCGCCGGCATTGAGGAGGAGGACGTTCTTGCCGGATAGCGCCTGACGGCGCTGGTCGATCGCGGTCTTCAGGCGGGCCGCACCACCGAAGCATTCCTTCTTGCCTTCCTCCTCGGCCGAGCAGGTGGAGTCGAATTTGTTGATCGATTCGATGCGCGAATGGAAATCGTTGATATGAAGAATATTGAGTTCGTAATCCGCAAAGGCGGCGCCCGCGCTCAGCGCTAGCATGGACGCGGTCAAAAGACCGAAGCTGAAAGACTTCGTCATCCCTGTTCTCCTGATTGAGGCGAAAGATCCCCCTGATCCTCGCCGATCCCTTTTATCGTGCGCCGGGGCGGTTTCCCGGCCTGCGGATGTTCCATCAGACGATGCACGACCGCAAGAGAAAGCTGGGCCAGGCGAGGCGCTTTCCAAGGGGGCAGGGGAAAAAAGCCGAGTTCCTATCCCAGGCATTCGCCGTCGGCGGCGTTTCGATAAAGTTCGTGCACGGCCTCGGCAATATTCGGAACCGTGGCGAGCGCGATGATCAAGCAGAGAACGGAAACGAGGCGATGAAAGCGCCGGCCGGCCCGATAGGCAAGGAGCGCGCCTGCGCCATAGATCAGGACGGCAGGCACGGCGAAGATCAGCACCTGCAGCGGCCCGTCGCAATCGGGAGCGGCGATGCCCTGGGCACGATAGACATTGGCCGGCGAAACGACCGCAAGTGCCGCAAGCGGCATGGCGAGCAGCAGGACGAGATAAGAGGCGAGGGCCCGCATGGTGTGCTTAGTCTAGCCTATCGCCGCATCTTTCAGCCGCGGCGGGAAAGCGTGAACTGTGCGCCGGAATCGGAGGTGCAATTGAGCTGGCTCGGGTTGACGAGGGCGCAATTGACCTTGGACTGGGTCTTGCGCACCAGCGAGGTCATGTTGATCTCGACCAGGGTCGGTGAGGTATTGATATAGGTGCCCGAGGCAAGAAGCTGGTTGCTATCGGTGGTGCGGGTGGTGAAGCTACCGCCCTGGAAGGTGGAAACGATGCCGTTCGGATCGCTCCAGTTGCCTTCGACGCCAGTGGCGGCGGGCGCGGTTGCAACCGGCAAGCGACGCGGCTCTGATGAAACGCAGGCGGCAAGAGCGGCCGCTGCACCGACAAGAACGAGACCAGTTCTGATTTTCATAAGGCTTCTCCCGGCGAATCGGCGCGGCGGACAGCCGCCAAGTTCGGGCAAAACATGGCGCGCGCCCGGCGTGAAGGCAAGCCTTGGTGGGGCGGCGAGCGGCATTTAGACAGCCGGCGTTACAAAAATGCCCGCCTTGCGGCGGGCATTGTCAAAGCCGTGCAGACAATCTCAGCGAACGAGAATGTTCCTGAACTGCCACGGATCCTTGGTGTCGATATCCTCGGGGAAGAGGCCCGGGCGGCCGTCCAGCGGAGTCCAATCGGTATAGTGGCCCTCGACCGGGCCGAGATAGGGCATCTGCACTTCGAGGCAGCGCTTGTAATCGATCTCGTCGGCTTCGACGATGCCGGCATTCGGGTTTTCCAGCGCCCAGACCATGCCGGCGAGAACGGCGGAGGTCACCTGCAGGCCGGTGGCGTTCTGATAGGGCGCGATGCTGCGGGTTTCTTCCAGCGACAGGCGCGAGCCATACCAGTAGGCATTCCTCTCGTGGCCGTAGAGCAGGACGCCGAGTTCGTCGATGCCATCTTCTAATTCGTCCTCGTCGAGAACGTGATGGACCGGCTGCGGCGTACCGCCATTGCCGAACATCTCGTGCAGCGAGAGCACGGCGTCGTTGGCCGGATGGTAGGCATAGTGGCAGGTCGGGCGGAAGGTCACTTCGCCGTCCTTGTCGCGGACCGTGAAAAAGTCGGCGATCGAGATCGACTCGTTGTGGGTGACGAGGAAGCCATATTGCGGGCCGGGCGTCGGGCACCAGGTGCGCACGCGGGTGTTGGCGCCCGGCTGCTCCAGGTAGATCGCCGCCTTGTTGCCCTTCTTGTGCTTCTTGGCGTTTTTCGGCATCCACTCTTCATGCGTGCCCCAGCCGAGTTCAGCCGGCTGCAGGCCTTCAGAGATGAAGCCTTCGACAGACCAGGTGTTCCAGAAGACGTTGAGCGGCTTCGGATGCTTGGTGCGCTGGGTGTCGCGCTCGGCGATGTGAATGCCCTTGACGCCGACCTTCTTCATCAGCTTTGCCCAGCCTTCGCGATCATGCTGGTCCGGCTCCTCGAACTTGAGGCCGATGTCGTTGGCGAGGTTGACGAGCGCCTGCTTGACGAACCAGGAGACCATGCCCGGATTGGCGCCGCAGGTGGAGACGGCGGTGGCGCCGCCCGGGTTCTTCGCCTTTTCCTTGCGCATGGTTTCGCGCAGCGCATAGTTGGTGCGGTCGGCATTGCTCATGCCCTTGTCGAAATAGAAGCCGAGCCAGGGCTCGACGACGGTGTCGACATAGGGAACGTCGAGTTTACGGCAGAGCTTGATGATGTCGAGCGAGGAGGTGTCGACCGAGAGGTTGACGCAGAAACCCTGACCTTCGCCTTCCGTCAGCAGCGGCTTCAGCAGTTCCTTGTAATTGTCCTTGGTGACATATTCCTTGATATGGCGAACGCCGTGCTTCTTCAGGATCTCCATGTCGGAGGGCTCTTCACGAGGGTCGATGACGACCATCCGGCTCTTGTCGAATTTGAAATGGCGCTCGATCAGGGGCAGGGTGCCGCGGCCGATGGAGCCAAAGCCGATCATTACGATCGGACCGGTAATTTCGGCATATACCGGATAATTCTGTTCCGTCATTCTTTTCTCCTGTGGAAGGCGACGAAGGCGTTCAGCCCGAAGAATTGTTTTGAAATTGCCGCAGAGAGTGCGAGGTGACCGGCTCTAACCATAAAACGACGTCACAATAAAGAGCATTGACGGGGAAAGGCCAAATATCGAGCGGCGATAGGGCCGGCGAGGCTGCCCTGGGATCGGCAGCCCGCATCGATTGGCTTAACCAATGACGGTGCCCTGGTGGAAGAGCATGCGCCAGTGCCCCTCCTCTTCCAGCCGCCAGATGGAACTGCGCAGCGTCCGCCTTTTGCTTCCGTCGGTGTCTGTGTAAATGGCGCGGTAGGTGACGAGCGCGATGTGCTCCGCAAGTCTTTGGGTTTCGAAATGCTCGCCGCGGGACGTTCCCGTCCGTTGCTCGGCCAAAAGACTGGGCACAATGACGTCGAAGGTATAGAGCCGTCCGGAACTGCCGATTTCACGGAAATCGCGCGAGAGCAGCGTAGTCAGCATCTCCCGCGAGGCGCGAACCGATGGCTCGAAGAGTTTTTCCTCGAGCTCTTTCAGATGGGCGGCGAGATCATTCATGATCGGCTCCTGTCAATTCAGCGCTTCAGGGTTTCCAGCCCTTCGACCGCGGTCGTTACGGCAAGCTCGGTGATGTCGTATTCGGCGACGCCGTGGATGGTGAAGGGATCGGCGGCGACATAGGTCTCGATCGCAGCGCGATCGCCGATTGCGAGGATCACGCCGCCGGTGCGCGGCACCTTGCGGCCGGAAGCGAGGAACCAGCCCTTGGCAAACCCTCCTTCACCCAGGCCATGTGCGGTTCCATGTGCCTGTCGGCTTCATCGTTGGGTTTCACATAGGTGAGCGAGAGAATGAACATGGTCAGCTCCTGATGAGGTTTGCGCGGATCAGGCCGCGCAGCGAATTGCCGATATAGAGCGTGCCGGCATTGAGATCGGCAGGCGTGATGCGGCCGACGCGGGCCTTGCGGTTGCAGATCAATTCGGTGCGCAGCACACCGGCGAGCAGGCCGCAGGAGATCGGCGGAGTGCGCAGAACGCCGGTTCCGTCGTCCAGGAAGATCGAGGTGATGGTGCCATCGCAGACTTCATTGCGTTCATTCAAAAGGATGACTTCATCGGCCTCATCAGGCCTATATTCGGCCCGTGCGGCCTCGTAGACGGCACGGCGCGTGGTCTTGACGCGCAGCAGCCTGTCGGCGGAATTCAGACGGGTTTCGGCGAGGCGGACGGTCCAGGTGGTATCGGGCGCCAGGGGCACGAAAGCGGCGCTCGTCACCTCGATGCGGCCTTGCGCGTCGAAGGTCAGGCGGACGCGCAGCGGACCGGCAGCACCCGCAACGGCTTCGTCGAGCCTTGCTACCGCCTCGACCGGTTGCGGGAAGCCAAGGCGACGGGCGGAGCGGGAAAGCCGGGCGAGATGCAGACGCAGTCGGATGAAACCCTCGCCGGGCTGCCAGCGCAGCGTCTCGATCAACGAAAAATCGATCATCGCGCAATCCATTGGTCGCCGACAGCGAAGCGGGCTTTGAGCAGGCATTCCTCATATTCGGCCTCGGCGGTCGAATCGAAGACGATGCCGCCGCCGACATTGAAGACGGCCCTGCCGCCCTGAAAAAGCGTGATCGTGCGGATGGCGACGGAAAAACGCATGGCGCCGGTGGGTGAGATCATGCCGATCGCGCCGCAATAGGCGTCGCGCGGGACATCCTCGAGCGCATGGAGGATTTCCATTGCCCGCATCTTTGGCGCGCCGGTGATCGAACCACAGGGGAAGAGCGCGGAGAAGATGTCGCAGATCGAAAGATCGGGACGGAGCCTTGCCTGGACATGGCTCACCATCTGGTGGACGGTCGGATAGGTCTCGATGTCGAAGAGCTTCGGGACGTCGAGTGTGCCGACCTCGGTGATGCGGGAGATATCGTTGCGCAGGAGATCGACGATCATACGGTTTTCCGCTTGCGTCTTGATATCGCTGCGCATGGCCTCGATGATTTCGGCATCCTCGGCGGCAGTGGTGCCGCGTTTTGCCGTGCCCTTCATCGGATGGGTCTCGATCCAGCCCTCTTCATCGGTGCGGAAGAAAAGTTCGGGCGACCGCGAAAGGATGACCGGGCCGCCGAGATCGACCAGCGCGCCGTATTTGACCGGCTGGCGTTCGATCAGCGACCAAAAGGCGGCACGAGGGTCGCCGTTCCAGTGAGCCTCGACCGGCATGGTGAGGTTCGCCTGATAGGCGTCGCCGAGCCGCAGGTGCTGGTGGAGGCGGTCGAAGCGCTCTTTATATATAGGGAAATCCCAGGCAGCTTTCGGGGCGGTGAGGAATTCCTCGTTTTCGAGGCGCTGTTTTGGCTGGGCAAGCGGATGCGTATCGGCCTGCGGAGCGTCGAAGACGCCGAAACAGATGAGCGGGGTCTCGCGATGTTCCCCGGCGAAGGGAGCAAGTTTTTCCTCGAAGAGGTATCCGGCCTCATAGGCCATGTAACCGGCAAGCCATTTGCCTGCGGCCTTGGCCTCTTCCATCCGGGCAAGGCCTGCAAAGAACTCGGCGCGCGTCCTGGCAACGATGATCTCAGCCGGCTCTGCGAAAAGCATCACCTGTCCGGTCGCGTCGTCGCGGAAGAGAATATAGGGGTCAGACATGGTCGCGCCGCATCTTGCCTGGTTATCCGATGCTTGCGCCGGTTTTGTTCTCTGCGGTGCCGGGTGATGCGAAACTCGTGTTCTCGCGGCGGCAAGCCGAGACCTCGGCAATATCCGCCCTCATTCCTGTGCTTGTCAGAGGAATCCAGCCACGGCGCGTACGCGCCGTGAATAACTCATTTCCGACCGATAAACAGTCCCCGGCGCCCAAGGACTTGGGCGCGCTGGACTCCTGTGACAAGCACAGGAATGAGGGAGAGGGGGCTGCCGTCATGGTTCCTCATGGACGTTGCAGAATGCGGTTGGTAGATCAAACGTTACAATGCCGATCATGCCCCCCGCTTGTTTCAAGTCTTGGCCGGGGCGTCAGCCCCTATCCAACGCTTCCAACTCATCGATCAGCCCTTCGATCATCGACAGGCCCTGGCTCCAGAACGACGGATCGGTGGCGTCGAGGCCAAAAGGCTTCAGCAGTTCCGAGTGATGCTTGGTGCCGCCGGCCCTCAGCAGTTCGAAATACTTCTCCTGAAAGCCCTTCTCGGCTTTCTGGTAGACGGCATAGAGCGAATTTACCAGGCAATCGCCAAAGGCATAGGCGTAGACATAGAAGGGCGAGTGGATGAAATGGGGGATATAGGCCCAATAGGTCTCGTACCCTTCAGAAATGCTGATCGCCGGCCCGAGGCTTTCCGACTGGACGGAGAGCCAGAGTTCGCCGATGTCGTCAGCTGTGAGTTCGCCAGCTTTACGAGCGGTGTGGAGCTTGCGCTCGAATTCGTAGAAGGCGATCTGGCGCACGACCGTGTTGATCATATCCTCGACCTTCTGGGCGAGCATCGCCTTGCGCTCGCGCGTATCGGTGGTCTTTTGCAGAAGCGCGCGGAAGGTCAGCATCTCGCCGAAGACGGAAGCGGTTTCGGCAAGCGTCAGCGGCGTCTGGCACATCAGCGCTCCCTGCGCGCCGGCGAGAACCTGATGCACGCCGTGCCCGAGTTCATGGGCAAGCGTCATTACATCGCGCGGCTTGCCCATATAATTGACGAGCACATAGGGATGGGCCGAGGGAACCGTCGGATGCGCGAAGGCGCCGGGCGCCTTGCCGGCACGAACCGGAGCATCGATCCACTGTTCGTCGAAGAACCGCCTGGCGATATCAGCCATCTCGGGGGAAAAATTGCCATAGGCCGATAGCACGGTGTCCTTCGCCTCCGGCCACGAGATGATGGCGCTGGAGGTTTCCGGAAGCGGCGCGTTGCGGTCCCAGAAATTCATCTGCTCCATGCCAAGCCATTTCGCCTTCATCTTGTAATAGCGATGCGAAAGGCGGGGATAGGCTTCGCGGACGGCTGCGGCCAGCGCATCGACGACCTCGCGCTCGACGCGGTTTGCCAGGTGTCGGCTGTCGGCGATGTCCTCGAAGCCGCGCCAGCGGTCGGCGATCTCCTTATCCTTGGCAAGCGTGTTGGTGATCAGCGTAAAGGTGCGGATATTCGCCTTGAAGGTTTCGGCGAGCGCCATGGCTGCCTTGCGGCGCACTTCCGGATCCTTTTCCTGCAGCTTGTTCAGCGCCACTTCGAGCGGCACTTTCTCGCCATCGATCTCGTAGCGAAGTTCCGCCATGGTTTCGTCGAAGAGGCGGTTGAAGGCTGCGGCTGATGTCATCGACTTCTCAAGGAAGAGCTGTTCCAGCCTATCGTCGAGCTGGTAGGGCTTGTCCTTCCTGAGGTCGAGCAGCCAAGGGCGATAATGTCCGGCGGCGGGATCATTCGCCATGCAGGCGTCGATCACCGCGTCGTCGATGCGGTTGAGTTCCAGCGCGAAGAACAGGAGATGACCGGAAAATTCGGTGATCTTGGCCTGTACGTCGCCGTAGAGCTTGCCGTTTGTCGGGTTGGTGGTATCGGAGAAATAAGTGAGGCCGGCAAAGGAGCCGAGGCGGCCGATGATGTCGTCCAGCGCCTCATATTCCTTCAGGGCCGCGCCGATGCCCTCGGCGCCGGTCTTCGCCGTCGCCTCCGTGAGTGTGCCCTTCCACTTTTCTTCAAAGGCGATCGCGGCCTTGCCGGCTTTTTCCATGTCGGCGACGAAGGCGGTGGAGGTGGCGGAGGGATAAAGATCCTGCAGCTTCCAGACCGGCAGAACGCCGAGCGCCGGATCGGCGGCCCCAGCTGGCGCTGCTGCCGATAGAAGAAGGCCGGCGTGCGGGAGCTTGATTTTCATGGGCGCATTCCTCTCCACATTCATAACAGACTGCTTGTCTAAGCGCGCTAAGGCCCGGCATCAAGGGGCTTTCGGCGCATGAAAGGCCTCGCTTCGGCACGAAATCGACCCGTTGCAATCGTTAAAATGCAATTATTTCTCAAAACTGGATGTTCAAGCCTTGCTGTCAGAGTGCGCTTTATGGTTTCGCATGAAGTGAGGCGACAATGACCGGTTACAATGAGCTCAAGGGAGCAGGGCAAATCCTCGTGGTCGAGGACGACCCCGTGCAGCGCCGCCTGCTCAAGAACGCAATCGAGCGTCACGGCCATGTCGTGCACCAGGCGGAAAATGGCCGTATCGGCCTGGAAATGGTCAAACGCGACAGCGGCCTTTTCAACGTCATCGTGCTCGACCTGATGATGCCGGAGATGACCGGCCTCGAATTCCTCGATGCGCTTCACGAATTCGGCACGCAGATCCCTGTCATCGTGCAGACGGGGCAGGGCGGCATCGAAACGGTGGTGCAGGCCATGCGCGCCGGCGCCTTCGATTTCGTCGTCAAGCCGGTCTCGCCCGAACGCATCGCCACTTCGATCTCGAACGCGATGAAGCTCGACCAGCGCGAAGTCAAGGCGCGCGCCGGACGCCGGTCGCGCTCAGGTTCGGTTGGCTTCGACGATATCGTCTCGGCAAGCCCGGCGATGCTCCGCGTCATCGATCTCGCCCAGCGGGCGGCTCAGTCCAACATTCCCGTCGTGCTCGAAGGCGAATCCGGCGTCGGCAAGGAGCTGGTGGCGCGCGCCATCCAATCGGGCGGCGACCGCTCGAACAAGCCCTTCGTCACCGTCAATTGCGGGGCGATCCCGCATAATCTGGTCGAGAGCATTCTCTTCGGTCACGAGAAGGGCGCGTTTACCGGCGCGACCGAGCGCCACATCGGCAAATTCATGGAAGCCGACGGCGGCACCATCTTCCTTGACGAGATCGGCGACCTGCCGCTCGAAGTGCAGGTGAAACTCTTGCGCGCCGTCCAGCAGGGCGAGATTGAGACCGTCGGTGCGCGCACCGCGCACAAGGTCAATGTCCGGCTGATCTCGGCGACCAACAAGGATCTGATCGAGGAGGTCAAGAACGGCCATTTCCGCGAGGATCTCTACTATCGCCTCAACGTCTTCCCGATCACCATTCCGGCGTTGCGCAAACGCAAGGAAGATATTCCGCATCTGGTGCGCGTCTTTGCCGACCGCTTCTCCAGCGAGCAGAAGAACGGCCGCCGCATGACGGTGAATGCCGGCACGCTGGCTTTGCTGACCGCCTATGACTGGCCGGGCAATATCCGCCAGCTCGAAAACGCGATCTTCCGCGCAGTCGTCCTGGCCGAAGGGCCGGAGCTGACCGAGGCTGATTTCCCGCAGATCGCCGCCCAGCTTCCGGAATATGACGTGGTGGATCACCTGGCCCTCGTTGCCGACAATACCGGCCTCGATCCCGACAACGGCTATGGCGAGGACTTCAGGGCGTCGATGTCGGGGGAGGTACACCACCACCGCCTGTCCGAGGCCTCGGAAAACGCGATTGCCAGCGTCAATCCTGCCGGAGACGTGCGCAAACTTGCCGATGTCGAGGAGGAACTCATCCGATTCGCACTCAAATTCTATCGCGGGCAGATGAGTCAAGTAGCGCGCAAGCTCGGTATCGGCCGATCCACACTTTATCGCAAGCTCAAGGACTACGGCATAGACCCTGACAATCCCCAGAAAGATGCGGCTTAAGCGCTTTTCATTAAGATTAAGGCAACCACGTTTTGTTACTAGTCATAAACCACTTGTTAGTGGCGCGTTCACTATGTAAAGAAAAGGTTGATCATGTGTGGCATTTTTGCCATCGTGTGACCGCATTTGACAGTCATCTGAGACAGTACGGGACATTGTCTGTCTGACGGGGATCGAGTTGCCGAATCTGAATGGGAATTCCAAGCCTTCGCGCTTGAGCTGGCGTTTGTTGTGCGCCGACATTTGCGGAAAGGCAATAAGGACGGTAGCGGCCGCCCTTCTTGCGCTCGCGGTTTCCTCACCGGTATTCGTTGGTACGCCTTCGCAGGCAGCGGGCGACACCCGCAGCCTCAAGCTCTATTTCATTCATACCGGCGAAAAAGCCGTCATCACCTATAAGCGTAACGGCAAGTTCGACCCCAAGGGTCTAGAGCAGCTGAACCGCTTCCTGCGCGACTGGCGCAAGAACCAGCCGACGAAGATGGACCCGCGCCTGTTCGACCTGATCTGGGAAGTCTATCGCCAGAGCGGTTCGAGGGACTACATCAACGTTGTCTGCGGTTTCCGTTCGCCAGGAACCAACGAGCTGCTGCGCGGCCGCTCGCGCAATTCCGGCGTCGCCGAAAAGAGCCAGCATATGCTTGGCAAGGCGATGGACTTCTTCATTCCCGACGTTAAGCTGGCGACGTTGCGCGGCATCGGCATGAAGATGCAGGTCGGCGGCGTCGGCTTCTATCCGAAATCGGGCTCGCCCTTCGTGCATATGGATGTCGGTGGCGTTCGCGCCTGGCCGCGCATGAGCCGCGACGAGCTTGTCCGGCTCTTCCCGAACGGTAATACCATCCATATTCCGGCCGATGGCAAGCCGCTACCGGGCTACCAGCAGGCGATGGCCGACTATAAGCGCCGCGCCAGCGGCACGCAGATCCAGATCGCCAGCGCTTCCGAATCGGCGCCAAAGCACAAGACGTTGTTTGCCGCGCTCTTTGGCGGCGGAGCGGACGAGCAAGAAGACGAGTCGGATGATTCCACCCCTGTTGCCGTCGCCAAGGCGACGCCGCCGAAGGCCGAGCCTGCTCCCGCCGAGCCGCAACAGACCGAAGTCGCCGATCTGAACGCGCCGGTGCCGCAGGTTCGCCCCGCATTCAGCAACCAGCCGGCGGCCAGCGAAGTGGCGAGTGCACTCGTCGCGCCGCCTTCGGGTAATGCCGCACAGCAGGCTCTTGCGGCGGCCCTTCCGGCCGATCAGGCCCAGCCGCAGCAGTTCGCCGATCTCAGCGCCTACAGCATTCCGGTTCCCTCGCTTCTCGGCCAGCGCCGCGCGCCTGGCGACGCCGAGGTTGCAGCGACCGATCCCGTGCTGACGGGTGCGAATGGACTGCCGGTTCCGACGCCGATCGAACGCCCTTCCGTTGCCGAGAACCTTCTTGCCGCGGCCGATGCCGATCCGGAAGCAGAGGCCGACGAAGCCGATCAGGACGCGCTGTCTCCTGCCGTTGCCGATGCGCTCGACCAGCAGCGGAACGAGGGGGAAAGCCAGATCGCGTCGAAGGCTCCGCCGCAGACGGTCGAGCAGGCGATCAACGCCGCGATGACGCAAAAGGCGCCTGCCGCAACAAAGCCGCCGCTCGAACTCGCGGCATTGGCGCCGATGACCAAATCGGCAAGCTTTGGCGACGGCTTCGACGAACCGGCTGTCGAAAGCGCCGTGGCGCAGGGGCTTCCCGCCAAGGGTGGTCGCCCGACGCATAAGGAAGCCGCGGCAGCGGATGCCAGCCGCACGACGGTGCGCACCGAGCCGAAGCTGACGGAAAAGATGATCTCGCAGTGGGCGCTCACCAATGCGCGCCTCGAAATGGCCTCCAAGCTGGTCAAGGCGCCGCGGTTCGTCAGCCAGACGATGCGCGCCCAGCCGACCGCCGTCTATGCCGAGGGCTTCAACGTCAAAACCGCTTCGGTCGACCCGGCCCGCTTCAGCGGCACGGCTGTGAACTTCATGGAAGTGCGCAAGTTCAACACGAACTGAGCCTGCCAATCGAGGAAATGTCGAAAACCGCGGGAGGGAGCGATCCGGCGGTTTTTCTTTTTTATTTCGATCCGGCAAGCTGGCTGTTTAGGCAGTTGTTTTCACCGCAAAAGAAAAGCCGCCGGGAGGCCGGCGGCTTGTCGACATCGGTAATGCCGGAAGGATCAGCCTTCCGGCGGCGACTCGATCATGCCGAGCGCGAGCAGGTAGGTGTCGAGGATTGCTTCCTCTTCCATGCGCTCCTGCTCGTCCTTCTTGCGCAGCGCCACGACCTTCTTCAGGATCTTGGTATCGAAGCCCATTCCCTTGGCTTCGCCATAGACGTCCTTGATGTCGTCGGCGATGGTCTTCTTTTCTTCTTCCAGCCGTTCAATGCGCTCGATGAAAGCGCGAAGCTGATCGCGGGCGACGCCATGAGCATCAGACATCGTGTTCTCCTGGTTTTTTGGTGATCAATTTTGGATGCCAGTGACTGCCGCGAAGCGGCGTCACGGTCAAGCCTGTTCGGGGCCAGCCAAGCTATTTGTGTGGGTTGTTCAGTTCAAAAGCAGCCTTTTGCACAGGCGAGGCTTCGTTCTGGTGAAGATTCTTCCAATCCTCATAGGACATGCCATAGACCATTTCGCGCGATTCGTCCCTGGTAACCGGGACACCTTCGGCCTCTGCGGCTTCGCGATACCAGTTCGACAGGCAGTTGCGGCAGAACCCGGCCAGATTCATCAGATCGATGTTCTGAACGTCGCTGCGTTCGCGAAGATGTGCGACGAGGCGGCGGAAGGCGGCAGCTTCGAATTCGGTCTGTTGTTCCTTGCTGAGCGCGGTCATCTTGCTTCCTTTCTTTCAATAGGGGCCGGTGCGTGACAGATGAACGTCGTATCCGTGCAAGGCGGGATCGGCATTCATCGCCGCAAAGATCGGCGCCAGGCGTTCGGCCCATGCTGATATGCCGGTCTCGTCTCCGATCAGGTCTTGGCGCACCTCGAGCAGCGCATGCGGAATGCCTGTGATCATGCAATGGCGGTACATGGTATCGCCCTTCAGTGCGCCGTCATAGGGTTCGTTGTCGCCGACGGCGAGATCGGGGTCGGCGCGCAGCATGTCGAGCAGCGGGCCGACGGCGCGATGGTCGCTGTCCCAGAGCACGGCGGCGTGCCAGGGACGGGGAATGCCTTTCCAGGCCGGCGTGAAGGAATGCAGCGACAGCACCAGCGGCGCTCTGCCGGTGGCATTCGCCACGCTGTCGATCGTTGCGGCCACAGCGTCGTGATAGGGGCGATGGAAGGTTTCGATGCGGTAGTCCCATTCCTGCGGCGTGATCGGATGATTGCCTGATATGACGGCGCCGTCGGAGATCTTCATGATCAGCGTCGGATCGTCTTCGCCGCGATTCGGATCGATCAGCAGACGCGAAAAGCTGCCGAGCACGGCTGGAACGCCGAGTTTCGCCGAAAGCTGTCGCGTCAGGCCCTCGATGCCGATGTCATAGGCGATGTGGCGGTCGAAGGCCGCGTCGGGCAGTCCGAGCCGGCCATATCGCGCGGGAAGGCGGTTCATCGCGTGATCTGCGAGGATCACCATGCCTTTGTCATGTTTGCCGGATAGGATTTCGAAGGATTGGAAGTCGTCCATCAGGGAATTGCCGTTTGTCATTGCGCCGTTGGGCGCAGTGATCGCATGCACCTGCGGCAGGTTCAAGCGCGGCAGGGTGGGGAGAGGTTGAGTCGGACCCTCGACGGTGGTTATGAAAGGAAATATAATCGATTAGCATTGCGTTGACTTTCGCTTGACGGCGGCGCAAGAAGACACGGATACGAATAACCGTGGAGCTATTTGGGAGCCGTGTTGATCCAAGCCGCGCCAAGTTTCCTCACGCGGTCCGGACCGCTGGTCCGTCTCGCTCTGTTCGCTCTTGCAGCCGCCATGCCGTTTTTCATCGCAGATGCCGCACGCGCCGATTTTCGCGTCTGCAATGGAACACAAAATCTCGTCGGCGTCGCGATCGGATACCGGGCCAAGGATGGCTGGGTGACGGAGGGCTGGTGGCAGGTGCCGGCAACGACCTGCGCTACGCTGATCGAGGGAGAATTGCAGTCGCGTTATTATTACCTCTACGCAGAGGACGCCGCCCGGGGAGGACGATGGACGGGTGACGTGCAGATGTGCGTGGCGGAAAATGAATTCAAGATCTCGGGTGTGCAGGATTGTTATGCCCGCGGTTACCAGAAGATGGGATTCAAGGAATATGATACGGGCCGCCAGGGTAGCTGGATGGTTCAACTCTCCGACACCCCAGGGACGCAAGAAAGCCAGAATTGATGAAGCGTAATCGCAAAGTTAAAATCCTCGCCACCCTCGGGCCAGCCTCCTCCGAGGAATCGATGATCGAGAAGCTGCACCAGGCTGGTGCCGATGTCTTCCGCATCAACATGAGCCATGCGAGCCACGACATGATGCGTATGCTCATCCAGCGCATCCGCTCGGTCGAGGCGCGCTCCGGCCGGCCGATCGGCATTCTCGCCGACCTGCAGGGACCGAAACTGCGTGTCGGCAAGTTCGTCGACGGCAAGGTGGATCTGAAGCCCGGCCAGACCTTCACGCTCGACAACAACGAAGCCCTCGGCGACCAGAACCGCGTCTATCTGCCGCACCCCGAGATCCTAGAGTCGGTACAGCCCGGCCACCGCCTACTGATCGATGACGGCAAGCTCGCCCTGCGCGCAGAAAAATGCGACGGCAAGAGCATCGTCACGACTGTTATTTCGGGCACGCGCATCTCCGACCGCAAGGGCGTCAGCCTTCCCGACACGCTGCTCGGCGTCGGCGCGCTGACGGACAAGGACCGCGCCGATCTCGACGCAGTGCTTGCCACCGACGATGTCGACTGGGTGGCGCTTTCCTTCGTCCAGCGTCCCGACGACCTTGCCGAAGTGCGCAAGATCGCCCGCGGCCGCGTCGGCCTGATGTCGAAGATCGAAAAGCCGCAAGCTCTTGAGCGCATCGAGGAAATCATCGAGCTTTCCGATGCATTGATGGTCGCGCGCGGTGATCTCGGCGTCGAAATGCCGCTCGAATCGGTTCCTGGCATCCAGAAGCAGCTGATCCGTGCCTGCCGCCGTTCGGGCAAGCCGGTGGTCGTTGCCACGCAGATGCTGGAATCGATGATTTCAGCGCCGGTGCCGACACGCGCCGAAGTTTCCGACGTCGCGACCGCCGTTTTTGAAGGTGCGGATGCCGTCATGCTCTCGGCCGAATCGGCCTCGGGCGACTATCCCGTCGAAGCTGTGACGACGATGGCGTCGATTGCCACCGCCATCGAGCGCGAGCCGCATTATCCCGGCATCATCTATGCCCAGCGTGCCCAGCCGGAAGCGACCGGCGCCGATGCGATCTCGCTGGCCGCCCGTCAGATCGCCGAAACGCTGAAGCTGTCGGCGATCGTCTGTTACACCTCGTCGGGCACGACAGGCCTTCGTGCCTCGCGCGAGCGTCCGCAGGTGCCGATCCTGGCGCTGTCGCCGATCATCAAGACGGCGCGCCGTCTTGCCGTTGTCTGGGGCCTGCATTGCGTCGTCACCCATGACGCGACCGATCTCGACGATATGGTCAACCGCGCCTGCCGGATCGTCGCGGACGAAGGCTTCGGCAAGCCGGGCGATCGCATCATCATCTCGGCCGGTGTGCCGCTCGGCACGCCCGGCGCCACCAACATGATCCGCATCGCCTATATCGGCTCCGACGGCCAGAGCGGCGTCTGATCCAATCGCATGCCTTCGAAAGTCCGCTGCCCGAAGAGGCGGCGGGCTTTTTCGTTGACGGACTGGCATTGCCAAGCTTGGCGACGCATGCAAGTTTCGCTCCCTGGAGCTGGACATGCTCCGGGTTCGGAGGAGCATCATGGATATCGTCACGCTTCTGGCTTTTGCAGCCGTTTCTTTTGTCGGCATCGCGACGCCCGGGCCAACGGTGCTGTTGGCGCTGACCAACGGTTCTCGGCATGGCCTGCGCCGGGCAGTTGCCGGCATGATCGGCGCGGTGCTGTCCGATTTCGTGCTGATCGGCGCCGTCGCGATCGGGCTCGGTGCGCTGCTCGCTGCATCGGAATTCTGGTTCTCGATGCTGAAATGGGCGGGTGCCGCCTATCTCGCTTTTCTCGGCATCATGCTGCTGCGTTCGAAGGGCACGATCGATGCGGCTTTGAAGTCCGGAGCGCCTGCGGGCGCGACTTCGCCCTTCTCGATCGGGCTGAAGAGCTTCATGGTCGCGGCGACCAATCCGAAGGGCTACCTGTTCTTCTCGGCCTTTCTGCCGCAGTTCATCGACCCGACCCTGCCGCAGGCAACGCAATACACGTTGCTCGCGCTGGTCTTTGCCGCGCTCGATTTCCTCATCATGTTCGGCTACGCCTTCTTCGGTTCGCAGGCCGTGCGTTTCCTCAAAACCTCCAGCGCCATGTGGCTGGAGCGGGCCTGCGGTGGCGCGCTGCTGGCGCTTGCCGGCTCGCTTGCATTCTATCGCCGGGCAACCGCTTGAGGTCAGGGTCGAGCCAGGGATAGATGGCCGACGCGATAGGCCTGCGTCTGCTCGCCGATCTCGGGAATTTCTCGCCACAGTCTGAAGCGTACCCGCGTCCAGGTCGTAGGTTCGAAGCCGGAGACGGAGGCGAGTGCCCTGCCCGTCGCAACGTCGGCTCCAGCCTCCGCGCTTTCGGCCTGGCGGATGTCGGCGAGCGGCGCATAAGGCTCTGTCTGCAGGACATCGCGTGTGGCGAACTTGGCTGAGGCGATATCAGGCGAGATTTCTGCCTGCCAGACGATCCAGGTCCTCACCTGTGGCCAGCCGAAGGCGCTGGTGAGAGCCTCGAAACCTGGGCCGCAGAGGAATTCGCTTGCTCCTTCCGGCCTCTGCCAGAGATAGAAGGGCGCATAGAGATTGTCGCGGTTGCCGAACTCCCCCTTGCGGGCGCTGAGATAGGCTTTGAAGCCGAGATCGGGGAAGCCGTCGAGCAGCGGACCCTTGTCGCGGATGCGGCGGTCGATGATCGACATGTCGTAGTCCGCGGGCAGGGGGAAGCTGTACTGCATGGTCATCATGACCGTGTCTCCACCGGTTGCAGCCATTCGACGACGCTGCCGTTTTCCTTCGGCTGGATACTGATATAGCTGAAGGGGCTGTCATCGGCCGCGCCATGCCAGTGACGCTCGCCGAGCGCAAACCAGACGGCATCGCCGGGACGCAATGCTTCGATCGGGCCGCCCTCGGTCTGCGCCAACCCATGGCCCGAAAGCACATAGAGCAACTGGCCTCTGGGATGGGTGTGCCAACGGGTGATGGTGCCGGGTTCGAGCGTGGCGCGCATTGCGGTGTTCTCACCATCGGCGCTGCCTTCGAGCAGCATCTCGACCCAGAAAGGCGAGGTTGCGACGCCCTCCGGCGAGCGGACCGCCCTGCCAGGGCGTCTGATGGTCATGGTCTTCGGGTTCGAAGCGATCATTGCCGGCCTCCAGCCACACGAAGCCGCCAGTCTGGGTCTGTCATCTGGGCAATGCCATTGCCGAAGGACCAGTCTTCCGGTGTGCTGGTGCTGATGACGATCATTACGTCCTCCGGCCGGAGGCCCGGCGATTGCGCCAGGAGATCGGCGTGCCGCCGATAGAGCGCTGCCTTCATCTCGCCGGTGCGAGGCCTGCCGATCGTGATCGAGATGTAGACGAAGTCGTCCGAGCGCGGGCCGGCAAGATAGCTGCGATCGAAGATCAACTCGCGCTCGTCATGCTGGTGGATGGCCTGGAAGCGGTCGTTTTCGGGCACGTCGAAGGTCTCGACCAGGGCGTGCTGGATGTTGTCGGCCAGTGCCATGAGGTAGTCCGGCGACTTGCCTTTACGAAGGGAAATGCGAACGAAGGGCATCGGAATCTCCATGGTTCAGGCCGTCGGTCGGCCTTGACAGCAGAACCATCGCACGGCACGATGATGCTGAAAATCAGAATTTTATGGATGAATGATCCTGAAAAATAGGACTATTTAATGCGACGGACGATCTTCGATCTCGAAGTGCTTCGAACCTTTTCGACCGGCATGGAACTCGGCAATTTCGCCAAGGCGGCCGAGCGGCTCGGGCGTTCGACCTCTGCAGTGAGTGCGCAGCTGAAGAAGCTGGAGGAGCAGGCGGGCACGCCGATCTTCCGCAAGGCGGGGCGCGGGCTGGCGCTGACCGATGCCGGCGAGACGATGCTCGGTTATGCCAGGCGGCTGCTGGAGCTCAACGACGAGGCGGCTGCCGCCGTTAACAGCGTCGAGCTGGAAGGCTGGGTGCGGCTCGGCCTGCAGGAGGATTTCGGCGAAACCCTGCTGCCTGATGTGCTCGGCCGCTTTGCGCGTGCCCACCCGAAGGTTCGGATCGAAGCGCGGGTGGTACGCAATGCCGAACTGCTGGAGCGCGTCACATCGGGCAAGCTCGATCTGGCGCTTGCCTGGAGCGACGGCACGCTGACGGCGCATTGCGAGCGGATCGGCGAAGTGCCGATGCGCTGGATCGGACCTGCCGAGGGGCAGCCGGCCTGGCAAGCCGCAAGCGGCGAGCCGATGCCGCTCGCTTCGCTGGAGGCGCCATGCCTGCTGCGCAGTGCAGCGACCAAGGCACTTGATGAGGCGGGCATTTCCTGGCGGCTCGCCTTCGTCAGTCCCAGTCTCGGCGGTCTTTGGGCTGCGACGGCGGCTGGCCTCGGTCTCACCATCCGCACGCCGGTTGGCCTGCCGGCGAAGGTCCGGCCGCTGGCGCCGGGGGCGATCGGCTTGCCGGATTTGCCGAAGCTCGGCCTGGTCCTGCATCGGGCGGAAGCCGAACCGCAGCCGGCTGCGGCCCGGCTTGCCGAACTCGTGCTGCAGTCGGTGCATGGCGCGTTGCGCGGGGTGGTGGCCTGACATCTCCGCATTGACCCGTCGGACGCGTGGCTGTAGCTTTGGGCCGCTATGAAGACGTTCACCCTCAATATCGCTTCGGTCTTCTTCTTGAGCCGCTGAGGCTCTGCCTTCGGGCATCAGAAGATGGGGCCGCTGACCAGCCTTTGCGGCTGGCGCGTTGCCGTGAAACGTAACCACCCTGCGTCTGGCCAAGGAAAGAGCCGGCAGGATTGGCGATAGAGAGAGATTTCATGACATCAGATGTTTATCCGGCGGCACTGAGTGCTGCGCAGATCGAGCAATTCATCGACGACGGTTTCGTCAGGATCGACGACGCTTTTCCCCTCGCATTGGCCAAGGAAGCTCGAGCCATCATGTGGCGCGACATTCCCTTCGATGCGGATGATCCAAGGACGTGGACGCAGCCAGTCGTGCGGCTTGCCGGCTATGGCGGCGGGCCATTCGAGAAAGCCGTCAATACGCCGGTGTTGCATTCGGCCTTCGACCAGCTCGTCGGCAAGGGTCGCTGGGAGCCGCGCAGCGGGCTTGGCAGTTTCCCGGTCCGCTTTCCCCATCCCGATGATCCCGGCGATGCCGGTTGGCATGTCGATCTGAGCTTTGCCGGCGAGGATTCCAATCGGGATGAGCAGCGGGACTTTTCCGCCTGGCGGGTGAATATCACCTCGCGCGGGCGGGCGTTGCTGATGCTCTTCCTGTTCTCGGATGTCGGGGAACAGGATGCGCCGACCCGCATCCGCGTCGGTTCGCACAAGGATATTGCCCGCCTTCTTGAGCCAGCGGGCGAGTCGGGAATGGCCTATCTTAGGTTGGAGCACGTCGGGGAAGACCGGCCGCTGGCCTTGGCGACAGGGCGGGCGGGTACCGTCTATCTATGCCATCCGTTTCTCATCCACGCAGCGCAGATGCATCGCGGCAAGCAGCCGCGTTTCATGGCGCAGCCCGGCCTTGCACCTTCCGAACCCATTCGGCTCGAACGGGAGGACGGTGCCTATTCAGCGGTCGAGACGGCAATACGCCGGGCGCTTCAGGAGCGGTAACGAGAACAGGATGCATCCTGCCGCCTACAGCGCTGCGCGTCTTTTCAGACGCGCAAAGGACGCTGTAGCACTTTGAATTGCTGCATAATTTTACCCTTAAATCGATTCCGATTTAAGGAATTATGCAGCAGGCCGGGTGCATCACATCTGCAGTTCCTGCAGGGCGGCGCGCCGAATTGCCTGCGGCGGCTGACCGAAAGCGCGAAGGAAGGCGCGGCGCATGCGCTCGCGATCGGCAAAGCCGGTTTCGCGGGCAACGACATCGATCGGGTGGCGGCCCTGCTCCATCATCAGCCGGGCCGCTTCCAGCCTCAGGTTCTCGACGGCCTTCGCCGGCGACTGCCCGGTTTCGTCGCGGAAGGCGCGGCTGAACTGACGGGGGCTGAGATGGGCGACTTCCGCCAACTCCTCCACCGAAAGCGCCGATTTCAGATTGCTGCGGGCGTGGGCGAGCGCCTTTTGGATCCGGTCCGATTTTGGCTCCAGTTCCAGAAGGGCTGAGAATTGCGACTGGCCGCCGGCGCGGCGATGATAGACGACGAGCTTGCGGGAAACGGCGCGCGCCACCTCGAAACCATGATCCTTCTCGACCATCGCCAAAGCCAGGTCGAGACCGGCCGTCATGCCTGCCGAGGTCCAGATGGAACCGTCGATGATGAAGATCCGGTCCTCTTCCATCTTTATCTTGGGATAGCGGCTTTGCAGCTCGCGAGAGACATACCAGTGCGTCGTCGCGCGGCGGCCGTCGAGGATGCCGGCTTCGGCAAGAAAGAAGGCGCCGGTGCAGATCGACGCCAAGCGACGTGTGGCGGGCAGGGCGGCACGAATGAAGTCGGCTTCTGCGGCATTCGGCAGCCTGATATCGGGCGCGCCCGCCACGATCAGGGTGTCGAGGGCCGGGGTGCCGAAGGCCTCCGTCTCCATCATCATGCCAAGCGAGTTGGCAACCGGCCCGCCATTTTCGGAGAGGTAGCGGATCTCGTAAACCTTTTCCTCGAGTTCGAGATTGGCGAATTCGAAGGCGGAGACGGCCGCCAGGCTCATTATCTGAAAGCCGGGATAGAGCAGAAAGCCGATTTGCTGCATGATCGTCGCGTCCTGAAAAGGAATGTCCTGAAAGGTGGTATATATGGCATTCAGGACGCGCACAATCGCGCGTAAGACTCTCCTCAAGCGCAAGGCATTGGGCCGGCGCGCACGCAAGGAGACGGATCATGACACAGGACCATAAGGGTACGGCACTGGTAACAGGCGCATCCTCGGGCATCGGCGCAGTCTATGCCCACAGGCTGGCGAAGCAGGGCTACAATCTCATTCTCGTTGCCCGCAACGGCGAACGGTTGAAGACGCTGGCAAGCCGGCTGACCGATGAGACCGGCCGGACGGTCGAGACTGTCGTTGCCGATCTCGGCAACCGGGCCGATCTCGGCCGCATCGAAGGGGTGTTGAAGGAAGACCGGAGCATCACGCTGCTGGTCAACAATGCCGGTGTCGGTGGAACGGCGCCGCTGCTTTCCGCCGATGTCGACAAGATGCAGGAGATGATCGAGCTCAACGTCACGGCGCTGACGCGGCTGACCTATGCCGCCGTGCCGGGTTTCGCTACACGCGGCGGCGGCACGATCATCAATATTGCGTCCATCGTCGCGATCGCGCCGGAGCTGCTGAACGGTGTTTACGGCGGTACGAAGGCCTTCGTGCTCGCCTTCAGCCAGTCGCTGAAGCACGAATTGGCGGAGAAGAACATTCGCGTGCAGGCCGTGCTGCCCGGCGCCACCGCCACGGAATTCTGGGACATCGCCGGCACGCCGGTTGAACATTTGCCGAATGAGATCGTAATGTCGGCAGAAAATATGGTCGATGCGTCGCTCGCAGGTCTTGAGCAGGGCGAATTTGCAACGATCCCCTCGCTTGAGGATGCAGGCCTGCTTGCCGCCTACGAGCAGGCGCGTCAGGCATTGATGCCGAATCTCTCGCGCACCGCGCCGGCGAAACGCTACAAGGTCGCGTAATTGTAAAAGATAGAAACCATCCGCGGCTGCTGCTGCGGATGGTCGACGGCGTTCACTTGCACGATGTTCAGCCGAAACGTTCCAGAGCCATGGCGAAGATATCGGGATCGACATTGCCGCCGGAGGTGACCACGACGGCTGTGTCGCTTTCCAGGGCATCGCCATGGAAGAGGGCGGCGGCGAGCGCCACGGCGCCGCCGGGCTCGACGACGATCTTCAATCGCGAGAAGGCAAGCGCCATGGCCCGCAGCGCCTCCTCGTCGGTGACGACGATGCCGGCGCCGGCGAGGCGCTTGAGGATCGGGAAGGTGATGTTGCCCGGCTGCGGCGTGACGATCGCATCGCAGATCGAGCCCGATACCGCCGCGTTGCGTTCGATCTTGCCGGAGGCGAGCGAGCGGGTCGTGTCGTCGAAATCCCTGGGCTCGCAGGGACGGACGCGAAAGCCGGGGGAGCTGGCTTCGAGGGCCAGCGCAATGCCGGAGGTCAATCCGCCGCCGCCGCAGGGAACGAGGACTTCGGCGGATGTCACGCCTTCCTCCCCAGCCTGCTCGGAGATTTCGAGACCGGTCGTGCCCTGACCGGCGATGACGAGCGGTTCGTCGAAGGGCTTGATCAGCGTCAGGCCGCGCTCGGCCGAAAGTCTCGCGCCGATCTCGTCGCGATCCTCGTTGACGCGGTCGTAGAGCACCACTTCAGCGCCGAAGGCGCGGGTGTTGGCGATCTTCAGCTTCGGCGCATCGCTCGGCATGATGATGACGGAGGGCACGCCGTGCAGCTTGGCCGCAAGCGCAACGCCCTGGGCGTGGTTGCCGGAGGAAAAGGCGATGACGCCCTTCGAGCGTACCGCAGCATCGAGGCCGGAGACGGCCGACCAGCCGCCGCGAAACTTGAACGAGCCGGAATGCTGCAGGCATTCCGCTTTCACGAACAGACGCCGGCCGGCAATCTCATTCAAAAAAGGAGAGGAGAGAAGCGGCGTGCGCCTTGCATGACCGCGCAGACGGGCGCGAGCTGCGACAATCATTTCAATGCTAGCCATCCGGGAATCTTTCTGCTTGCGGGTTCGCCCATGCATAGGGCGCGGCAAGCCAATTGTGAACGGCGACTTTGTCACGGTGACATGAATGGTGCCACCGCTGCTTCTTGAGCCGCGTTGCGCTTTCCGCCGACTGTTTGATCAGGCGATCTCGAAGCGTCAGTAGCCGCTTGCCGACCCTTCCGCTGCGCGGCTATCCATGGCGCCATTGTAGCGGGCGCCGCCGCCCTTTTCGATTGCCGCAAGGCTTTTGCCGCCGACGAGGATGCCTGCGGCCTGGCCCCATTGCGGCGCGTCATTGCCGCCATCGAAGCTGTAGCCCATGGCGGCAAGCGTCTTTTCGGTATCGGGCGAGAGTGCATAGGGTTCGAGAAAGACCTTGTCGGGCTGCCATTGGTGGTGGACACGCGGGGCGTTGACCGCCTGACTGATATCCATGCCGAAATCGACGACATTGAGGATCGCTTCCAATGTGATGGTGATGATGCGCGAGCCGCCGGGGCTGCCGATCACCATGAATGGTTTGCCGTCCCGGGTGACGATCGTCGGGCTCATCGAGGAAAGCGGCGTCTTCTTCGGGGCGATGGCATTGGCTTCGCCCTGCACCAATCCGTAGAGGTTCGGCACACCGGGCTTGGAGGTGAAATCGTCCATCTCGTTGTTGAGTAGGACACCCGTGCCGGGCGCGACGACCGCGGCGCCGAAGGAGCCGTTCAGCGTATAGGTGACGGCGACCGCATTGCCCTCGTCGTCGACGATCGAATAATGCGTCGTCTCGGTGCTTTCCTTGCCGCCGAGCGGTTTCAGGTTCGCCGAGGCGCCGGCCCTGTAGGGATCGATCTTGGCGGCAATTTCCGAGGCATATTTCTTGTCGAGCAGTTTCTCGACCGGGTTCTCGACGAAATCAGGATCGCCGAGCGCTGCATTGCGGTCGACATAGGCGTAGCGCATGGCCTCGACCATGATGTGCACGGTTTCGGCCGAGTTATAGCCGAGATAGGAGAGCGGATAACCTTCGAGAACGTTGAGGATCTCGCAGATGATGACGCCGCCGGAAGACGGCGGTGGCGAGGAAATGATGTCGTAGCCGCGGTAATTGCACTCGATCGGCTTCAATTCCCGCACGGCATATTGCTCGAAATCCTCCTTGGCGAGGATGCCGCCCTTGGCCTGGCTCGCCTTGACGATCGCCTCGGCGGGGGCGGCCTTGTAGAAGGCGTCGGGGCCTTTTTCGGAAATGCCTGCCAGGACTGCGGCAAGGTCCGGCTGCTGGAGTTTTTCGCCGGATGCATAGGGTTTACCATCAGGTTTCAGGAAGATCTTCGCCGCCGCCTCATCCTTGGCGAGGCGCTTGGCGTTGCCGGCGAAACTTGCGGCGTCGCCCTGTTCCAGCGTGAAACCTTCCTTGGCGAAGCGAAGTGCCGGCGCGATCAGTTCTTCGCGCGACTTGCTGCCGTATTTCTCGCGCGCGGTCTCGAAGCCCATGACGGAGCCCGGCACGCCAACGGCAAGATAGCCGTCGAGGCTGGCGCGCGGCACGATATCGCCCTTGGCATCGAGATACATAGTCTTCGTTGCGGCAAGCGGCGCGCGTTCGCGAAAATCGAGGAAGGTCTTCGTGCCGTCCTTCAGGCGGATGGTCATGAAGCCGCCACCGCCGAGATTGCCGGCCGAGGGATAGACCACCGCCAGCGCATAACCGACGGCGACCGCCGCATCGACGGCGTTACCGCCGCTTTTCAGCACGTCGACACCGACATCGGTCGCCAGATGCTGGGCGGTGACGACCATGCCGTGCTCGGCTTCGACGGGCGCAGGCGAGGCGGCGAAAGCCGAGGTCAGGCTCAGCGACAAAGCTGATATGACGGAGATCGTCCCGATATGCAGGCGGCCCATGATTTCCCCTCCTATGGACAATGATGGAAAAACATATGGGACTGCGGCAGCCCGAGGCAATGCAAGGGGTTGGCTTTTATGTGAGGAGCTCGGCGAGTTTCCGGTTGGTGTCGTCGTCATCGAGCGGCGTATAGACGATGAGTTTCATTTCCGGCCGGCTGGTCAGTGTTAGGCCGGTATGTTCGAAGGACATGCGGCCCTTGACGGGATGGTTGATGCGCTTGATGCCGGATAGCGGACTGACGACCTCATGGCGCTGCCACCAATCACGAAATTCAGGGCTTGACTGTTTCAGCAGCGTGATCAGCCGATCGAAATCCGGATCGCCGGCATAACGCGCACTGTCGGCGCGAAACATCGCCAGCGAGACGCGGGCAACTGCTTCCCAGTCGACGAGCAGCTTGCGATGCGCGGGGTCGGCAAAGAGGCGATGCATGGTATTGCGCTCGTCGCGGTCGAGCGTGTCGTAACCGCCGAACAGCACCTCGGCGGCACGGTTCCAGGCGAGCACGTCCCACCGGCGGCCGAGCACATAGGCCGGCTGGTGTGTCAGGTTGGCGAGCATGCGCTGCAGCGGCTCGTCGACACATTCGGGTGCGGACGAGATTGCCTGAGGCACTTGCCGATTGTTGAGGATGAAGAGATGCCGGCGCTCGGCCTCGTCGAGGCGCAGCGCATCGGCAAGGGCGTTGAGCACCTGAATGGAGGGCCGGATGTCGCGGCCCTGTTCCAGCCAGGTGTACCAGGTGGTGCCGACGCCGGCGAGCATGGCGAGCTCCTCGCGGCGGAGACCCGGCGTGCGTCGGCGAAACCCCTCCGGCAGGCCAACTTCGGAGGGCGTCAGCCGCTCGCGACGGGAACGCAGAAAGGCTGCGAATTCACGGCGGCGGGCATCGAATGTATCGGGTCTCTGGTCCATGGGAGCGATTATATCAGTATCAATACCAGGATAAAACTGGAACTGTTTGCCGTTTCCAGGCCGCGCATGATGCCGGTGCCGCGGGTGATTGAAACGCCCGCGGCTCGATCAATTCAAGGAGCAGCATCATGTCTTCGCAGCATGTGGTCGTCATCGGCGGTTCTTCCGGCATCGGCCTTGCCACGGCGAAATTACTGTTGAAACAGGGGTATACCGTTACCATTGCGGGCCGCGACGGCGAAAAGCTTGCCGCGGCGACGGCATCGCTCGCGGGCGAACTGCGCAGCCTCGTGCTCGATGCGGCGGAGCTCTCCGGTCTCGGGGAGGCTTTTTCCCAGATCGGCGCATTCGGTCATCTCGTGCTGGCGATGGGCAGCGGTCACGGTGCCGGACCCTTCGTGACGCTCGACATGGCGGATCTGCTTGCCGGGTTTCAGACCAAGCTCATCCCGCATGCCGCGGCAGCCCAGGCGGCACTGCCGCTGCTGCAGCCGGGCGGCAGCATCACCTTCGTTTCGGCGGTCAGCGCGCAAGCTGCGATGCCTGGCACGGCTGGACTTGCGGCCGTCAATGCCGGCATCGAGGCGATGGTGCCGGTGCTTGCCGCCGAATTGAAGCCGCTGCGCGTCAACGGCGTTTCCCCCGGGGTCGTCGATACGCCGTGGTGGAATTTCCTGCCGCCCGAGCAGCGCGACAGCGTCTTTGCGGATTTCGCCGGCCGCACGCCGGTCGGCCGTGTCGGCAGGCCGGAGGATATCGCGGAGGCGATTGCCTTCCTGATCGGAAACGGATTTATGAGTGGCCATGTCATCACCTGCGATGGTGGCGTCAGTCTCGGCGCCTGAGGCAGGTTTCGGACGATGCTGACAAAATTATGCAGCATTCAAAGTGCTACGGCGTCCTCGGCGCCTCTGAAAAGACGTGGGGTCCTGTCGGCCCCAACGATGGTACGGCTGCGGCCGTCCGATCGCGTGAGGCCGCGGCAAGCCTCTCTTCGGCCCTGCGGGCGATCGCCTGCAGGTCGCGCGGCTTGCCTGATATCTTCTCCATGGCGGCGATGGCGACATCGGTTGCGAGGTAATCCGGCTTGTGGCCGACGCCGCGAACGGTGATGAGTTCGGAGCCTGATATATCGCGGGCAAGGCCGCGCGAGTGCAGGTGTTCCCAGACGATCTCGTCGCTGTCGCCTGTTATGATGACGGTCGGAGCGGTGATCTGCGAATAGAGCAGCGACTGCTCCTTCACATAGGCAAGCAGTCGTTTGAAATCGTCGGCATTGTTCTGGAACGCGCTGGGACGCAGTACCAGCGACGGACCGGTTTTTTCGATGTAGTCGGCCGGGCGCGGATTGGGGCGGAATACATTCAGCGTGCCCCGCTCCAGCCGGCTGAGCCCAAGCGGCACGACGATTGCGTGGTTGAAGAGCCAGCCGACGATCGGCACGGTTGCCAGGTGATAGTACCAGTCGATGCCGCCTGGCCATGGATGAGTGGCGGGCGCGAGGAAGAGCAGGCCGGCGGTTTTGTCAGGATGGCGCAGGCCGAAGGCGGCGGTGATCGCGCCGCCGAAGGAATGGCCGACGATGATCGCCTTTTCGATGCCGCGCTTCTCCATCAGTCTGGCGATTGCATCGGCCTGGCCGGAGGGGACGGCGTTCTCAGGACCGCCGCGTTCGGAATAGCCATGACCGGGGCGATCGACGAACAGCATTTCCGCCCGGCCTTCGAGTGCGGCGCGGAAGGCCACGACCTGGTCGAGCAGATTGCCGCTGGCGCCGTGAATGAAGACCAGAGCCGGCAGATCCGAATTTTCTGGCGGCGGGACGTGGACCGCATTCATGCGGTAGCCGCCGATATCGGTCAGTTCGCCGATATTCGGATAGGCGTGTTCAAATTGCCGCGCCTTATAAGTGGAGTAACCGATGGCGGCGGCGAGCGGGGCGAGAAGAGCGGAAACTTCTGCAAGCATGATCTCAACAAGCGGTAATTGCGGGATGACCTGCGAGCGGGCACCGCATCGTTCCCGCTCTATTCTAAAATTGCGCGGCACGATCCGACGTCAAGGCCGCCGTCCGGAATCAGGTGCGGTTGCCGGCGAGTTTTTCCGCAAGTGTGTTGGCCTGTTCTTGCGCGGTGCGTTCGGCGGGATAGATATCGAGAAAACGCTCCCACGCCTTCAAGGTCAGCTGATCGTTACCGGAATTGCTGAGGATCGCCGCCATGCCGGAGAGCGCGCCGAAATGACGCGGCTCGAGATCGAGTACACGTTCGATGTCGGACATCGACTTGCGATAATTTCCCATGACGAAATTCAGCGTGGCGCGGCGGTTCCAGCTTTCGGCATAATCGGGCTTCAGCGCGATCGCCTCGTCGAGGAAATCGAGGGCGGCGGGGTTGCGCTTTTCCTCGATCGCCTTGTCGGCCCACTGCATCAGCAGATTGACGGTGGCACTGCCCGAATCGTTCCATTCCATGCGGATTTCATTGGCGATGCCACTGGCTTTTTCGGGATCGCGTTCACGCTTCAGCTGGCTGAAGAGCTGGTCGAGGTGCTGCTTCGGCGAATTGTTGGCATCCGCCTGCTCGACGATGACGTCCTTTTTCGCGACGGCAGCCGACTTTTCCGCGGCGGCGGCCGGAAAGGAGGGGGTAAGGAGAATGAGGGCGAGCGGCAGCGCCGCTGATGTCAAAGCAAAAAAGCGCATGGCGGACATATTAGCCCGCCAGCGCCGAAGATCAAACAAATTTGACGTGATCACCGCAGCGACCCACCGGATATATCTGCCGGCGCAAGCGCACGCGGCAGGGCGATCCGGACGCGCGAAATCAGCCCTGACGAGCCTTGAAGCGCGGGTTCAGCTTGTTGATGATGTACATGCGGCCCTTGCGGCGAACCAGACGGTTGTCACGGTGACGAGCCTTGAGCGACTTGAGCGAATTCTTAATCTTCATTTTTTTGATCCGCGATCTCTATGGGGAATTCACATTCGCCCGTATCTTTAACAATCAAAAGCGCGCCATCGGGCGCGCTGTTTAGGTGGGGGAGCAGATACCCCGTCACCTTTTCCGTGTCAACCACATGAAGGTGTTTTTCCCAAGGCGCAGAGGTGTTTTCTCAGGTCCAAACCGGCGATTTCGGCGTCACGGTGGTGACATGACCCATCTTGCGGCCGGGGCGCCACTCGGTCTTGCCGTAGAGATGAACCAGCGTGTCGGGGCGCCGCAGCCAGTCGGGAACGGCAAGGATATCGTCGCCGATCAGGTTCTGCATGACGCAGTCGGAATGTCGCTCGGCATTGCCAAGCGGCAGGCCGGTGACGGCGCGGATATGCTGCTCGAACTGGCTGACGACGCAGGCGGCTTCCGTCCAGTGACCGGAGTTGTGGACGCGCGGCGCCATCTCGTTGGCGATCAGACCGCCATCGGCAAGCACAAAGAATTCGATGCCGATGACGCCGACATAGTTCAATGCGGCAAGGATTTTCTCGGCCGATTTCCGCGCGGCGTCCGCCGTCGGCGCCGAGATCGCGGCGGGAACCGTCGAGGTGTGGAGGATGCCGTTGCGGTGGACATTCTCGGCGGGATCGAAGCAGACGACCGTACCGTCGGTGGCGCGGGCGGCGATGATCGAGACTTCACGCTCGAAGGCGACGAAGCTTTCGAGAATGAGCGGCACGCCGCCAAGTGCTGCATAGGTGCCATCCGGGCTGTCGGCCGCCGAGCGGAAAACCTTCTGGCCCTTGCCGTCATAACCGAGACGGCGGGTCTTCAGCACGCCCTGGCCGCCGAAATCCTTCAGCGCCGTTTCGAGATCGGCCTGGCTGTGGATCGCATGGAAGCGTGCAGTGGTTATGCCGCAGCCGTTGAGAAAGCGTTTTTCGACGAGACGGTCCTGGGCGGCTTCCAGCGCCTTCGGCGGCGGATAGACCGACACGCTCGCCGAGAGCTTTTCGGCGGCTGCGACAGGCACGTTTTCGAATTCGTAGGTGACGACATCGCAGATATCGGCGAGTTCGGCGAGTGCCGCCGGATCGTCATAGGCAGCGGTAATCTGCCGGTTGGCGAGCTGGGCGGCCGGGCAGTCCGCCTGCGGCTCGAGGATGACCGTGCGAAAATTCAACCTGGCGGCGGCAATCGCCAGCATGCGGCCGAGCTGGCCGCCGCCGATAATGCCGATCGTTGTTGCCGTCATAGGTCGTCCATCGGGTATTCGGCGACGGCAGCACTCTGGCGCTCGCGCCATTCGTCGAGCCGGTCGGCAATTTCTTCGTCGGAAAGGGCAAGTACGGCGGCAGCGAGAAGGGCGGCGTTGACCGCACCAGCCTTGCCGATGGCGAGCGTGCCGACCGGAATACCGGCCGGCATCTGTACGATGGAAAGGAGGCTGTCCTGGCCGGACAGGGCTTTCGACTGGACCGGCACGCCGAAAACTGGCAGCGGTGTCAGCGAGGCGGTCATGCCCGGCAGATGGGCAGCGCCGCCGGCGCCGGCGATGATGACCTTGAAGCCCTCCGCGCGTGCGCCCTTGGCGAAATTGACCAGCCGGTCGACTGTACGGTGCGCCGAAATGATGCGCGCGTCATAGGGAATTTCCAGCGCCTCCAGCGTGTCGGCGGCGTTTTTCATGGTCTCCCAGTCGGACTGGCTGCCCATGATGATGGCGACGGGTGGTCTGTCTGTCATCGTTGCTGCTATTCCCTCTCAGGCGATGATGTCAGGGATGATCTGATCTTCCAGCCTGGAGAGCCTGTCCTTGATGACGAGCTTCTTCTTTTTCATGCGCTGGATCCGCAGAGCGTCGCATCCGGTCTGGATCATGGCGTTGATCGCGGCGTCGAAATCCTCGTGCTCCTGGCGCAAGCGCGCCACTATGAGCCTGATTTCCGCCTGTTCCTGATCGGCCATATACATTCCCCGTTATCGTCCCTGGACCTTGTCCGATCTGCCGATGATTTCCGCAAGCTCCTATCATCAAATACAGGTAACGGCTAGTTAGTCTTGATCATGAAATTGCCATCCAGTCTTCATCTTTTGGCCTTCGACAAGCCTTCAAAAATGTGTCACAGTCCCGCCCGTTGACACCTTGATCCCCGACGATGTTGGCCGGGGAGGGTAAGAGGAAGGAAGGGTCATATGACTGTTCAAGCTCATCTTGAGTCACTCCAGAAAAAGCATGTCGCTCTCGAGGAGGAGTTGCACGCGCTCAGAACATCTCCCTCTATTTCCGATACGGCACTTGCCGATTGCAAGCGTCGCAAGTTGCGCATCAAGGACGAGATTCAGCGTCTTAAGTCATCCGTCCACTAATCTTCCCAAGGATCGCCGGACGATCATCTTGCGCAACAAGGTAAATCCATCCATTCCACCAAAAATCAGCAAGAACCGGTGATTTGACACCAGATTTGCGCCAGCCCGATGCATCCGGCATCGTGGCTGGCGCTTTTGGGTCCGCCACGTCTCACATCGCGTTCTTATGATTCACATCGTATTCCCAGATCGCATGGGAACATGCATCAGGCCCAGAACTGATCCAGCCACAAATTGAGCTTGTCGAAGCCGCGGTTGTTGACCGCGTAGATACGTTTGGTGCCTTCCGAGGTCACGGAGACGAGATTGCTGTCGAGAAGCGCCTTCAGGTGCTGCGAAACAGCAGGACGGCTGATCGGCAGGCCTTCGGCGAGCTCATTGACGGTCCGGGGCGCGCGACGCAATTCCTCCAGCAGAAACCGCCGGTTCGGATCGGCAATCGCAGAGAAGGGGTCCGTGTTCGACATGGCGGGAACGCTACGTCAAACCGGCCGCGCCAGCAAGGAAATTGTGCATTGCAGCGTGTCACTGCATAATTCCTAAAATCGGAGTCGATTTCAGGAATTATGCAGCCGTTCAAAGTGCCACAGCGTCCTTTGCGCCTCTCGAAAGATGTGCGGCGCTGTATGGCTTCTACCAGCCAAGGCCCTCGCCTACGATCAGGAAGGCGGCGATCAGCGCCATCGCATACATGAAGGGATAGAAGATCTGTGGCCTCATCCGGCGCACGCACCAGGCGCCGGCGATGGTGGCGAGCGGGGCGAAGGGCAGAAGCGTCGCGGAGGTCGCAAGGTTCTGGGTGTCGAGCTGGCCGAGCGCGAAATAGGGGATCAGCTTGATGGCGTTGAGGATTGCGAAGAAGCGCACGCTGGTGCCGGTATATTCGCGCGGCTGCAATTTGAGCGGCAGGGCATAGATCTGGAAGGGCGCACCGCCGGCATGAGCGACGAAGCTGCCGTAACCGGAAAATGTCCCCCAGAGGCCGGCGGCCACCGGCCGCTGGCCGCGCGGCGGGATCACCTTGCCGGCGCCCGGGCCGAAACTGTTCCAGAAATAGCGCAGGCAGAAGAGGATGGTCACCGCGCCGATGACGATGCGCAGCATGTTGCCCGGAACCAGCGCCGAGGTCGCCCAGCCCAGCGCGATACCGAAGATCGCGCCCGGCAGCATGATTTTCAGCGTCGCCCAGTCGCCATGTTTGCGCCAGATGACGAGCGAGATCATGTCCATGAAGACCAGGATCGGCAGCAGGATGGCCGCTGCCTCGACGGGCGAGACGACGAGGGCGAGAAAGGGCAGGCCGATCAGCGACAAAGCGTCGCCCATGCCGCCCTTTGCGAGGCCCACCAGCAGAACGGCGGGCACGGCGGCGTAGTAGAATGACAGATCCTGCGGCATGCTTTCGACGTCCTCCTCTTGCCAGCCTCGTCTAACGGAACTACTCACACAAAACGAGTGCGGATCCCTCATTTCGAAGGGGAATTCGCAGGAAACGGAAAGACCCCATGACCGAACCGGAAAACCGCTGCCGCCTTGTGCTCATCGTGCCCGATATCGCCGATGCAGATGAACAGGCAAAGATCGTCGCCGACGCGCTGAAGGGCGGCGATGTCGCCTCGGTGATCGTGCCGCAATACGGGCTCGACGACGGCACCTTCCAGAAACATGCGGAAAAGCTGGTGCCATTGATCCAGGATGCTGGAGCAGCCGCGCTGATATCAGGCGACAGCCGTGTCGCAGGCCGGGCAAAGGCCGATGGCCTGCACCTTTCCAGCAATGCAGAGGCGCTTTCGGAAGCGATCGACAAACATGCGCCGAAGCTGATCGTCGGCGGCGGCAACGCGGCCGACCGGCACCATGCGCTGGAGATCGGCGAAGTCAGGCCGGACTATATCTTCTTCGGCAAGCTCGACGGCGATATCAAGCCGGAGGCGCATCCGAAGAACCTTGCGCTCGGCGAATGGTGGGCCTCGATGATCGAGATTCCCTGCATCGTCATGGGCGGCACCGATCCGGCCTCGGCGCTCGCCGTCGCCGAAACCGGAGCGGAGTTTGTGGCGCTGCGGCTGGCGGTCTTCGCCGAGCCTGCCCGGGCGCCGTCTGTCGTTGCCGAAATCAATGCGTTGCTTGACGAAAAAGCGCCACGGTTTGAGGATTGAAATCGCGCTCATGCCGATCCCGCCCGCCCGCCTTTTGAAATATATCCTTGCCAGCATGGCCGCCCTCGTTGCGGCCGGGCCGAATGTTGCCTTGGCGCAGGCGCCGGACAGCGTCATCAGCCAGCCGGGCACGGGGCCGGCTACGACCTTCCGCACCGACCGGCCTTCCAGGCCGGGTGTGCAACCCTCCGATGGTGTCGGCGTATTCGACCGCATGGGCGCGAACCTGCCGGATCTGCCGCCGGAGAAGGATTACAAGGGGCCGATCGACGAGGCCTATGGCGCCTTCCAGCGCGGTTATTACCTGACGGCGATGGACAAGGCGCTGCCGCGCGCCCAGCTCGGCGATCCGGCGGCGCAGACGCTGATCGGCGAAATCCTCTCGCAGGGCCTCGGCGTCAAGAAGGACGTCAAGAACGCCGCCTTCTGGTACGGCAAGGCGGCCGAAGGCGGCGACGGGGCGGCGATGTTCAAATATGCACTGATCCTGATGGAAGGCGAGGGCGTGCCGCGTGACAAGGTCAAGGCCGACGACTACATGCACAAGGCGGCCGAGGCCGGCAATCCTTCGGCGGAATTCAACTGGGCGCAGCTTCTCATCGCCGACAATCCCGGCGAGAAGGGACTGAAGCTCGCGCTGCCGTTCTACGAGAAATCGGCCGAGCAGGGCATTGCCGATTCGCAATATGCCGTGGCGCAGATCTATGCGACGCTGAAGGACCTGCCGGAAGAAAAGACGAAGCTCGCCCGCGAGTGGATGGCGCGCGCGGCGCGCGCCGGTTTCGACACGGCCCAGCTCGATCTCGGCATCTGGCTCGTCAACGGCGTCGGCGGGCCGAAGGATTACGTCAAGGGCTTCGAATGGCTGAAACTTGCCGCCAATGGCGGCAATGTCGCCGCGCAGAACAAGCTCGCCCATCTCTATATCAACGCGATCGGCACGGCGCCCAATCCGATCGAGGCGGCGAAGTGGTACGTGCTGTCGCGCCGGGCCGGGCTCGCCGATCCGGCGCTCGAGGATTTCTATCTCGGCATCGAGGACAATCAGCAAAAGGCGGCGATCGATGCCGCCAACAAATTCCGACGGCGATAGCGGCCGTATTCTAATTTAGAAAAGCGCGTCGGCGAAGAGGTCTTCATCGTTTTCGGCTTTGACGTTTTCGGCGGGAGCGGAGGTGCTGTCCTCGCTTGCCGGAATGATGCCGCGATGAATGCTGCGCTCCTGGACCATCGTATAGTGCTTGAAGATCTTGCGGTCGAGCGGCGCGATCGTCTCAGCGAGATCGGAGATATCGGCGACATCGGTGCCGGCGACGCCTTCGAGCAGATCGGCGCAGCCGGCAAGGACTTCGCCCAGATTATGCTGGAAATCGAGCTTGCCGATCAGCAGGCTGATCTTGGTGGCGACCTCGCGACCGTTCTCGGCGAGCACCTTCAACTCGTTTTCCATCACGTTGGCTGCAGAGCGGATGTTGCCGACGGCCGAGGTCAGGCTTTCTCCGAGATTTCCGGCTCCGGCATCGGTGGCGGGGGCGACGCGCCCGGCCGCGGCTTCGAGCGCCGGCAGGCCGTTGACGATGGCGTCGGCGGAATCGTCGAGCTTGCCGGCGAAGATGCGCAGCTCGGCGGTGACGACGTTGATCGACTTGCCTTCCTCGCCGAGCCGGCTGCAGCGCAGGTTGGTATTCAAAGCCATATAGTGAATGTCGGTCTTGACGGCGCGGATGTTGCCGATCGCTTCGGAGAGCTTGGCCGCCGTGCCGATCGTGGACTGGCTCACCTGATCGGCCTGGCGGCTTGCCGTATCGACCTGCTTGACGATTTCATGGGCGGCCGAAACGCTGGATTCCAGCGCGCGCATGAAGTTGCCGCCGGCCTCGCCGCTCTGACCGCTCATCTGATCGCGCAGCTTGAGAATCTCCCGCATGTCGTGATCGAAACTTGCGATCGTCTTGACGACGTTCTCGGAATCCCGCTGGAAATTTGCACACATGTCGCTCATCTGCGCCGCCGTCAGATGGTGAATGACGTTCTGGAGGCGCTGGCGCGCGCCGGCGTCGAGTCTGGCGCCATCCTCACCGGCAAAGAAATCTTCAAGCAGCGAAAAAGTAGCCTGCACATGCTCGATGCGCTGGCGAGTGATATCGCCGATCTGCAGGGCAGACAGGGTCGAGGCGACCTTGCTCTGGACGGCGCGGGCAATCGCGCCGACCTCGCGGGCGATGACGCCGAGATCCTTGCGATGGCCGGCGATCTTGGCGGCATCATCGCGCAGGGCTCCGGCGACGGCAGGAACGGTATCGGCATAGCCCTTCGAAACGCTGGCGCCAAAGGAGGCGGCGAGCTTGACCTCCTTGTCGAGACTGTCGAGATGCGTGGCAAAACGGTTGACCTCATCGGTACCGGAATAGATGCGCTCTAGGATCTCCTGGGCGAAGCCGGCGAATTCGGCAAGGCCGGCACCGGTAATCTTCACGGTCACCGCGAAGGTTCTGAGATAACGCATCGTCTCCTGCATGTCGGCGACGTGCTTGCGCAGTTCCCTGCCGGTATGCGCCAGCGAGACGAGCGCCTGCTGCCGGTTTTCCTCGGTGACGGGCAGCGCCATCAGGCTCTCCACCGTGGCGCGGAGATCGGCGCTGGTGTCGCTCGCCTCCTTGTTGTCGAGCGTCGTGGTGACGCTCTCGAGCGAGTTCAACAGACGGTTGAGCACATCCATCACCGAGAGCAGCACGGTGCCGCCTTCGAGGAAACGTTCCTCGACCTGGCTACGAGCAGATTCCAGGGTCTGGCTTATGTCCCGTCCTGATGAGTAGGCTGCAGCGTTCGGCGATACCAGAGCGTGTGCCACTTTTATACCTTTTCTTAAAATCCAGGCAATTCGAACTCTATTTTTACGGGCAGGATGGAAACGTCCGGTAAACGCGCCGGACTCGCCAGCGTTGTGATTAACGAAAGATGTTGATGGCCTGTCGGGGAAAGCCTAACGCTCGGATTGATGATTCAACTTATTGTTTTTATTTTACTTATTTCTAAATTTTGAGAAAAAAATACAACTTATCCCGGATGAGAATTGGGAGTCTGGGAATGCGCTATACGGCAGTTTCCTACAACCGCTGTTTACCCCGCATTAACGCTGCCGTGAGAGTCCTTTTAGGGTCGTCAAGTATTTTCTGGCCCAGGAGGCTGCATTGGATACTCAGAAACAATATTACGAATCTATAAATTTGCCGGACGTGCTCAGCATTCGCAACGTGTCCGAACTATATTCCAAGTTTACCGATGAATTTCATAGCAATGATACAATCATCATCAGCATTCCCGAGGGCGCAGAAGCGGATCTTAGTTTTGTTCAACTCATCGAATCCTCGCGCCGCCAAGCAAAGGCCAAGGGAAAGACCTTCAAGCTTTCTTCGCCGGCCAGTGGCTCGGTCCTGAAGGTACTTGAGCGTGCAGGTTTCATCGAATCCTTCGATCACGAAGACGCAAATTTCTGGTTGCATAAAGAGGTGACGTTATGAGTGCAAAGATCCTGACTGTCGACGATTCCGCCAGCATTCGTCTGACCACCAAGGTCACGCTGACCAATGCTGGCTATAGCGTCACCGAGGCGGTCAACGGGGCAGAGGGCCTCGCGACAGCCAAGGGCAGCAGCTTCGATCTGATCGTGACCGATCTCAACATGCCTGTCATGGATGGTCTGACGATGATCGAGGAACTGCGCAAGCTGCCGGCGCAGGCCGGCGTTCCGATCATCTTCCTGACGACGGAATCGGACGCCGATCTCAAGGCGCGCGCCAAGGCCGCCGGCGCGACGGGCTGGTTGACCAAGCCGTTCGACCCGGAAAGCCTGGTGAAGATCGTGAAGAAGGTTCTCGGACGATGAGTACGCTCGATCCGGTCGCCGTCTTCCGCACGGAAGCTGCCGAATGCCTCGAAGCGATCGAGGCTGGTCTTCTCGACCTGACCCACCAGCTCGACAACAAGGATCTCGTCGATGCCGTGTTCCGCGGCCTCCACACGCTCAAGGGCTCCGGTGCGATGTTCGGTTTCGAGGCGCTCGCCGCCTTCACCCATCATTGCGAAACAGCCTTCGATCGCGTCCGCAAGGGCGAGGTCGCGGCGACCAGCGAACTCGTCGCCGCCGTTCTCGCCGCCCAGGACCATATGCGAGCCCTGGTCGATCAGCCGGACGCCGATCACGGCGATACCGGGCATAAGCTTCTGGCACAGTTGCAAGCTGCCGTCGGCGGCAAGGAAGCAGTGCCGGCCGCTGTTGCCGCACCCGCGGCCGTGCGCGAGACCCCGGCGAAGAAGAAGAGCAGCTGGCGCATCCGCTTCAGCCTGCCTGCCAATTCGATGGCCAACGGCACCAACCCGCTCGGCCTGCTGGACGAGCTGCGCGATCTCGGCGAATGCACCGTGCGCGCCAACTCCTCGGCCATTCCGCCCCTCGACGCGCTGGCTCCGACGGAACTCCACATTTCCTGGGACGTGACGCTGACCAGCGAGCAAGACCGCTCAGCGATCGACGACGTCTTCATCTTCGTGCTTGATGATATGGAACTCAGCGTCGAGGAGATCGGCGGTACGGCAGCGGCAACCGCCGCTCCGGTTGAGGAAAAGGCCGCAACTGCCCCTGTCGCCGCGGTATCGGCGGCTTCGCCGACCAGCGTCCCGGAATTCCGTCCTGTCGAGGCGGTTCCGGCCAAGCGCGAGGCGCCCGCCGCCATCAGCCAGGCGAAGGCGGCCGAGAATGTCCGCGTTCCGGCCGAACGTCTCGATGAGCTGATGGACCGTGTCGGCGAGCTCGTCATCGCGCAATCGCGCCTCAGCCAGCTGGCCAGTGCCAGCGCCGATATCGCGCTGCGCTCCGTCTCGGAAGAAATCGAACGCCTCTCCGGCGAATTGCGCGACACGATGATGGTGCTGCGCATGGTGCCGGTCGCCACCCTGTTCTCCCGTTTTCGCCGCCTCATTCACGATCTCGCCCGCGAAACCGGCAAGGTGATCGAACTGGTGACGGAGGGCGAGAGCACCGAAGTCGACAAAACCGTCATCGAGCGTCTGGCCGATCCGCTTGTGCATCTGGTGCGCAACTCGATCGATCACGGCCTCGAAACGCCCGCCGACCGCCTTGCCTCCGGCAAGACCGAAGCCGGCACGGTGACGCTTTCGGCCCGCCAGGCCGGCGGCGAGGTGATCATCTCGATCAAGGATGACGGCCGCGGCATCAATCGTGAACGCGTTCGCGCCAAAGCGGAATCCTCCGGTCTCATCCAGCCCGGTCAGCCGCTTTCCGACTCCGAGCTGCTGCAACTAATCTTCGCCCCCGGCTTCTCGACGGCCGCGGCAATCACCAATCTCTCCGGCCGCGGGGTCGGCATGGACGTGGTGAAGAAGACGGTCGAAGCGCTCCGCGGCGCGATCGATATCGTCAGCCTGCCGGGACAAGGTTCGGAAGTGTCGCTGCGCATTCCGCTGACGCTCGCCATCATCGACGGCCTGCTGGTGCGGGTCGGCTCCGGCCGCTACGTCATCCCGCTCTCGGCAGTCGAGGAATGCCTCGAACTGTCGCTCGAGGAAGATCTCCGCTCGCGCGGCCGCAGCTTCATCTCGCTGCGCGACAGCCTGGTGCCGTTCCTGCGCCTGCGCGACCTCTTCCGCACCGGCACTAAGCCCGACGTGCATCAGAAGGTCGTCGTCATCTCGACCGGCACGGAGCGCGTCGGCCTCGTCGTCGACCAGATCATCGGCGACCACCAGACGGTCATCAAGTCGATGTCGAAACTGCACAATAACGTCGCGACCTTTTCGGGCGCCACCATTCTCGGCGACGGCAGCGTCGCTCTCATTCTCGACGTTGGGCACCTGGTTGCCGCGGGTCAGCAACAGGAGGCGCAATTGCGTGTAGCAGGATGAGTGCAACAGCAGCAGCCGAACGGTTCGACAAGCACTGGAGCTATGCCGAGGAAGTCGAGGTCCTGACCTTCGATCTCAACGGCGAAACCTTCGCGCTGGAAGCGGTTATCGTCCAGGAAATCCTGGACCTGCTTCCTGAGACCGCGGTGCCGGGCAGTCAGCCCTTCGTCGCCAGCGTCATCAACTTCCGCGGTAAGGTCATTCCGCTCGCCGATCTGCGTCTCGCCTTCGGGATGGAAGCAGCAGAGGCGACGATCGACAGCCGCTTCATCGTCATCGAGATCGACCTACAGGGCGAGCAGACGCTCGTCGGCCTCAGAACCGACAAGGTGAACGAGGTGACGACACTTGCAAAGTCCGCGAGCGAAGCCCCGCCCAGCATCGGCATGCGTTGGCGCGCCGACTACATCAACTGCCTGGTGAAGAGGGGCGGAGAATTCATCATTCTCCCCAATCTGCAGGCGATCTTTTCATCGAGGCACGATGCGGCGGGAGCCGTCAATTGACGCTGGATGAATTCAACGAGGGGTTTGGACGATGCGACTGACAATAAAGACGAAACTGGTGACCGCGTTCACCTTCATCATTCTGATGCTCGTAGGCACCGCCGCTTACGGTATCTTCAGCCTTGGATCGCTGAACGACACGATCGATAAGCTTCTTGCCGGCCCGGCAGCCCGCCTCGATCTCGCGCAGCAGATCAACATTGCCCAGCTCGAGGCCATCCGCCAGCAGAAGAACCTGCTCACCGCCCGCAGCGCAGACGAGACGGCCGGCGCGGTCGCGAAGGGCAATCAGGCCCGCAAGGAGTTCACCGACGCCTTCAACCAGGTGCTGGCGCTGGCGACGGAAGAAGGCAAGGCGCGCTGGGCGCGCATCGCCGAACTTTCCAAGACCTTCAATGCGGCCGACGATCAGATCCGTGACTATGTGAAGGCCGGTAATGCCGAAGGCGCAAATACCGTCTCTGTTACGACGGCGCGGGCCGCTGCCAACGATATCGACGCGACGCTCAGCGAAATCCTGGCACTTGAAAAGCAGCGCATGAAGGCTGCCGACGACGGCGCCGAAGCGCAGTACACGACGACACGCACAATGATGGTTGCGGTCGCAGCCGTCGCCCTGCTGATTGCCGCCCTCACCGCCTTCTGGATCGCCAGCACGATCAGCAAGGGCCTCGGCCGTGCCAACACCGTGGTGCGCGAAGTGTCGGAAGGCGATCTGACCAAGATGGCCGACATCACCAGCCATGACGAAATCGGCGAACTTCTGGGCAACGTCAATATCATGATCGAACGTCTGCGCGGCGTCGTTGCCGACGCACTGTCGGCCGCCGACAACGTCTCTTCCGGAAGCCAGCAACTTTCGGCGAGTTCGGAACAGGTATCGCAGGGCGCCACCGAACAGGCGGCGTCGGCCGAAGAGGCTTCCGCCTCGATGGAGCAGATGGCCGCCAACATCAAGCAGAACGCCGATAACGCCGCCCAGACCGAAAAGATCGCCCGCCAGTCCGCCAAGGACGCGGAGATGAGCGGTGAAGCGGTGACGCGTGCTGTCGACGCCATGCGCACGATCGCCCAGAAGATCGGCATCGTCCAGGAAATCGCCCGCCAGACCGATCTCTTGGCTCTCAACGCTGCCGTGGAAGCGGCTCGTGCGGGAGAACACGGCAAGGGCTTTGCGGTGGTCGCTTCGGAAGTGCGCAAGCTTGCCGAACGCAGCCAGTCGGCGGCTGCCGAAATCAGCTCGATGTCGAGCGACACGGTCAAAGCTGCCGCCGATGCCGGCGATATGCTCGGCCGGCTGGTGCCCGATATCCGCAAGACGGCGGAACTGGTCTCCGAGATCAGTGCGGCCTGCCGCGAACAGGATATCGGCGCCTCGCAGATCAATGAAGCGATCCAGCAGCTCGACAAGGTGACGCAACAGAATGCCGGCGCTTCCGAGCAGATGTCGGCAACCTCCGAGGAGCTCGCCTCCCAGGCAGAGGAACTGCAGACGTCAATCGCCTTCTTCAAGGTCGATACGGCAGGCAACGGACGGTCCGGCGCCCACAAAGCGCAGCCAAAGGCTTCGGCCAAGGCGCTCAAGGCCCCGGCCGCTGGCCGCAAGCCCGGCCTGCAGGCTCACAGCCAAGGCCGCGGCCAGACGGTTTCGGCTCAACAGCAGCGCCTCAAGGGCTTTGCTCTCGATATGTCGATGGGCGGTCCAGACGCCAGCGACGACGACTTTAGGGAGAGCGCATAAGCGCTCCCCCGGGGAAAGCGCGTGAGCGTTTCGCCTCAATGTGATCCCTCGGGCTGCTCCGGCGGCCTGAGGCGAGAACATCCCCCAACGCATGTAGGCGTTGGCGCTGCGATGGATAGATGTCCGGCTGCCGGGAAGTGAATTTAGTCGCTTTTCCCCGTTTCAGCACATCACTTTCCAAGCTTGACGTCCCGCCAAGGGGACATGTCTCTCCATTCGTTTTGACCGCAAATCGGGGGTATCACATGCGTTTCACCATTAAACTCAAACTGGGTCTTGCCTTTGGCATCATGACGCTGCTGCTGATCGGCATCGCGGTTTATGGAAGCCTGAGCCTCGGCACCTTGAACGAGGCGAGCGGCAAGATGATCGACGGCTCTGTGCGCCGCCTGGAACTGGCGCTGAACGCCAATATTGCCGAAGTCAACGCCATCCGCGCTCAGAAGAACGCTCTGCTTTCCACCGATCCTGACGCGGCTGCCGGCTTCTACAAGGAAGCCGACCAGAATTTGCAGGTCATGTTCGATGCCGTCGATGCCGGCCTTGCGATCGCCTTGCCGGAAGGCAAACCCCATTGGGAGAAGCTGCGGACGGTCGGCGGGAAATTCCGTGAAAAATCCGCCGAGCTGCAGCAGCTTGACGCCAAGGGCGACAAGGCCGGCGCGCTGGCGCTTTCACTCGGCGACCTCCGGGCGATGACCGGCGACATGGGCGATGCGATCTCCGCCCTTACCGAGATCCAGCGCAAGGGCATGCAGGCGACCAACCAATCGAACACCAATCTCTACACCTCAACGAAGCTGATCCTCACCACTGCTTCCGGCATCGCAGTGCTCATCGCGCTCGGTGCTGCGCTCTGGATCACGCTTGGAATCAACAATGGCTTGAGGAAGATCACGACCGTCGTAAACGCCGTCGCAATCGGCGATCTCAACCAGAAGGTCGATGTCAAGACCAATGACGAGATCAAGGATCTCATCAATACGGTCAATGCCATGACTGCCAATCTGCGTGCCACGGCAGCACTTGCCGACCAGATCGCCATGGGTGACCTCAGCACCGATGCCAAGCCGCTTTCGGACAAGGATGCGCTCGGCATCGCGATGCAGAGCATGATCTCCAACCTGCGGACCACCGCCGGCATCGCCGATCAGATCGCAAACGGTGACCTGACGGTGTCTCCAAAGCCGCTCTCCGACAAGGATGCGCTGGGCATCGCGCTCGAACAGATGGTCGAACGCCTGCGCGGCGTCGTTGCCGATGCGATATCGGCCGCCGAGAACGTCTCTTCCGGCAGCCAGGAACTTTCGGCAAGCTCCGAGCAGGTGTCGCAGGGCGCCACGGAGCAGGCGGCTTCCGCCGAAGAGGCTTCCGCCTCGATGGAAGAGATGGCCTCCAACATCAAGCAGAACGCCGACAATGCCGCCCAGACCGAAAAGATCGCCCGTCAGTCGGCGAAGGATGCGGAAGCCAGCGGCGAGGCTGTCTCCCGCGCTGTCGACGCGATGCGCACGATTGCCCAGAAGATCGGCATCGTCCAGGAAATCGCCCGCCAGACCGATCTTCTCGCCCTCAACGCTGCCGTGGAAGCGGCTCGTGCGGGTGAGCACGGCAAGGGTTTCGCAGTCGTTGCATCCGAAGTGCGCAAGCTTGCTGAACGCAGCCAGTCGGCTGCCGCCGAGATCAGCTCGATGTCGAGCGATACGGTGACGGCGGCCCAGGAAGCGGGCGAAATGCTCGGCCGGCTGGTGCCCGATATCCGCAAGACGGCCGAGCTGGTTTCCGAGATCAGTGCCGCCTGCCGCGAACAGGATATCGGGGCGGCCCAGATCAACGAGGCGATCCAGCAGCTCGACAAGGTGACGCAGCAGAATGCCGGCGCCTCCGAGCAGATGTCGGCAACCTCGGAGGAACTCGCCTCCCAGGCTGAAGAGCTGCAGACGTCGATTGCCTTCTTCAGGGTCGACATGGCAGGCGGTCGCCGCGAGCGTGCGCCGGCTGCAAAACTCACCGTCCGCAACCGGCCTCCCGCCGCACCTCGCAAACCGGCTGGCAAGGCGCCGGCCAATACGGTGGCCGGCCAGCAGGCCCGCGTGAAGGGTTTTGCCCTCGACATGTCGATGGGCGGTCCCGACACGGTCGACGAGGAATTCCGGGAGAGCGCATAGCGCTCCCCTGGGGAAAGCGCTTAAGCGCTATCGCGTCGCACTCGTCGCGGGCCAGCTAATGCGCCCGCGAGGCATGCTTCCGGCGCCTGCGGTTGTCGGCACGGAGATCCGTGGGCAGTCTTCGTCCGCCGGAAGGTTTTGCTGCATGACGCAGCGCCAAGGAATAGCCGGTTCACACTTATTACGTCGCTCTCACAAAGGATATTGAGATGCGTATCACGATCAAGCTTAAGCTCGCGGCCGCGTTCGGCTTCGTCATTTTGTTGCTGGTGGGCAGCGCGGTGTATGGGATCATCAGCCTCAGCACACTGAACGACGCCGTCGGCAACCTTGTCGCGGGTCCTGCAAAAAGCCTGGAACTGGCCCTGGAAGCAAAAGCTGCGGAGCTCAGTGCCATTCGCTGGCAGAAGAATGCCCTTCTGGAAATGGATCCCGAAGTGGCCAGGAAGAACTACCAGAACTCGGCGAAGAGCATGGACGAAATGCTGGCCTATGCGGTGAGTGGCCAACAGCTTGCAACTGTCGACGGCAAGCCCACGTGGGATAGGCTGATCGAACTGGCCAAGCGTTTCACCGAGGGCTCCCACAAAGTCGCCTCCATCCAGGAAAGTGGTGACAGGGCAGGGGCCAATGCCCTGTCGTCGGGAGAGGTTCGCGCCCTCGTTACGGAACTGGAAGACGTCTTCGCGGCGCTCGTTGCGCAGCAGCAGAAGTCAATGGCGCAGGCCGATGACGATACCGAAACCCTTTATGGTTCCACCAGGAACCTGCTGATCGGCATCGCCGTCGGCGCCTCCGTCATCGCTTTTGCCGCCGCATTGTGGATCGCCCTCGGCATCAACAGCGGCCTGCGTAAGATCATGAACGTCGCCAACGCCGTCGCCACCGGCGACCTGAACCAGAAGGCCGAGATCAACAGCAACGACGAGATCAAGGACCTGGTGAACACGATCAACGTCATGACGGATAATCTTCGCAGCACTGCTGGTATCGCCAGCCAGATCTCGAACGGCGACTTGACCGTGTCGCCGAAGCCGCTTTCTGACAAGGACATGCTGGGCATTGCGCTCGAGCAGATGGTCGAGCGTCTGCGCGGTGTCGTCTCTGATGCGGCGGCTGCCGCAGAAAATGTTTCGGCCGGCAGCCAGGAACTGTCCTCGAGCTCCGAGCAGGTATCGCAGGGCGCCACCGAACAGGCGGCTTCGGCCGAAGAGGCTTCCGCCTCGATGGAAGAGATGGCCGCCAACATCAAGCAGAACGCCGATAACGCCGCCCAGACCGAAAAGATCGCCCGCCAGTCGGCCAAGGATGCTGAAGCCAGCGGGGACGCGGTGACGCGCGCCGTACAGGCGATGCGGACCATTGCCGAGAAGATCGGTATCGTCCAGGAAATCGCCCGCCAAACCGATCTCTTGGCTCTCAATGCCGCCGTCGAAGCTGCTCGTGCAGGCGAACACGGCAAGGGCTTTGCGGTGGTGGCTTCGGAAGTGCGCAAGCTTGCCGAACGCAGCCAGTCGGCTGCTGCCGAAATCAGCTCGATGTCGGGCGATACCGTCAAGGCCGCTCAGGAAGCGGGCGACATGCTTGGCCGGCTGGTGCCGGATATCCGCAAGACGGCGGAACTGGTCTCCGAGATCAGCGCCGCCTGCCGCGAACAGGATGTCGGCGCTTCGCAGATCAACGAAGCGATCCAGCAGCTCGACAAGGTGACGCAGCAGAATGCCGGCGCCTCCGAGCAGATGTCCGCAACCTCGGAAGAGCTCGCGACTCAAGCGGAAGAATTGCAGGCCTCGATCGCCTTCTTCAAGGTCGATACTGCAGGCAACCGCCAGTCCCGCACGCCGGCCGCCAGGATGACGGTTCGCAGCCCGGCTCCGGCCGCCGGCCGCAAGCCTGCACCCAAGAAGCCGGCCGCCAACAGCGTCGCCGGCCAGCAGGCGCGGGCGAAAGGCTTCGCTCTCGATCTCTCCATGGGCGGTCCCGATGACGGAGACGCCGAATTCAAGGAAAGCGCATGATCATGGCCACGACATCTTTGGAAGCGCAATTCGTGACCTTCAGCCTCGGCGAGGAGATTTTCGCCGTGCCGGTTGAGGTGGTACGGGAAATCCTCGACTATGCGGAAGCTTTCAAGATTCCGAATGGTCCCGACTATCTGCTCGGCCTGCGCGACGTGCGCGGGCAGGGCGTGCCGACGATCGATCTTCGCTTGAAGCTCGGCATGACGAAGACCGTGCCGACGCCGCACACGCGGGTGCTCGTCCTCGACGTGCCGATGGAAAACCGGCTGCTGACGCTTGGCCTCGTCGCCGATCGCGTCTTCGAAGTCACGCCATTCCGGCACGAGCAGATCGAGGCGGCGCCTGATATCGGCGTGCGCTGGCGCTCGGACTATATCGCCGGCGTCGTTCGCCGTGAAAACGGCTTCGTCGTCATCATCGACCTTGCACGGTTGCTGTCGCGCGAGGACGCCTCGGTACTGCAATCGGCGGCCTGACCCGCGCATCAACTCGGAGTACTGCATTCTATGAGTATGGCAGCAGCGGTGGAAACCCAATTGCCGGGCGACCGGATCAGCAAGCGCAATTTCGATAAGCTTGCCCGGTTCATCTACGATTATAGCGGCATCAAGATGCCGCCGACCAAGCTGACGATGCTCGAAGGGCGGTTGAGGCGCCGCCTTCGCGCAACCAACCATGCGACCTTCGACGATTATTGCGATTTCCTGTTCAATCATGACGGCCTCGACCAGGAAACCGTCTACCTGATCGACGTGGTGACGACGAATAAGACCGACTTCTTCCGCGAAGCCAAGCATTTCGACTATCTGCAGACGGTAGCGCTGCCAATGATTGTCAATAGCGGCGTTCGGACCATCCGCACCTGGAGTTCGGCCTGCTCGACGGGAGCGGAACCCTACACGATGGCGATGGTGCTGGCGGAATTCGCCGAAGGCCGCAACGACGTCTCCTACAGCGTTCTGGCGACCGACCTTTCCACTGATGTGCTGCAGACGGCGCGCCGGGGCATCTACCCGGAAGATTTGATCGCGCCTGTGCCGCGCGATCTGCAGCGCAAATACGTGCTGACAGCCAAGCAGCCGGGTCGGCGGGAGGTGCGTATCACGCCGAAACTGCGCAGCAAGATCGGTTTTGCCCGCATGAATCTGATGGACGAGAAATACGCGATCGGCGAGTTGATGAACGTCATCTTCTGCCGCAACGTGCTAATCTACTTTGACAAGCAGACTCAGGCCGGTGTTCTCAACCGCCTCTGTGCCTGCCTGGCGAAGGGCGGCTACATGTTCATCGGCCATTCTGAATCAATCACCGGCTTCGATCTGCCGTTGAAGCAGGTCTCGAATACGGTGTTTCAGCGTATCTAAAGCGCATTGCGTCATCCCAAAACCGCTGCGCACTTCTGGACGGCATGCATTAGGGGCATTCATGGCTAAGAAAATCCGCGTTCTCATCATCGACGATTCCGCCAGTATCCGCCAAACGCTGACCCATGTGCTGGAGCAGGATCCCGATATCGAGATCATGGCGGTGGCATCCGACCCCTTCATGGCGGCGCGGAAACTGCAGGAGGAGATCCCCGATGTCATCACGCTCGATGTGGAGATGCCGCGCATGGACGGCATCACCTTCCTGCGCAAGCTGATGTCGCAGCGGCCGATCCCCGTCGTGATGTGCTCGTCGCTGACGGAGGCGGGATCGGAAACGCTGCTCCAGGCGCTGGAGGCCGGCGCCGTCGACGTCATCCTGAAATCGAAGATCGGGGCTGCCGACAGCCTTTCCGACGATGCGATGCGTATTCGCGAAGTCGTCAAGAGCGCCTCGCATGCACGGCTTTCCAACGTGCGCCGCGCCGCCGGAACCATTCGCTCGGCTTCGGCGGAAGGGCCGGCCAAGAAGCTGACGGCGGATGTGATGCTGCCGCCACCGACGGGGCGGGCCATGGCGAAGACAACGGAGATGGTCGTCTGCGTCGGCGCCTCCACCGGTGGCACCGAAGCGCTGCGCGAGTTCCTGGAGGAACTGCCGGCCAACGCGCCTGGCATGGTGATCGTCCAGCATATGCCGGAGAAATTCACCGCCGCCTTCGCCAAGCGGCTGAACGGGCTTTGCGAAGTCGAGGTCAAGGAAGCCGTCGATGGCGATCCGGTGCTGCGCGGCCATGTGCTGATCGCACCAGGCGACAAGCACATGCTGCTCGAGCGCCAGGGTGCGCGCTACTATGTCAGCGTCAAGACCGGGCCGCTGGTGTCGCGACACCGGCCTTCCGTCGACGTGCTCTTCCGCTCGGCGGCGCGCTCGGCCGGCTCGAACGCCATGGGTATCATCATGACCGGCATGGGCGACGACGGCGCGCGCGGCATGCTGGAAATGCATCAGGCCGGCGCCTACACGGTGGCGCAGGACGAGGCGAGTTCAGTCGTTTTCGGCATGCCGAAGGAGGCGATCGCCAAAGGCGGCGTCGACCGTATCCTGCCGCTCGATCAGATCGCTCGCGAAGTTTTGATAACGCAGCAGAAGTTTTAAGTCGGTTTCAACGGAACCGGCTGAAGCCGGCGGTATCGCAGGATGCCGCCGGTTTTTGGTTACAGCCCTGCAAATTCCCTATTCAGGCGAGATAACCGCCGTCGATCGTCAGGCTGGCGCCGGTGACGAAAGCGGCCTCGGCACTGGCGAGATAGGCGGCGAGGCCGGCGATCTCGCGGTCCTCACCCAGGCGGCCAAGTGCCATCAGCGGCTTGAGGCGCTGATGATCGTCCTCATTGGGGTTCATGTCGGTCGCCGTCGGGCCGGGCTGGATGTTGTTGACGGTGATGCCGCGTGGGCCGAGATCGCGGGCGAGGCCGCGGGTCATCGAGGCGATTGCGCCCTTCGTCATGCTGTAGACTGCGGAGGTTGGAAAGCCGCTGCGATCGGCGGTGACGCTGCCGATGGTGATGACGCGGCCGCCTTCCTTCATGTGTCTTGCCGCTGCCTGGATGCCGACGAAGGCAGCGCGGACGTTGACGGCGAACATCCGGTCGAAATCTTCGAGCGAATAGTCGTCGAGCGGGTTGAGGATGAGAATGCCGGCATTGCTGACGAGAATGTCGAGACCGCCAAAATGCCCGGCTGTCAACGCGACGGCATCCTGTACGGCCTTCGCATCGGCACTGTCGGCCCGGATCGCCAGCGCCCTGCCGCCAGCAGCCTCCAGCTCGGCGACGATCGCCTTCGCCTTGTGCTCCGAGCTGGAATAGGTGAAGGCGACGGCGGCGCCATCAGCGGCGAGCCTTCGGACGATAGCGGCACCGATGCCGCGCGAGCCGCCGGTGACGAGGGCGATCTTGGTGGAAAGGGGTTGAGACATGCAGGTTTCCTTTGTTTCTGGATTGATCAGTCTAGAATTGCTCATGGAAAGGTCAGTTCGGAGTTGTCCGTTCGTCAGCGGAGGCTTCTGATTGCCATGTGTGCGATACCGCGGAGCGTCTCGGATTGGGCGCCGTTTCGGGCGCTGACTTTCATGCCCGACAGCGTAGCGCCGAGAAACGGAATGGCGTCGGCGATATCGATCTCTGTTGCGAGTTCTCCGCTCCTGCGAGCCTCAGCGAGAAGGCTTTCGATCGCCGCGTGAAGCGCGCGGCCGGCGCTGTCCGTAAGAGCTGCGACCTCGGCATCGGAGCGGCCGAATTCACAGATGGCGCTGACACCGAGGCAGCCGCGCCGGGCCTCGGCAGCGGGACGCGAGGCGAAAGCGACAAGAGCACCTTCCAGCGCCTCGATCGGCCGACCGTCGTGGCGAAGATCGGCGATGATCTTATCGATGCTCTCCACATTGTAGCGCTTCAGCGCTTCCAGATAGAGACCGCGCTTGTCGCCGAAGGTGTCGTACATGCTTTGGCGGCTGATCTTCATCGCCGTCAGCAATTCCTCGGTTGAGGTGCCTTCATAGCCATGCTCGGTAAATACGCCGATGGCGGCATGAAGGGCGGTGTCGCGATCGAATTCCTTGTGTCGTGCCATGACCAGGCTTCTACTCTTATTGGACTGGTCTGTCCAGAATAAAATGAATAGTTTCCGACGCCGCAGGGCAGCCATGCGTGCGTCCCCTTGAAATTTCCCTGATTTTGTGGTCTTGAGGCCGCCAATCTTCGCAGCGCTGCCTGTCATGCATGGTCAGGGACACTTCCCGCCCCTGGCAGCGCGCGCGCCCCGTATCAGTCCCAAGGAAAAATGCGCCGATGGCCCGTTCAGCTCTTCTCAATGTCATGGTTCAGGCTGCCCTCAAGGCAGGAAAGTCGCTGGGGCGTGATTTCGGCGAAGTGCAGAACCTGCAGGTTTCCGTGAAAGGACCGGGCGACTTCGTTTCCACCGCCGACCGCAAGGCCGAAAAGATCGTCAGGGAAGAGCTGCTCAAGGCGCGTCCGACCTATGGCTTCCTCGGCGAGGAAAGCGAGGAAATCAAGGGCACCGACGGCGCGCATCGCTGGATCGTCGACCCGCTCGACGGCACGACGAACTTTTTGCACGGCATCCCGGCCTTCGCTGTCTCGATCGCGCTCGAACGCAATGGCGAGATCGTCGCCGCCGTCGTCTTCAATCCGGCGACCGACGAACTCTATACCGCCGAGCGCGGCGGCGGCGCCTTCCTCAATGACCGGCGCCTGCGCGTCGCTGCGCGCCGGGCGCTGTCGGATTGCGTCATCGGCTGTGGCGTGCCGGCGCTTGGCAAGCGCAATCACGGCAAGTTCCTGGTCGAGCTTCGTCACGTGATGGGCGAAGTGGCAGGCATCCGCCGCCTGGGTTCGCCGACGCTTGATCTCGCCTATGTCGCGGCCGGGCGTTTCGACGGTTTCTGGGAAGCGGAACTGGCGCCCTGGGACGTGGCGGCCGGCATCCTGCTCATCCGTGAAGCCGGCGGTTTCGCGACCGACTGGGAGGGTGGCGCGACGATGCTGGAGAGCGGCACAATCGTCGCCGGCAACGAGATCATCCACAAGGCGCTGATCGAAGTCGTCAAGCGGCCGGTTCCCGCCAAGTGACCGAACGAAAATCTGGCTGTTGTAAAGTCACGGTTTTCTCCCCGGCATACTTCAATTCGGCACAATGTTGTTCTAGTCTCCGCCAGCAGGGAATCCGGAGGCTGCGTAACCTATGGAAAATGTGAATGTGGCGGAGATCGGCTCCACCGAAAAGACGACGGGCATTTATGCCAACAGGCTTTCGAGCCCCATGCCCTTCCTCTGGACGATGCTGCTTTTCCTCGTGATCGTCGGTTTTATCGCCGCTATCCTCTTCCGCCAGACGCAGACCGCCTTCATGCACAATCCGGGCCTCAACGGCCTGATCGTCGGCGTTCTCGCGGTCGGAATCATCCTTGTTTTCAACCATGTACTGGCGCTTCGCCCCGAGGTGCGTTGGTTTAATTCCTTCCGCGCCGCCGGCAGCGTCGACAAGGTCAACCGCAATCCGCGGCTGCTTGCGCCCATGCGGGCGCTGCTCGGCAGCCGCAAGTCCTCAGCGTCGCTGTCGACGACGGCGCTGCGCTCGATCCTCGATTCGATTGCCAGCCGCCTCGACGAATCGCGCGACGTTTCACGCTACCTGATCGGCCTCTTGGTCTTCCTCGGCCTGCTCGGCACCTTCTGGGGCCTCATCGGCACGATTGGTTCGATCAGCATTGTCATCCAGTCGCTCGATGCCGGCTCGAACGGCACGGGGGACGTGCTCTCGGCGCTGAAGGAAGGGCTTTCCACGCCGCTTTCGGGCATGGGCCAGGCCTTCTCCTCCTCGCTGCTCGGCCTTTCCGGTTCGCTCATTCTCGGCTTCCTCGACCTGCAGGCCGGCCGCGCGCAAAACCGCTTCTATATGGAGCTGGAAAACTGGCTCTCCTCGGTCACGGATGTCGGCTCCGATCATCTTGCCCCGGCTCTCGACGCCGTTGCCGGCGCTTCGTCGGACGACATGCGCGCGCTCTCCGATTATCTGCGCAAGGTCTCGGAAGAGGGTGGTGCCGGCAGCCAGCGCTCCGTCGCCGCCATGGCGAGCCTTGCCGAAGGCATTCAAGGCCTCGTCAAGAACATGCGCAACGAGCAGCAGATGCTGCGCGACTGGATCGAGGCACAGCAGGACGAGGCGAAGGCGATGCGCCGCACGCTCGACCGGCTTGCCGAACGCATCGGCGTGCAGGAGCGCGCAGGCGAGAGGGGCGAGCGTTTGCGCGACCGCGCCAGCCAGGCAGAAAAGAGCGAGGGCAAGTAAGCCATGGCTCTAGCCCGCAACCGGCGCCGCGAACGCACGGTCGATTATTGGCCGGGCTTCGTCGACGCGCTGTCGACGCTGCTCATCTCCATCATGTTCCTGCTGACGGTCTTCGTCGTCGGGCAGTTCATACTCAGCCGTGAGATCACCGGACGCGATGAGGTGCTCAATCGTCTTAACAGCCAGATCAACGAGCTGACGCAGCTTCTTGCGCTGGAAAAGGGCAGCAACCAGGATCTCCAGGATTCGGTCGCCAATCTGCAGGCCTCGCTTGCCAGCGCCGAAGGCGACCGGTCGCGGCTGCAAGCGCTGCTGAGTGCCGGTTCGGGCGGTCAGGATGCGGCGCAGAAGCGGATCGGCTCGATGACGCAGGAGCTCGACGAGCAGAAGCAGGTGAGCGAACGAGCGCTCAGCCAGGTCGAACTGCTAAACCAGCAGATCGCAGCGCTTCGCAGCCAGATTGCCGCCGTCGAAGCAGCCCTTCAGGCGTCGGAGGATAAAGACCGGGTCTCGCAGACCAAGATCGCCGACCTCGGCAGCCGCCTCAACGTGGCGCTTGCCGCCCGTGTCCAGGAGCTGAACCGTTACCGTTCCGACTTCTTCGGCCGTCTGCGGGAGATCCTCTCGGACCGCGAAAATATCCGCATCGTCGGCGACCGGTTCGTCTTCCAGTCGGAAGTGCTGTTTCCCTCGGGCGGCGCCGATCTCAACCCGGAAGGGCAGACCGAGATGGCGAAGCTTGCTAGCGCCCTTCTCGATCTCGCCAAGGAAATTCCGCCCGAGATCAACTGGGTGCTGCGCGTCGATGGCCATACCGACAATGTGCCGCTTGGCGGAACGGGCCGCTATCGCGACAATTGGGAACTCTCCTCGGCGCGCGCGATTTCGGTCGTCAAATTCCTGATTGCACAGGGCGTACCGGCCGACCGGCTGGTTGCCGCAGGCTTCGGCGAGTTCCAACCAATCGCGCCTGGCGATACGCCGGATGCGCGCTCTACCAACCGCCGCATCGAGCTGAAGCTGACCGAGAAGTGATTAACTTGATATCGCCTGCCGCGCGTCCCTTAGCCGGACGGCGAGAAAATCGCGCACGGCGGCGCTGTCGCTGAGGCCGATCGCCGTCATATAGCTATCGGCTGCCGCGGTATGATCACCGGCCTGAGCCAGGAGAAAGGCACGCACCGCCCAGTAGGGCTGGTAGCTTGCGATGTCTCGCGGATCGAGCTTGTCGAGCCGCTCCAGGCCGGCAGTGGCGCTGAACGCCCTGCCGATCACCGCAGCCTGGCTGACATGCGCACCCAGCGTCGGCTTCATCATCACCAGCGCCGCGTAGAGTGTCGTCAGCGCCTGCCAGTCGGTCGTTCCCGACAGCCGGCGCGCCGCATGCACGGATTGGATCGCTGCCTGGCACTGGAAGGGACCGAAACGGTCGAAGCTGCCGGCCTTGCGCAGCAGCGCATCCGCCTCGGCAATCATGATCGCGTTCCACGCGGTCGTATCCTGCTCGTCCAGCGGCACATATCGGCCGCTATCGTCGCGCCGGGCGCTGCGGCGGGCTTCGCAGTGAAGCATCAGCGAGAGCAGGCCGATCGCTTCCGGTTCGTCCGGCAGCACTGCCAGAAGCGCACGGCCGAGCCAGATCGCCTCGCCGGCGAGCGAATGGCGTTCGTTCTCTCCGTCAAGACCGTCCCAGCCGAGACCGTAAGCCGCGTAGATCGCCGAAAGCACCGCGGCCAGCCGCCCGGGTAAGGCGGGGCGAGGCGGGACGGCGAAGGGAATGCCGGCATCGCGGATCTTCACCTTGGCCCGCACCAGCCGCTGGCTCATCGTTTCTGGCGAAACGACGAAGGTCCGTGCGATGGTTCTCGCCTCGATGCCGAGAACGGTCTGCAGCATCAGCGCCGTATGCACGGAGCTGTCGATGGCTGGGTGAGTGCAGGCAAAGAGCAGCTTCAGCCGCTCATCGGGAAAGACGGCGTTGCCGGCCGCGTTCATGCGTTCCTCCGCCTCCTCGAAGGCGACCGATATCGTCGTTTGCGCATTGGCCTCGACGGTGCGGTGGCGGGCAGCCTGCATGAGGTTGCGGCGGGCAGCCACCAACAGCCAGGCTTCCGGATTGCCGGGAACGCCGCGCTCCGGCCAGACGCGAAGCGCCGAAGCCAGCGCTTCCGACAATGCGTCTTCTGCCGCCGGCACGTCGCGCGAGCGGGCGGCGAGAAAGGCGATCAGCTTGCCGTAGGACTGACGCGCCACCTTTTCGGCAGCGCGTCTGGCATCGGGCGGCATGACTGCCTCACATCTGCAGGCGCGGGCGCACCTCGACCGACCCCTTGTCGGAGATCGGAACGCGGATTGCCCATTCGAGCGCGGTGTCCATGTCGGGGACGTCGATCAGATAGAAGCCGCCGAGCTGTTCCTTGCCGTCCGGATATGGCCCGTCCTGCACATCATGGTCCTCGCCTTTGCGGCGCACGATCGTGCCGGTCTCCGGGCCTGTCAGCCCGGCGCCGCCAGTCATGATCCCTGCCTGGGCGAGTGCCTGGCTGTAGGCGACCCAGCCGTCGCGATAGGCGGGATCGCTACGGCGGGCGAAATCCTCGGCGGCTTCGCGAATGATGAGAGCATATTGCATGGAAAACTCCTGATCTCGTTGCTGACGTTGATCCGGGCATCCCGATGTCGGGGATCGAGATCCCGAAAGCCATGAAGCCCGGCGGAGCGGCGCGGCCGTTCCGAAACAATGAGGCGCGGCCACCGGTCGTTTCGACATGGCTTTCAAAAAAATATGCTAAAAAGAAAAATGGCGCCCGAAATCGCAAGCAAGCGAGCCGAGCTCAAGGGCGCCGGCGCTGCTTACGGGCGCGAAAGGGCAGGGCGGCAATCACGCCGCCGCTGCCGGTCTGCTCAGGATTCGGCCTTCGTCTGATCGACGATTTCGGCACTTGGCGTGTTCTTCTTGATGGATTCGATTGCACTCATGGCGGACGCCTTCGCCTTGTAGCCCTCTGACGAGAACATAGCTTCCCCGTTCGATGCTTTGAAGCGGAAGCGGAACTCGCCGGCCTTATCCTTATAGACTTCGAATTTATACATAGATGTCTCCCGAAATCCCAAAACGCTGAATTGCAACCATCAGCTTAGCGGAGGCTAGATCAAAATGGCGAGCTTTTCCACTGCCTTAATCAGGATTGGGTTGCTTAGCGTCCAATTGTCACCGTTTCCATTGGACGCAAGCGAATGAGGGGGCGCCAGCGCCTATGCCGAGAACAGGATGATTTCAGCCCGGGTCGGCCTAAAATCTGAATCCTGTTCTCATTTAAAGAATAGAGCATGATGTCATCCGAAAGCCGCTCACACTTTTCGGCATCATGCTCGGCATCACTCCATCTGGATGTTGGCGCCCTTGACGACCGGTCCCCATTTGGCGAGTTCGGCCTTCACATGGGCGGCGAGTTCTTCCGGCGTCGAGCCGACGATGGTGGCGCTGAATTCCTTCATGCGTTCAGCGACAGCTGGGTCGGCGAGAGCCTTTTTAGCCGAGGCGTTGAGGCGCATCACCACTTCGTTCGGCGTCTTGGCCGGGGCGAAAAGCGCGTTCCAGGTATAGGTCTCGTAACCTGGAATGCCTGACTCGGCGACGGTCGGCACGTCGGGGAAGGACGGCGCACGCTCGGCCGTGGTCACCGCCAGCGCCCGCAGAGTACCGGCCTTGATGTGGCTCGACGAGGAGGGCAGGTTGTCGAACATGATCGACACCTGGTTGCCGATGACGTCGTTCAATGCCGGACCGGCGCCCTTATAGGGGATGTGCTGCATGCTGACGCCGGCCATGGACTTGAAGAGTTCACCGGAAAGATGCAACGGCGTGCCGTTGCCCGATGAGGCGTAGCTGTATTTGTCTGGCTCGGCCTTCAGCAGCGCGACCAGCTCCTGCACGGTCTTTGCCGGCAGTTCCGGATTGACGACCAGCACATTCGGCACGACGACGAGCAGCGAGATCGGTGCGAAATCCTTTTCTGCATCATATGGCGTCGATTTCAGGATCAGCGGATTGAGGGCGTGGGTCGCGACTGTGCCCATCAGGATGGTGTAACCGTCCGGTTCTGCGCGGGCGACGTTACCGGCGCCGAGATTGCCGCCGGCGCCGGCGACGTTCTGGACGATCACTTGTTGGCCGAGATCCTCCGACATCTTCTGCGCGACGATGCGGGCGACGACATCGGTCGAGCCGCCGGCCGCGAAGGGGACGACCATGGTGATCGTACGATCGGGAAAATCCGCAGCGGTGGCAGACGCGCCGACGGCAAGGGCCGCAAGCACACCGAAACCGAGCGCAAGGCCCGCACGTCGCGTCATATCGGAAAGCGCCATTCCTATCTCCTCCCAAGGATTTCAGCAGCAATATCCCCACCCCGGGGAATGAAGAGGTTAGGGCAGGACGCGCGAAAGACAACCGCAGAGAGGCGCGGCGGGTTCAGACTTTAGTCGCTGTTGGCTGGAGAAGTGCGCCCTGGCTATTTCGCGGCGGCGAGCACGTCCTCATTGGCGGCGTCGAATTGCAGCCGCGCCAGCCGCGCATAGATGCCGCCATGGCGGATCAGGCTCTGATGCGTGCCCTCTTCGACGACCCGGCCCTGATCCATGACGAGAATGCGGTCGGCCTTCAGCACGGTTGCCAGGCGATGAGCGATGACGAGCGTCGTGCGGCCGTCCACCAGGCCGTCGAGCGCCTTCTGCACCAGGGTCTCGCTTTCGGCGTCAAGCGCCGAGGTCGCCTCGTCGAGCAGCAGCACCGGCGCGTTCTTCAGGATGGCGCGGGCGATGGCGATGCGCTGGCGCTGGCCGCCTGACAGAGTGATGCCGCGTTCGCCGACCTCGGTCTCGTAGCCCTGGTCCAGCCGGGCGATGAATTCGTCGGCCTGCGCGGCAAGGGCTGCGGCGCGGACTTCGTCACGCGAGGCACCGGGACGGCCGAAGGCGATGTTGTCATGGATCGAGGCGGCAAAGATGGTGACGTCCTGCGGCACGATGGCGATGCGCTGGCGCAGTTCGTCGGGCGTCGTCAGCTGGGCATCGACACCATCGATCTTCACGCTGCCCTGCTGCGGATCGTAGAAGCGCAGCAGCAGTGAAAAGACGGTGCTTTTACCGGCACCGGAAGGGCCGACGATGGCGACGGTCTCACCCGGCGTGATCGCGAAGCTTAAGGCATGCAGCGCCGATTTTCCGGGGCGCGAGGGATAGGCAAAATGCACGCCTGAGAATTCGACGCGGCCGCGGCTGGGCGAAGGAAGCGGCTCAGGGCTGGCGGGGGCGGTGATCGGCGAGACCTCGTCGAGAAGCTCGGTCAGCCGGTCGGCAGCGCCGGCTGCCTGCGAGAGTTCACCCCAGACCTCCGACAGCGCGCCCAGCGAACCGGCGGAGATGACGGCATAGAGCAGGAATTGGCCGAGCGTGCCGGCCGAGAGCGTGCCGGCAAGCACGCTGTGGGCGCCCACCCAGAGAACGGCGACGACGCTGCCGAAGATCAGCGTGATGGCGATCCCCGTCAGCAGCGCGCGCGAGCGGATGGCGGCGCGGGCGGCCTCATAGGCGGATTCGACGGCGGTGCCGTAACGCGTTGCTGCGGCGTCTTCGCCGTTGAAGGCCTGGACGGTGCGGGTCGCGGCGATCGTCTCGTTGGCGAAGGCGGAGGCCTCGGCGAGCGTGTCCTGGGCTGCGCGTGAGCGTTTGCGCACCGAGCGGCCGAAGGCGACCAGCGGGAAGACGATCAGCGGGATCGCTCCGATGACGAGGCTCGAAAGCTTCGGCGAGGTGACGATCATCATGCCCATGGCGCCGATACAGAGGATGAGGTTCCTCAGCGCCACCGAGGCGGTGGCGCCGACGGCGGACTTGATCTGCGTCGTATCGGCGGTCAGCCGCGAGACGATCTCGCCGGACTGGTTGACGTCGAAGAAGGAGGGCGACAGCCGCGTCACATGGGCAAAGACGTCGCGGCGAAGATCGGCGACGATGCGCTCGCCGATGGTGATGACGAAATAATAGCGCAGCGCGCTGGCGACCGCGAGTACGATGGCCATGACCATCAGCATGGCGAAGTAGCTGTTGATGAAGCGGCCGTCCGACTGGGTGAAGCCGTGGTCGATCATGCGGCGCACGGCGAGCGGCAGCGCCAGCGAGGTGATGGCGGCAAGCGCCAGCGACATCAGCGCACCAGCCACCAGGCCGCGGTAACGCATGACATAGGGTGTCAGCCTGCCGAGCGGTCGCAGCGATCGCTTCTTGTTTACCTCAGCCCGTGCCTGCTCTGCCAAATCGTCTCCGATCGCCCGCAGGACCCGCGCAATGCGGCCTGTTGGCTCTTGTTATCTAGGCGTCCTTCATGTATAGGCACCGCATCCTAATGGGAAGCCGTAGCCATCCGACTGCGGCTTCATTTATTCAATCGGTTCGTTGGCCGCAACTGCATGCGGCAAATTGAACTCCGGTATCGCAGGAAGATTGTTATGAAGGCAGGCATCCATCCCGAATATCACATGATCAAGGTGGTCATGACCGATGGCACTGAGTACGAAACCCGCTCGACCTGGGGTTCGGAAGGCGCTGTCATGAACCTCGAAATCGATTCCAAGTCGCATCCGGCCTGGACCGGCGGCAACCAGCAGCTCATGGACCGCGGTGGCCGCGTTTCCAAGTTCAACAAGCGTTTCGGCGGCCTCGGCCTCTAATCGCTTCTGCTCGACGGAATTCGAAGAGAGCCCGGTTTTGCCGGGCTTTTTTGCGTTGGCAATGGCTTACAGTGCCGCGCGTCTTTTCGTACGCGCAAAGGACGTTTCAGCAATGCCGATGTTCAGCGGCAAACAAAAAACCGGCCGCGTAAGACGCAGCCGGTTCATATCGAATTCTTGCAGATCTGGTCAGTTGTTGCCGAAGGCGGTCTGCAGCAGGGACAGCTGGGCCTGGACGCTGTTCTGATTATCATGAACGATCACTGCTTCGGACGGGCGGTAGATCTCGCGGTCAAGCAGGGCAATGCGGTTCTGCAGACGCAACGAGCGTTCGACCAAGTCGCGGAAGGATTCCGGCAGATCACCCCAGCCGGGTGCGGCGCGGTCGACGTTAAAGCCGTCGAGGCGAACCTTGTTCTTTTCGGCCAGCACCTGGTCACGGGACATTTCGCCATTGTTGACGGCGCGCTGCAACAGCAGCCAGGAAGCCATCTGCATCAGGCGGGTGGTGAGACGCATCGATTCCGCGGCGTAGAGAACCGAGGCCATCCGCGGCAGAACCTTGGAGGCGGCGCGGCCCTGGCCGTCGAGATAGGCGGCAGTCTCTTCGACCAGCGACATGCCTTCCGCGTAAAGTGCCTTGAACTGCGAGGATGCAGCGGCGCGGCCTGCAAAACTGATCGTGTTCAATCCAACTTCCGACATCGCAATAGTCCCTGTTCGCACGCAGCTACATATATTCAGGTAACGCCGGCACCGACGGAAAAGTTTCCAGGCCCGGTCTTTATGACTTTAAGATGGTATCATTAGCCCAAATGCGCAAGCCGTTTCTTAAGAAAGGGTTAATCTCCACAGTTTCGTGGAAGTGCGCCGGCCATAGGAAAAAGAAGAGCCGCAAACGCGGCTCTCAAGGTAAAACAGGGAGAAAAATCAGACCAATTCACCGCTTGGAAAACTGTCTGAGATCCAGAGGAAATCCGGATAAATATAGTAATACCTTATAAAGCTTAATATTTTATTAACATTGTGCTGAATTAAGACTTGGGGCTAGCTGTTTTATCCGCCCATAGCCTTGTTTTTCGGAGTTTTTAGCGGATCACGAGCGGAAGAAGCTTTCCGCTGCCTGCCGCCCGGAGGCCTTGCGACCGGCCTCGGCCTCGAGGCGTGCGATCTCCGTCTTCAGCAATTCCACCCGCCCCTTCAATTCGTCGACCGAAAGCATGGAGAGATCCGCGCCGATCTCATGGGCGACTTTCTTCTGCGGCCGCTCGTCATCGATGAAGCTCATGGTTCGTCCTCCGTTCGCTGCGCACTTTTGCTGGAATTGTTCTAGCCGAACTTTACAGCAGGATCGCCGCTTTCGGGAGACTTTTCCGTTTCGGGAGGTTTGCCGGCGCCGCGATCGGCAAGCGACATGCTTTGCGGTGTCAGCATCTGCGAGGTGCCGGTCGGGATCGTCGTGTAGGCGTCGCGGTCGCTGGCCGGCACGGCGGCGCGGATGCGGCTCCTGATGATGGCGTAAACGGTGATCAGCACATGGGCGATGGCGGTGACGAGGAAAAGCGCATGCGGGGTGATCGCCGACATGACGGGACCGCTGAGCGTCGGGCCGATCATCGTGCCGATGCCGTAAAGCAGCAGCAAGCCGCCGGAGACCTTGACGAAATCCTCCGAGGCCGCGAAGTCGTTCGCGTGGGCGACGGCGATCGGATAGAGCGTATTCGCCACCGCGCCGTAGAGGACCACAAGCCCGATCAGCAAGGCGGGGGACGTCGGGTGGAGCAGAAAGATCAGCAAGCCGGCAAGGGCGGCGATGCCCGACATGGCGGCGAGCACGTAGCGCCGGTCGATGCGGTCGGAAAGCCGGCCGGCCGGCAGCTGCATCACCGCCCCGGCGAAGATGGTGGCGCTCATCATGACGGCGATGTTGGTGTCGGACAGGCCGGCGCCGGCGCCGAAGACGGCGCCGAGCGTGCCGTAGGCGCCGTTGGCGATGCCGACGAGCAGGATGCCGAGGCAGGAGACCGGCGAGTTGCGATAGAGCGCCGGCAGGTCGAGGCGCACCGCCTTCAGCGGCTGCGGCGAAGCAGCGGTCGACAGCGTCGTCGGCAGCATGGCGATGCAATAGAAGATGCCGCAGATCATGAACAGAACCGGCGTGCGCACATCCTCGAGCGGGATCATCATCTGGCCGCCGACGACGCCAAGTAGTGTGATGCCGATATAGAGCGAGAAGATCATGCCGCGGCTCTCGTTGCTGGCGCGCTCGTTCAGCCAGCTTTCGATGATCATCGACGTACCGGCAGTGGAGAAGCCGGTGACGGCGCGCAGGACCACCCACCAGACCGGATCGATGATGATACCGCTGACCAGCGCGATGATGGCGATGATCGAGATGAAGCCCGAAAAGGCACGCACATGGCCGACGCGGCGCACGATCTTCGGCGCAACCAGGCAACCGATGACGAAGCCCCCGGCCCATGAGGTGCCGAGCAGGCCGAGCGTCGTCGTTGCGTAGCCTTCGAGATTGCCGCGGACGGGGAGCAGGATGCCCTGCAGGCCGTTGCCCATGAAAAGGAAGAGCGTGCCAAAGAGCAACGCGGCGACGGACAGCAGATTTCTCTTCATTTCCCCAGACTCGGTCTTAGCGATTTGCAATGGACATAAGGCAAGACCTGCCTCAGCCCAGCCTCAAGATGATTGATTGTGCCCCGGAATATCTTTACGGCGTGTCGAGATCCTCTTGTTCGCGCGGAAAAATGTCCGTCCTGTGACATTCCGAAAAACGGAAAAAATAAAGCATGACAAAGCTGATAGCCTTGCTGCTCATCCTTGCCATGGCGATACAGGTGATCAAGCCGCTCGGGCTTCCCGGCCTCAGGCGGCGGATGGATTTCTGGAAGCTCGCGCTGATCGCTTTCGCGGTCTGGGCAGTGGCTCTGCTTTCGCGCGATTTCCTGATGTAATCCTTGGATTATATGTAACCCGGGGATTACGGCCGACCTGCGACCGTCAGTCCTGCAAACTGATTTCTCCGCGCATGACGGAAACGCAGCCTCCCGAGATGACCACATCGGTGACGATGCCGTCGGATTTCGCGACATCAAGAGTGATGACGCTGCGGCGGCCCATTTCGACGCCCTGTTCAATGGTGATGCGGGCGTTCATGTCGGCCTCCGGCGCAAGCGAGACGAGATAGGCGCCAAGCGCAGCTGACGCGCTGCCCGTTGCCGGATCTTCGGGCACGTTATCGAGTGGCGCGAACATGCGGGCGCGAATACTCCATGGATTTTCGGCTGTCCTCACGTAGACGAAGAGCGAGAAGTCGTGGCCGCTGGTCGTCTGGCGGCCGGCAGCTGCCTGAAACCCGGCAAGGTTGGGGCGGGCGGCGGCCAGCGCTCCAAGCCCGTTCAACTCGGCGACGGCGAAGTTCAGCCCGACCGAGACAAAGACCGGTGCATGGGTGGTGTTGACGATGGCGCCGGGGTCGAGCGAGACACAGCCGGCGACGGTTTCCGCGGCTATGGTGTCGCCGATCGTCAGCGGCTGCGGCGCGCGGATGGCGGCAGCAGCAACCCTTCCGCCCTCGCGTTTCAGGCTGACTTCGACGATGCCGGCCTTTTCCTCGAAACGCAGCGTATCGCCGACTGGCTTGCCGAAGATCTCCGCCTGTTGGCCGATCACATAGGCTGTGCCGACATTCGGATGGCCGGCAAAGGGTATTTCCATCGTCGGGGTGAAGATGCGCACGCGGGCGGAATTTTGCGGGTCTTCCGGCGGCAGGACGAAGGTGACTTCGGAATAATTGAACTCGGTGGCGATCTTTTGCATCGCCGCGTCGCTCAGACCGCGCGCATCGGAAATGACGGCAAGCGGATTGCCCTCGAAGCGGGTGGAGGTGAAGACATCGACGGTGACGTAGGAGAGGGTGTTCATGGCGGCTCCTGTTGTGACAGGGCGCTATGAGTAGTCACGGTTTTCGAGGGAACGAAGCGGTTTCTTGTCGCCGTGACAATCGGAGGAAAAGAAACGGCGGAGAGGGCAGGAAGCTGCGTTCGCCGCTCCCTGCCCAACGTTCAAGGCTCCAAAAACTCAGGCGGCCTTTTCCAGGTCCTTCTTCCAGTTGCCCTTGGCGGCGAGGCTGTTCATCTCGGCGCGGTGGGTGAATTCGCGCTGGCCGGCAGCGACGTTTTCCTGCTTGCCGTTCCAGGCCTTGAGCGCGCTGTCCTGCAGGGCGCGGCCGTAGGAGAAGGTGACGAACCAGGGCAGGTCGCCGCTGGCATTGATCGCCGAAAGATGGGCTGTCGCTTCTTCGGTCGTCTGGCCGCCGGATAGGAAGGCGATGCCCGGAACAGCGGGCGGAACGGTCGCCTTCAGCACCTTGACGGTGCGCTCGGCAACTTCCGCGACCGAGGCCTTGCGGGCGTTCTTGCCGTCGATCACCATGTTCGGCTTCAGGATCATGCCTTCGAGGTTGACGCGGGCATCGGCCAGTTCTTCGAAGACGATGCGCAGCGTGGATTCGGTCACTTCGGCGCAGCGGTCGATATTGTGGTCGCCCGGTTTGCCGTCCATCAGGCATTCCGGCTCGACGATCGGAACGATCCCGGCCTCTTGGCAAAGTGCGGCATAACGAGCAAGCGCCTGAGCGTTGGCGCGGACGGAGCCGCGGGTCGGCAAGGTTGACGAGATGGCGATGACGCCGCGCCACTTGGCGAAGCGGGCGCCGGCTTCATAATATCTGGCAAGGCGCTCGCCGAGACCGTCGAGGCCCTCAGTGATGGTTTCAGCCGGATATTTGGCCATCGGCTTGGCGCCGGTATCGACCTTGATGCCGGGAATGGCGCCGGCGGCGCGGATGATATCGACGAAGGGCGTACCGTCCGCCGCCTTCTGGAACAGCGTCTCCTCGAAGAGGATGACGCCGGAGATATATTTCTTCATCGCCTCGTCGGAGCGGAAGAGCATTTCGCGATAGTCGCGCCGGCTGGTTTCGGTCGATTCGAGATTGATCGCGTCGAAACGCTTCTTGATGGTGGAGGTCGATTCATCGGCGGCGAGCAGCCCCCGGCCGCCCGTAACCATCTGCACTGCAATGTCTTCCAGTCGTTCGCTCATTTCGTTCTCTCCACAACAATAAATATCGGCACTTCAGGAATATAGAACGCGGATAACAGAAGTTTATAGGGAGGAAAATGGAAGGCTAAGTCATTGAAACGATTGAATTCAATTCAATCGTTTGAAAGTTGGGATTTTTTTCGTCCTCTGAGCAAAAGACCGCGGAAGCTGTTTTTTCTTCCACGGTCTATCCACATGTAAAATCTGCGAAATCAATCTTGGCAACTATCTAGCAGCGTTGAGGACGGCGACACCGGGAAGCTCTTTGCCTTCCATCCATTCGAGGAAGGCGCCGCCGGCGGTCGAGACGTAGGTGAAATCGTCGGCAACGCCGGCATGGTTGAGCGCCGAGACGGTGTCGCCACCGCCGGCAACGGAGGTGAGCTTGCCGGCTACCGTGCGCCCAGCGGCGTATTTCGCAGCAGCGACCGTTGCGGCATCGAAGGGTTCGATCTCGAAGGCGCCGAGCGGGCCGTTCCAGACCAGGGTTGCGGCACGCTCGATCCAGGCGTTGATGGCCTCGATGGATTTCGGGCCGACATCGAGCACCATGGCATCGGCGGGAATGGCGTTGATATCGACAGTCTCGTTGGCGGCGCCCGCCTTGAACTCGCGGGCAATCACGCCATCCTCGGGCAGGATGATGGCGCAGCCGGCGGTGGCGGCCTCGATCATGATCTGCTTGGCGGTTTCGGCGAGATCATGTTCGCAGAGCGACTTGCCGACATTGGTGCCGCGGGCGGCGATGAAGGTATTGGCCATGCCACCACCGATAACGAGCGCATCGACCTTCTTCACGAGGTTCATCAACAGGTCGATCTTGGTGGAGACCTTGGCGCCGCCGACGATCGCAACAACAGGGCGAGCCGGTTCGCCGAGGCCCTTTTCCAGCGCCTCCAGCTCGGCCTGCATGGTGCGGCCGGCATAGGCCGGCAGGTGGTGGGCAAGGCCTTCGGTCGAGGCATGGGCGCGGTGGGCGGCCGAAAAGGCGTCGTTGACGTAGATATCGCCGTTGGCGGCAAGCGTCTTGGTGAAGTTGGAGTCGTTGTTTTCCTCGCCCTTGTGGAAGCGGGTGTTTTCCAAAAGCAGAATATCGCCGTCATTCATCGCGGCAACGGCGGAGGCGGCGGCTTCGCCGATGCAGTCGGAGGCCGTCAGCACGGCATGATCAAGCACTTCCTCGACGGAAGGGGCGATCAGCGACAGCGACAGATCCGGCGACGGGCCATCCTTCGGCCGGCCGAAATGGGCCAGCAGGATCACCTTGGCACCCTTTTCGGACAATTCGAGGATGGTCGGCGCCACACGTTCGATGCGCGTCACATCGGTGACCTTGCCGTCTTTCACCGGGACGTTGAGGTCGACGCGGACGAGAACGCGCTTGCCGCGGATGTCGGAGAGATCGTCGAGGGTCTTGAAAGAAGGCATGGGGAGGATCCTGTCGTGGTTGGCGAAAGTTGCGCCGAACATAGCAAGGATCATTCGAGACGCAAGGCGTTCAGCGGCCGTTTTCGCGTGTGCCTTCGTCGCGTCCGGCCGGTGGTTTCGGGGGGCTTTCGGAGGCTGCGGTTTCCCGGTTCCGGCGTCCATTCAGCCGGTCGCGGATGCGCTGGGTAATGTCCTTGAGATTGAGGAAGATCGGCAGCGTAATTGCCGGTTCGACTGCTTCGAGCGACATGCCGACGGAGGTGATGTGATCGTGCTCGTCGAGATCGCGGACGATGAGGATGATCGAGCCGAGGCGGACGCGGTCGGCATAGTCGGCCTTGCCGCCGAGGCGCTGCCGCATCAATTCGGCGATCGTCAGGCCCCTTTCGGATTCGTTGAGCAGGCCGGGGCCATAGGCAGCATCGAGATCGGCGGCGGGGCGGGCGGGGGAGAGCGCGAAGGCCCCGAAGAATTCGGCATCGTCGTCATCGACAGGCGCCCGGCTGGCGAAGAGCCGGTCAAGCAGGCGGGAATAGCTCGGCACGATGAAGAGATAGACGAGATCGTGCTCGCGCAGCCGCCCGGCATATTGGTAGCGCATGGACTTGCCGTCGCGGATGACGAGCGACGGGGTCGCCCAGCGCGGAATGCGCTCGCCGCGCAGTACCGGGCTATCCTTGATGACGCGGTAGGAGAGCAGTTCGTGGTTGGCCGCGCCCGGCAGGTCGACCTCGACCTTGTCGACGGCGCCGATGCGCGGCGGAATGATGAGGCCGAGCTTCTTGGCGACGGGCTTGATTGTCCAGCCCTGGAGGAGCAGCGAGACCAGCACGATGATGAAGGCGGTATTGAAATAGATCTGGCCGTTCTCAAGCCCGCCGAGGATCGGCATGATGGCAAGCAGGATGGAGACGGCGCCGCGCAGGCCGACCCAGGCAACGAAGCCGATTTCCTGCTGCGTGTAATCGAAGGGAAGCAGCGACAGCCAGATCGCCAACGGCCGGGCGACGAAGATCAGGAAGAGGGCGAGCAGGATGGCCGGCACGATGATGACAGGAAATTGCGATGGCGTGGCGAGCAGGCCGAGCACCAGGAACATGATGATCTGCGCCAGCCAGGTCATGCCGTCCTGGAAGCGCTTGATGGTGCCGATCGCCTGCATCTTGCGGTTTCCGGCGTAGATGCCGGCGACATAGACGGCGAGGAAGCCGCTGCCGCCAACCGCGCCGGTGAAGGAAAAGACGAGAAGAGCGAGCGCCAGCACAAAGATCGGTGTCAGGCCGCGATCGGTATCGAGCCTGCTGACGATCAGCACGATCATCATGCCGCCGAGCAGGCCGAGAATGACGCCGAGGCCCATCTGCTGCACGAACATGGCGAGCATGCCGATATTGATGCCGGCATAACGCTCGCCGCTCGCCAGCACCTCGACGAGGGCGATGGTGAGGAAGATCGCCATCGGGTCGTTGGTGCCGGATTCGACCTCCAGCGTCGAGCGCACCTTGTCGCGGATGTTGATGCCGCCGATGCGCAGCAGGAAGAAGACGGCGGCGGCATCGGTCGATGCGACGATCGAGCCGAGCAACAGGCCTTCCAGCCAGGTGAAATTCAAAAGCCACATGGCGGCGAAGGCAAAGAGCGAGGCGGTGATCAGCACGCCGACCGAGGCGAGCGCCAGAGAGGGCACGGCCGCGAGCCGAAAGGCCTGCATCGGCGTGCCGAAGCCGGAATCGAAGAGGATCACGGCCAGCGCAATGGAGCCGAGAATATAGGCGAGATAATTATTGCTGAACTCGATGCCGAGACCATCGACGCCGGCAGCAAGGCCGATCATCAGGAAGAGCAGCAGCAGGGGGGCGCCGAAGCGGAAGGCGAGCAGGCTCGAAAAAGCGGCAAGAAGCACGAGCGCCGTCGAAACCAGCACCACGATATAGAACGCTTCCATGCCCACCCCTTTCAATCGACTGCTTCGCGAACACAGCCACCCCCGGCCGATCCGCCTTTATTCAACCCCTCCATCAGGCGCTGCGATCCGTCAGTAAACGGCAAAACGTCAGAGAAGGGTAGGCCTTGCGGCTTAACCTCGTCGCGATGCTGCTTCATGCTGCTGAACGGCTGCCGGACGGCCAACCGACACGGAATGCTACGGGAGAAATTCTCTATAAAGAATGTATAGGAAAATCAGGCGAGAGCAGGGCAAAAGAGACAGGCACGGATTTTTCCTGCCCGTATCTGCGAATGGCAACAGAATAAGACACCCTCCTCCTTTCATGCGGCCCGTTTGCCTTGTCCAATGACGGGAAGAATGGATTGCAGGCGCCTATGCGAAGAGCGTGGAAATGAACGCTGAGATTTTTCGATATCGGGTGGAAATGCCGGCCGCCTAGCGAGAGCAGCCGGCTGTAGTTTTGTGCCAGAAGCGGCCGGCCCTTGCTCTGCTATCCCAACACTGCCTGAAATATGACGATGGCGAGAAACGAGAGGCCAATGAGGGCGGCGACCCAGATGACCAGACGATTGGCCTTCGCCAACACGGCAGGTCTGACGTCCCGCTTGGGGTGAAACCGTTGCCGCCGTTTGAGGGTGGTGTGGGACAAGCGTTTTTGTGCCTCTGCCATTTATCACCTCCACTTGGCTCACTTTGGCCATTGTGCAGCGCTGCGTATTTGCTCAATCTAGCACGCTTGGCCAGCGGATTACCAATCCGTGCAGAGACGCCGATCGAATTCGAACCCCGAGGCAGCCTCAACTGCACCGCCATCCTGTCCTGAGAACGGCGCCATATCGAACCCGGTGCGGATCGTTAGTCAGTCTTCTGTGTCCTCGCCCTCGTCGGTCAGATCCGCGACCGGGACCAGGAAAACGACGAACTCGTCCTCGATGGTCCGTTCGGGATCGTCGTCGAATTCATAGGCATGCTCGACTTCGCTTGCTTCCTCGGTGGTCGCCTTGCGCAGGCTCAGGGCCGCTTTGCGGTCCCAGAGAGGCTTGCCTTCGGATTCCAGGACGGTCAGATCGTCGCGAAAGTCTTCCGCCTCGAAGAAATGCGTCGCTTCCTCGTGATTTTCCGAGCGGAAACTGGCAACGGCGCGGCCGGCGATTTCAACAGTAAAGTAATCCATCCATCTCTCTCATTTTCATGCGGGCGTCAGTGCTGCCGCACGGTATTGGCGTGGCCGCGCCTGGCCGGTGGCCAATGCGCGAGGAAACTGGGCATTTCGAATGTCCAGGGTGACGTATTCTAGCAGATCTCATCCGGGCAATGGACGAAAAGATGCCAGAGTGGGGAAAGCTGGTTTCGTTCGGAAGGCACGGCAACAAAAAGCGGCCCGGTTTCCCGGGCCGCTAGCATGTCGATGCCTCAAGAGCGCTCAGATGAGCTTGGCGAAAGCGACTGCCGTGTCGGACATGCGGCTGGAGAAGCCCCACTCGTTGTCGTACCAGGACAGGACGCGCACGAAGTTGCCTTCCATGACCTTGGTCTGATCGGTCGCGAGGATCGAGGAGTGGCTGTCGTGGTTGAAGTCACGGGAGACGAGCGGCTCGTCGGTGTAGCCGAGGATGCCCTTCAGCTTGCCGTTGGCAGCAGCCATGATGGCTTCGTTGATTTCACCAACGCTGGTCGCCTTCTTGGCGACGAACTTGAAGTCGACGACGGAAACGTTCGGAGTCGGAACGCGGATCGAGGTGCCGTCGAGTTTACCCTTCAGATGCGGCAGAACGAGGCCGACTGCCTTGGCTGCACCCGTCGAGGTCGGGATCATGGAAAGGGCGGCCGCGCGGGCGCGATACAAGTCCTTGTGCATCGTGTCGAGCGTCGGCTGGTCGCCGGTGTAGGAGTGGATGGTCGTCATGAAGCCGTGGTCAATGCCGACGGCGTCGTCGAGAACCTTCACAACCGGCACCAGGCAGTTGGTGGTGCAGGACGCGTTGGAGATGACCAAGTGCTCCTTGGTGAGCTGATCATGGTTGACGCCGAAGACGACCGTCAGGTCAGCGCCGTCGGCGGGCGCCGAGACGATGACGCGCTTGGCGCCGGCCGTCAGGTGAGCGGCAGCCTTGTCGCGGGCGGTGAAGATGCCGGTGCATTCCATCGCGATGTCGACGCCGAGTTCGCGGTGCGGGAGGGTGGCCGGATCCTTGATCGCCGTGACCTTGATCGGCTTGCCGTTGCCGACGATGATCGAGTCACCCTCGACCTTCACCGTTGCCGGGAACCGGCCGTGGATCGAGTCATAGCGCAGCAGGTGGGCGTTGGTTTCAACCGGGCCGAGATCGTTGATGGCGACGACTTCGATGTCGGTGCGGCCGGATTCGACGATGGCGCGAAGGACGTTGCGGCCGATGCGGCCGAAACCGTTGATGGCAACCTTGACTGTCATGTTCATTCACTCCCGATAGAGTAGGGCCCGATAGTGAGGGCCTGGAATTGAGGAGATGGAGAGCGCCTCATGGCGCCCTCATTAAAGCTTTGCTTCCGCGGCTGCAACGACGGCGTCGGCGGTGATGCCGAAATGCTTATAAACTTCCTTGACCGGGCCGGAAGCGCCGAAGCTCTTCATGCCGATGAAGGTGCCTTCCGGTCCGATGAACGCATCCCAGCCTTCGCGAACGGCGGCTTCGACGGCGATCTTGACTGGCGAGTTGCCGAGGATTTCCTTGCGATAGGCTTCCGGCTGCTCGAAGAACAGTTCGGTGCAGGGAACCGATACGACGCGGACGGTGACGCCCTTGGCTTCGAGTGCCGTACGGGCTGCAACGGCGATTTCGACTTCGGAGCCGGAGGCGAAGATCGTCACCTTGGCGTCGGCATTGCCGGCGAGCACATAGGCACCCTGTTCGCACAGGTTCTTTTCGCTGTATTCGGTACGGGCTGCGAGCAGGTTCTGGCGCGTCAGAGCAAGGCCCGAAGGACGGTTGTGCGTCTTGATGGCGATCTGCCAGCATTCCGCCGTTTCCGTGGCGTCGGCCGGACGGAAGACCATCAGGTTCGGGATGGCGCGCAGGCCGGCGAGCTGTTCGACCGGCTGGTGCGTCGGGCCATCTTCGCCGACGCCGATCGAGTCATGCGTCAGGACGTGAATGACGCGGATGCCCATCAGCGAGGCGAGACGGATCGGCGGGCGGCAATAATCCGAGAAGATCAGGAAGCCGCCGCTGTAGGGGATGAGGCCGCCATGCAGCGCAATGCCGTTCATGGCAGACGCCATGCCATGCTCGCGAATGCCCCAATGCATGTAACGACCGGCGAAATCCGTCGGGGTGATCGAATGCATCTGGCTGGTCTTGGTGTTGTTCGACGGCGTCAGGTCGGCGGAGCCCCCGAGCGTTTCCGGTAGGAAGCCGTTGATGACCTCGAGCGCGTCTTCCGAGGCCTTGCGGGTCGCAACCGTCGGCTTGGTCTCGGCGAGCTTCTTCTTATATGCGCTGATCGCGGCGTCGAAGCCTTCCGGCAGCCCGCCTGCCATGCGGCGGGTGAACTCGGCCCTGGCCGGAGCCTTGGCGAGGCCGTCTTCCCAGCTCTTGACGAGGTCGACGGAGCGGGCGCCGGCAGCACGCCAGCTATCAAGCACGTCCGACGGGATGACGAAGGCTTCGGCTTCCCAGTTCAGCGCCTTGCGGGTGGCTGCGATTTCTTCGGCGCCGAGCGGGTTGCCGTGGACCTTGTGGGTGCCCTGCTTGTTCGGGGCGCCGAAGCCGATGATCGTCTTGCAGGCGATGAAGGTCGGGCGGTCGGACTTGTGAGCAGCTTCGATCGCGTCGGCGATCGCGGCCTGATCGTGACCGTCGATCTCGATCGTGTTCCAGTGTACGGCCTTGAAGCGGGCGATCTGATCGGTGGAATCCGACAGCGACACGGCGCCGTCGATGGTGATCGAGTTGTTGTCCCAAAACAGAACGAGCTTGTTGAGCTTCAGGTGGCCGGCGAGCGCGATGGCTTCGTGGCTGATGCCCTCCATCAGGCAGCCGTCGCCGCAGATAGCATAGGTATAGTGATCCTGGAGATCGGAGCCGAACTCCTCGCGCAGCTTGCGTTCGGCAATCGCCATGCCGACGGAATTGGCAATGCCCTGGCCGAGCGGACCGGTCGTCGTTTCGATGCCGGTGGCATGACCGTATTCCGGGTGGCCGGCGGTCTTCGAACCGAGCTGGCGGAACTGCTTCAGATCTTCGATCGTCATGTCAGGATAGCCGGTCAGATACAGCACCGAATAGAGCAGCATCGAGCCATGGCCGGCCGACAGCACGAAGCGATCGCGGTTCGGCCAGTGCGGCTTCTTCGGATCGAACTTCAGATATTTGGTGAACAGGACCGTTGCCACGTCGGCCATGCCCATCGGCATGCCCGGGTGGCCGGAGTTCGCCTTTTCAACGGCGTCCATGGCAAGAAAACGGATCGCATTCGCCATCCGGTCGTGTTGTTCGGGAGAGGTCATGGCTTTTCCGCAAGTTCCGGGTGTCGGGGGATGGCCTCGAGCCTCCAAGACCATCGAGTGAAAGCGGCAGAGACATAGCAGTTGGGACGGGCAAGTCAATAAATGGCAGGTCAAATCCGGGCGGGAAGCGGCGATTTTTGACATTTGATCACGCGATTGTACAAATGACGAAATCGATGTGTAAAACGCTCATCCACAGGATAGGCCGGTGGGCAAGTGACAGGATTTATTGACGGGCCGTTAGCGAGCTGCATATCCTTTTGAAATCGCAGGATCGGCGCGGCGTGCCGATTCGCGGATCCTGCGCGGGAATCGGAAAGACATGATGCCCACAGGCAAAACCATGGAAGCAGCGCTCAACGAATTGAGACAGGCGATATCGAGCCTCGAAAACGCCGTCGACATGCGCGTCGAACGGCAGCGCGAGCAGGGCGAGATCGAGGGCGAGGTGCGGCGTGTGCACGCCGACCGCTCGCGCCTGGCGCAGGAGCTCGACCAGGCCGAATTCCGCGCCAACCGGCTGGAAGAGGTTAATCGCGAGGTATCGCGGCGGCTGGTGACGGCCATGGAAACGATCCGCGCAGTTCTGGATCGCTGATAGGAAGAGTTTGGCATGGCGCAGGTGACGGTAACGATCGACGGCAAGGCCTATCGCATGGCCTGCGAGGAAGGGCAGGAGGATCACCTGACCGATCTCGCCACCCGTTTCGACCGCTATGTCGGCCATCTCAAGGATCAGTTCGGCGAAATCGGCGATCTGAGGATCACCGTCATGGCCGGCATCATGATCACGGACGAGATTGCCGAGTTGACGCGCCGCGTCGCCGGATTGGAGTCCGAGCTCGAGACGCTGCGCGGCAATCGCGATACGGTGCTTGCAGCCACCGCCCGGACCGAGGAAAATCTTGCCGCAGCGCTGAGCGAAGTGTCGAGCCGCATCCGCGGCATCACCGACAAGCTGAATGGCCGGTCCGCCCCCGAACTCAATTGATCCTAGAGCCTTTCCTGGTCAGATTGAAGCATTCTGTTGGCTCAAACGGAGTCGGATGGTCGACCGGCCGGCGCGTGTCGTAGCCCGGCTCTACGGCCAAGCCGGCCGGTCGATCAGCCGGCCCGTTTCAGCCAACCCGAAGGGCCGGGCATCTTTCCGCCAGGCCAAAGGCGATCGGCTCGGACGTACCAAGAGGTATGCCCTTCGCCAATCGCCTCTGCCCTGACGAAAACCTGCTCCGGCAGAATGCTTCAATCTGACCAGGAAAGGCTCTAATTAAATAGGGGCGGCCTTCCGTCGCCACTGGCGCGGCAGCGCAAACAACCTTATATATCGCCATGCGGTCTGCGCCTCTCGACAGGAACCACAATCCCTGGGGCCATACTCGATCCAAAGGGAGCTGTCCCTGGCCAGGCCCGTGGGCCTGGACACACGGCGCCCACCTACGTTTGTAGGCACCCAGGATCGTAAACATCCATCGGTGGTCGTGGATCGCACCCTTTCCTTCCATTTTCAGCGAAGACGCCGGATATGGCGGGCGAACGCGGGTTGCCCGTTCGCCCTTCTTCAGCGCGTCCGTTACTTCTTCAGACCTGGAAGGGTGACCTGGAAGACCTGGAACATTGTGTCGACGTCGGCACCGCCGTCGGCCTTGTAGGCGGCACCCACCTGGAAACCATCCTGCGTCAAAAAGTCGTTGTCATTGGCGACGAACAGGAAGTAGTCGTCCGGCAGGTTCGGGTTGAGAACGCTCGCCAGACCCATGGCTTCCCATTTTTCCGACAGATTGTTCTTGTCGTTCGGCGCGCCGTTGTGCAGGCCGAAGCGGGCGAGGTCGACCTTGTCGTTGAGGTCGATGAAGGGTATCAGCGTCGCCGGCGTCAGCGAGGGATCGATGACGCCCTTCGGCGCGATCGGCTTGCCGTCATCGAAATTGCTGCCGGCAATGTCGGTCGCGGCGGAAACGTCGACGATGTCGACCTTGCGGTAGAGCGAGGTGTCGCCCTTCAGGCCCTGGCCGTTGCCGCTGTCACGGGCGAGCATCAGGAAGGTCTTGTCGGACAGGGCGACGATTTCGCTCTCGGCGGCGATCATCGTCTTGTCCTTGGCGTCCTTGAAGACCGGCAGCGGCACGACATATTCGTGCATCAGTTTCAGGTGATCGGGATCGGCGGCGTCATAGATCAGCGCGCGGGTATTCTGCCGGGTCGAGCCGGAATCGCCGCCGTCCTGGCGGGCAGCCGATTGCAGCACAGCGATGATGAACTTACCATCAGGCGTCATCGCCATGCCTTCGAGACCCTGGTTGTTCTGGCGGCCGGTCTCCGGATCTTTCGGGTCCGGAGCGGAGGCGCCGGGGCCGGGATTGTTGGAGGCAAAGCTCAACGCGCCCTTGCGCATCGGCAAAAGCGCCTTCGGCGGCTGGGTGGCGGAGAGCAGGTGGCCGTCAGCGGAGAAGTGATAGATATAAGGACCATATTCGTCGCTGACGAACATGCTGCCGTCGGCCATGCGGATGATGGCTTCATTGTCGAGCGCGATCTTGCCGTTCGTCGCCTGCGGCAGCGGCGGAAAATCACCGGCAGCGGGGCGGACGCCGGATTCCGGGTCGAGACCGGTCATGTCGCCGCCCCTGTCGTCGACGAAGAGTGTGGAATCGACGAGCCTTGCGTCGACGCCCGACTGTTCCTTGCCAACCTCGGGTGCCGCACCCGGAGCGGTCGGCGTCAGGCCGATCGAGATGGTGTTCAGACGTGGCCGGTAATCAACGGTGCCGACGGCGTTGTAACCGCGGTCGGGCAACAGGTAGAGCGTGCCCTTGTAGCCGGCGCCGTCGCGGCTCCAGGCGGCGGGATCGATCGCCATGCCCGAGCCGGAACCGAAGGTCTCGCCGAATTTGTCACGCTGGTTGGCCGGAATGCGGCCGATGCCCACCAGGCCCTTGTTGACGAAGGTGAGGCCGCCGACGGTGGCGGAATTCTCGGCCATTGCGACGACTGGCACGGCGGCGGATGCCGCGAGAACCGCGGCGAAAAGCCGCGCTGTGTAAGGTCTGACATTCTTCATGGAAATACCCTCTCGGTCAAAAGCGCTCTCGAAACGGCTTCCGCCCGCAGGCTGGACACCGCTTCAAATGACACCCCGGCCTGGATTCGATTTCCCGATGGCGCAACACGCCCTGGATTTCGTCGCCCATATCCCCGGCAGACGGTCTATGACGGGATCGTGATATCTGGATGACACTTCTCAGCGAAAGCGTCATGCTGGAGAGGAAGTCGGGCTTTCGCGTGTCCGCATTGCAGCTCGCTGCTCTATCCGACCGGGTAAGGCCCTTCGGCGAAGACCTCATCGTGGTAGCCCTTGGAGCCGACATTCAGCGCCAAAGGGCTTCGCCACTCCCTGTTGTCGCGCAGGCAATCGAGCACGAAACGGAAATCATATCGCGGCTGCCAGCCGAGTTCCCGCCTTGCGCGTTCGTTGACATAGACACGGTCGAGCGAAGGAAACATCTTCCAGCCGCGTGATGCGTAAAGGGCGCCTGCACCCTGGAACAGTCGTTCGACGACGTGAGGCGCGTCGCGCCGGATCGCGGCGAGATCATTTGCCGAAAACGGCGTCGTGGCGGAGATGATGTAGCGGCCAAAGCCGATCGCCGGCGCCTTTTCGAGCGCCAGCAGATGGGCGCCGACCACGTCGCTGATATCGACGCGGCGGTGAAGAAGCTCATTGGCCTGGGCGTTCTCTGCCAAATAGCCGTTGCGAATGTCAGGATCGTCGTCATTTTCGGGAAAGAAACGCGAAGTCCTGAGAATGGCGACCGGCAGGCCGGATTTGCGGGCGAAGAGTTCGCACAGACCTTCGGCGGCGAGTTTCGTCACGCCGTAGATGTTTTTCGCGACGGGAAGCACGTCCTCGGTCACCCATGCCGCCGGTTCGCCGGCAGCCGGCGTCAATGCCGCACCGAAGGTGCTGGTGGTGCTGGTGAAGACGAAGCTTGCGACGCCTGCGGTGGTCGCCTCTTCGAGCAGGTGCAGAGTGCCGGCGATATTGGTGTCGAGGAAATCATAATTGCCGTGGGTCGCCACATGCGGTTTGTGCAGCGTCGCGGCATGGATGACGTGGCTGATGCCCGACATCACCTGGCGGACGAAGGCGCGATCACTGATCGAGCCGACCATGTCGGTAAAAGCCGAGGGCTTGATATCGATGCCGCGCACCCAGCGGCTTTCCGCCCTCAAGGTCTGCATCAGCGCCTCGCCGAGATGGCCGGCACTTCCCGTCACCAGTATCGTCATCACATCGTCTCCTGACCGTTCGGCGGCGGACGCTATAAAGACTAAGGTTTTCAGGCAACGCATAAATTATGCATGGGCGTGCAGGAAAGCTTGAGGCTCAGCCGATGGTCGTGACGAGGCGGCCGGCGCTGCCATCGGAAAGCATGATCCTTTCCCAGGTCATGCGGCCGGCGGCGATCGGCAGCAGCGCATTGCCGTTGGCGCCGGTATCAAGCGTCAGCGACGAGAGCCTGCCCGCATGCCAGCCGCGCTCCTCCAGCGACTGCTCGGCGGCGGCGATCTCGGCGGAGGCGTAGGAGAATAGAGAGCGGCCGAGAAAGGCGCCGAGCGGCGCCCGCCACTCCGCGTGCCGCGGGCGAGAGGTGGCGAGCAGCCGGTGGGTGCGGTCGCAGATCAGATGCACCGGCCGGACGGAATCCTCGACCAGCCGCTTCAGCGCCGCATCGACTGCTGCATGTGGCGGCGAGGCGAAAATCCGTTCCAGCTTGATAGCCTGTTCGGGCGAAAGGGCGAGCTTATCGCGCTCCCAGCGTGAGATCGTCGCCTGGTTGACGCCGAGGAGTTCGGCGAGATGTTCCTGCTTCATGCTCCGCAGCAGCCGCATGCGGCGTATGCCGGCTCCGGATATCGTCATCCGTCTGATCCCGTGTCGTTTTTTGCAGCATAGGGCTTCGGCGGGGCGGGCGGCAAGGCGGTTTGACGCCGGGTCATTATTCGGGCTGACCTTCCAGGTCGCCTTTCAGCCGGTCGAGGATAGAGAGCGCATGGCCGGCATAGGCGCTGATCCAGCGGTCATAGATGTGCTTGATCGGCAGGCTGTTCAGATGGTTCCAGCGCTCGCGGCCTTCCTTCCTGGCGATGACCAGATCGGCCTCTTCCAGTACCTTCAGATGCAGCATCACCGTGCAGCGATCCATCTCCGGAAACATCTCGCAAAGGGTCCCTGTGGTTCGGGGGCCATCCTTGAGCAGATCGAGGATTTCGCGGCGGCGATGATGCGCCAGCGCCTTGAAGACTGGGTCGTCGGTTGATTCGCTTGACATGTTATGTTTTTATAACATAATGACGCCAAGTACAACGGAACAGGCACAATGGAGAAGAGGAGAAGTGTCATGTCTCTCGGAATCCGCGTTTCCGGCCGCATCGGCCGTCCCGTCGCAGAGGTGTTCGATGCCGTCGTCAATCCGAAGAAGCTCAGCAGCTATTTCACCACGATCGGCGGAGCGAGCGCGCCGCTCGTGAAGGGCACGACGGTGACCTGGTGGAAGGATGCGCCGGTCGAGGTCGTCGAACTGGTGCCGGAAAGCCGCATCGTGCTGCGCTGGGATGGCGGCACTGGCGAAGACGAGGCGAAGTACAAGACGCTGGTCGAGATGAACTTCAAGCCGCTGGAAGACGGCGGCACGCTGGTGACGATCGCCGAGACCGGCTGGCGCGAAGACGATTCCGGCCGGCGCGGCACCTATCTCAACTGCGAAGGCTGGACGCAGATGCTTTGCTGCATGAAGGCTTTCGTCGAATACGGCATCAATCTGCGCGAGGGCATGTTCCTCAGCGAGATGAAGGGTGAGCCGGCCAGCGCGCCTGATATTTAACGATACGTCGATCTCGGGGAGGTCGGCGGTGCAATCGTCGCATTCGCCGAAATCACCGAGACTTTGCTTGCCTGTCACACTGCGGGTGCTAATTTCCGGATTCGATACTTCATTTCGGTTTCCAGGAGATTCATTATGCAGCTTGGCATGGTTGGTTTGGGCCGCATGGGCAATTATATGGTCCAGCGCCTGATGCGGGGCGGTCACGAATGCGTCGTTTACGACGCCAGGCCGGAAAGCGTTGCCGAGCTCGCGGGCCTCGGTGCGACCGGCAGCGCTTCGCTCGCGGAATTCGTCTCGAAGCTCACCCATCCACGCGCGATCTGGCTGATGCTGCCGGCGGCGATCGTCGACAAGGTGCTGGCGAGCCTAGTGCCGCTGCTTGAGAATGGCGATATCATCATCGACGGCGGAAACTCCTATTACCATGACGACATCCGCCGCGGCGCCGACCTCATCACCAAGGGCATCCACTATGTCGATGTCGGCACAAGCGGCGGCGTCTTCGGCCTCGAGCGCGGTTATTGCCTGATGATCGGCGGCGAGAAGGGCATCGTCGAACACCTTTCCCCGATCTTCGCGACGCTGGCGCCCGGCGTCGGCAAGACGGAAGCCTCGCCCAACCGGAGCGTCGAAGCGGCTGCGGCCAGCACCGCCGAGCAGGGTTACCTGCATTGCGGCCCGCATGGCGCCGGGCATTTCGTCAAGATGGTGCATAACGGCATCGAATACGGCCTGATGGCCGCCTATGCCGAAGGTATCAATATTCTGAAACATGCCAATATCGGCGCCGCCTCGCACGAGGCCGATGCGGAAACCGCACCGCTCGCCCATCCGGAACATTTCCAATATGATTTCAACCTGCAGGATGTCGCCGAAGTCTGGCGCCGCGGCAGTGTCATCACCTCCTGGCTGCTCGATCTTACGGCCGATGCGCTACATGCCGATCCCGCACTTTCGAAATATGCAGGCCGCGTCTCGGACAGCGGCGAAGGCCGCTGGACGATCATGGCGGCAATCGACGAAAGCGTGCCGACGCCGGTGCTGAGCGCTGCGCTCTACGGTCGCTTCTCCTCGCGCGACAATGACGAATTCGCCAACAAGGTGCTGTCGGCGATGCGCGCGGGCTTCGGCGGCCACGTGGAAAAACCGGCCGTGAAATCCTGAAGGCGAGCGACTTCACTCACCGTTCCGACAAAGCCATCATTCTGAAATCGAGCGCGGCGTTTCGTTTCGAAGAGGCGGCGACGTTGACCTTTCCTAGCCATCAGTATGGTTTTCCTACTGCTTGCTGGCGGCAACGGTCGCGAGTATCCATTGCAAAATGTCGGCGCTGCTCTGCACAAGCGACCGACATTTCATTGGAGGCGGTCATGGAGCGTGGCATGGCAAGGGGCTTGAAGGCCGTCATATTCGGCATGCTGACATTGCTCGCGCTTTTTTCGGCGGTTTCGCCTGGCTTTGCCCAGACGTCGCCGGCGCAGGTGTCGGCCGCGGCCGCCCCGCCGGCCGAGGTGCGTCAGATGATGGAGCTGATGCAGACTCCTCAGGTCAAACAATGGATGTCGACGCAAATGGCGGCAGCACCCGCGAGCGATTCGGCGGCCGGCGACCAGATGTCGGTGCTGTCAGGTCTGCTCCAGCATGCCCGTCGGCACGTCTCGATGGTCTCCGATGCAGCGATGACACTGCCCTCGCAGGTCGGCCATGCTTCTTCGCTGTTTTTCGGCGAGATCGCCGCCATCGGCTGGCCACGCATGATAGCGCAGTTTCTGGCGATTTTCCTGCTCGGCACCATCGTCGAGCGCATTGCCCGCTATGCCTTCCGCCGCCGTCGCCAGGCGGCGCAGATGGCGGGCATGCATCTCGCCCCGCGCGTCATTCCGGCGCTGATCTTTGCGATGGCGACGGCACTTGCTCTTCTCAGCGTCAGCTGGCCGCCGGTCAGCCAGAGCATCGCGATCGTTTGCGTTGTCGCGCTCGTGGTCCAGCGCTTCACCATCTGCCTTGGTGGCGTGCTGGTCGATCTCATCGGGCTGGCGCGAGCCGAGGAAGAACGACAGGAGATCACCGCTCCGATCATGCCGGCGCGTGACGTCGCATTCTTCTGGTATCGGCGCTGTGCAACCTTCGTCATCTATTTCATTTTCGGCTGGGCGGTGATCCAGTCGATGGAGCCGCTCGGCTATTCTGCGAGCGTGCGGCTCCTCGTCGGCTATATCCTTGGCATCGGCCTATTGTTGATTGCGATCGAGGCGGTCTGGTCGCGGCCGCACAAGGACGAGAAGCGTGGTCACGGGACCTCCTGGGCGCTCACCGTCTATTTCCTGTTGCTCTGGAGCCTCTGGGTCGCAGGCTTCAACTGGCTGCTCTGGCTCGGCATTTACGTGTTGCTGCTGCCGCGCGTGCTTGCCGTCTCGACGATTGCGGTAAAATCGCTGCAGCAGACCGAAGCGAGCTTCCTTGCCACGCGGCCCATTGCAGCCGTGCTGCTCGACCGTGGCGTGCGGGCGCTGATCATTGCCGTTGCCGCCATCTGGCTTGGGCATATGCTCGGCGTCGGTGCCGATACGATGGCGGCCGGCGAAACGATGATCGACAAGATCGCGCGCGGCGTGATCGGCGGCATCGTCATCCTGCTTGCCGCCGATCTGCTCTGGCATGTCGTCAAGGCCTATATCGACGGCAAGCTGCTTGAATCATCCGTGGATGGCGGAGCAACGGATGAGGAGAAGGCCAAACGCGCGCGGATACAGACGCTGTTGCCGATCTTCCGCAATATCCTTGCCGTCGTCATTGCCGTCATCGCCGTTCTGATGGTGCTCTCCGGCCTCGGTATCGAAATCGGGCCGCTGATTGCCGGCGCCGGTGTCGTCGGCGTTGCGGTCGGTTTCGGCGCGCAGACGATCGTCAAGGACGTCATCAGCGGCATGTTCTATCTCTGGGACGATGCCTTCCGCATCGGCGAATATATCGAAAGCGGCAGCCACAAGGGCGTGGTCGAGGCCTTCAGCCTGCGTTCGGTGAAGCTCAGACATCATCGCGGGCCGCTGACGACGGTGCCGTTCGGTGAACTCGGCGCAGTGAAGAACCTCAATCGCGACTGGACGATCGACAAGATCAGCCTCAACGTCAAATACGACACCGATCTCGTCAAGGCGAAGAAGGTGATCAAGCAGATCGGCCAGACGCTGCTCGAAAATCCGGAATTCGGCCCTCATATCATCGAGACTCTGAAGATGAAGGGTGTCGAGCAGTTCGGCGAATTCGCCATCGAAATCCGGCTGTCGATGATGACGAAGCCCGGCGAGCAATTCGTCATCCGCCGCAATGCGCTGGCGATGATTCGTAATGCCTTCCAGGAAAACGGTATCGAATTCGCCGTGCCGACGGTGCAGGTGGCGGGCGACCGCGACGCGGAGGTGGATGCTGCCGTCGCACGATACGCCGCGCATGCGCGGGCGGGCGCCGAACCGGCGGCATGAACCGCTTCACATCGCGCCGGCTGCTGCTATCAGCAGGCCGCCGATGATCGCCAGGTTGGTTTTCCAGGTATTGATCGCGCTGTCGCGCGCCGTTCCCTGCATGTCCCAGAAATTCAGCAGCATGACGGTGGCCGCCAGCGTGAAGACGATGAGACCGAATGCCGCTGCCGCGACAAAAAGGCCGAGCATCAGCAGGATGCCGGCGACGATCTGGAACATGCTGCCCAAGACCAGCACCCATTTCGCAAAAGGGAGGCCGCGGGCTTCGATCGCCTCGGTCAGCGGCACGATGACGAAAAAATGATGAACGCCGCCAGCGACATAGAGGCCGCCGAGCAGCAGGCGGCCGAGAGCAAGCATCACCAAGGCCGAACCATCCTGCATATCGAACCTTTCTCTCGCGTCTCAACTCTCCATCGAGCGCAAGGCTCTGCCGAAGCTTACGAAAATGCAATGTGCTGCGCCGCTCGCCTGCGCAAATTCGCCCCAATTGAGGATGATTGAGGCGCAGGCGGCGGGGCTGGGGTAGCAGCGGCATAGCTTCATAGAGCTTATATGCCTTTCATGTTACGTCATCTGAAATGATTCCCGCCAAGCTGGCAGTTGCAGCAGGGTACGAGAATGTCGGGGCACGGCAATTTGGAAGAGATTGAAGAAGCGGACGGGTTTTCTTTTGGCGGTCTATTCAGACGGTACAGAACGCCGCTGCTGGCAGCCGCATCACTGGTGGTCTTCTGCCTCGTCGGTTACGCCATCATGCAGCTCACCAACGAGGTGCGCTATGACGACGTCGTCGGTGCGCTCGCCGCCACCAGGCCGAGCTCGATCCTGCTTGCGTTGTTCTTCACGGCGCTCAGTTTCCTCGCACTGATCTTCTACGATCTCAACGCCATCGAATATATCGGCAAGAAGCTGCCCTTTCCGCATGTCGCGCTGACGGCGTTCAGTGCCTATGCCGTCGGCAATACCGCCGGTTTCGGCGCCCTGTCTGGGGGGGCGATTCGCTACCGCGCCTATACGCGCCTCGGGCTCTCGCCGGAGGATATCGGACGCATCATCGCCTTCGTCACGCTGTCCTTCGGATTGGGGCTTGCGGGCGTCGCGGCAATCGCCCTCATCGTCATCGCCGACGAGATCGGCCCGCTCGTCGGCATCAGCCCCTTCCTTCTTCGGCTGATCGCCGGTTCGATCGTCGCCATTCTGGGCGCGGTGATGATCATCGGCCGTGACGGGCGCGTGCTCGATCTTGGCCCTGTGGCAATCCGCCTGCCGGATTCGCGTACCTGGTCGCGGCAGTTCCTCGTCACAGCCTTCGATATCGCCGCCTCGGCGTCGGTGCTCTATGTGCTGCTGCCGCAGACAGCCATCGGCTGGCCGGTCTTCCTCGCCGTCTATGCGATCGCCGTCGGTCTCGGCGTGCTCAGCCATGTTCCGGCCGGGCTCGGCGTGTTCGAGACCGTGATCATCGCCTCGCTCGGCAGCGCGGTGAACATCGATGCCGTGCTCGGATCGCTGGTGCTCTACCGGCTGGTCTACCATGTGCTGCCGCTGCTGATCGCCGTGCTCGCGGTCTCGGCGGCGGAGCTGCGTCGTTTCGTCGACCATCCGGCGGCCTCCAGCATGCGGCGCATCGGCGGACGGCTGATGCCGCAGCTGCTGTCGGCTCTCGCGCTGCTGCTCGGCGTCATGCTGGTGTTTTCGAGCGTCACGCCGACGCCGGACCAGAACCTCGAATTCCTCTCCAACTATCTGCCACTGCCGATGGTCGAAGGGGCGCATTTCCTCTCCAGCCTGTTGGGGCTGGCACTCGTCGTCGCCGCGCGCGGCCTCGGCCAGCGGCTCGACGGCGCCTGGTGGGTCGCCGTGTTCTCGGCGCTTGCCGCGCTGACCTTGTCGCTGCTGAAGGCGATCGCGCTTGTCGAAGCGGCTTTTCTTGCCTTCCTCATCTTCGGGCTCTTCGTCAGCCGCCGGCTCTTTACCCGCCAGGCCTCGCTGCTCAACCAGGCGCTGACGGCGTCCTGGCTGATGGCGATCGCCGTGATCGTCGTCGGGGCTGTCGTCATCCTGCTCTTCGTCTATCGCGACGTCGAATACAGCAACCAGCTCTGGTGGCAGTTCGAATTCACCGCCGAGGCGCCGCGCGGGCTGCGCGCCGTGCTCGGCATCACCATCATTTCGTCGGCGATCGCCGTCTTCAGCCTGCTCCGACCGGCGAGCTTCCGGCCGGAGCAGGCGACGGACGAGGCGCTGGCGCGTGCCGTCGAGATCGTCATGAAGCAGGGCAATGCCGATGCCAATCTTGTGCGCATGGGCGACAAGAGCATCATGTTCTCGGAAAACGGCGATGCCTTCATCATGTATGGCCGGCAGGGCCGCTCCTGGATCGCGCTGTTCGATCCGGTCGGCGACCATCGCGCCGTGCAGGAACTCGTCTGGCGTTTCGTCGAAGCGGCGCGCGCCGCCGGCTGCCGGGCCGTGTTCTATCAGATATCGCCGGCGCTGCTGTCCCATTGCGCCGATGCCGGCCTGCGCGCCTTCAAGCTCGGCGAACTGGCGGTGGCCGATCTCAGGACCTTCGAGATGAAGGGCGGCAAATGGGCAAACCTTCGCCAGACGGCAAGCCGCGCCCAGCGCGACGGGCTGGAATTCGCCGTCGTCGAACCGCAGGACTTGTCTTCGGTCATCGATGATCTTGCCGCGGTTTCGACGGCCTGGCTCGAGCATCACAATGCCAAGGAAAAGGGCTTCTCGCTCGGCGCGTTCGATTTCGATTATGTCTCCTCGCAGCCGGTCGGCATCCTGAAAAAGGACGGCAGGATCGTCGCCTTCGCCAATATCCTCGTGACCGAATCCAGACAGGAGGGCACGATCGATCTCATGCGCTTCTCGCCGGACGCGCCGAAGGGCTCGATGGACTTTCTCTTCGTGCAGATCATGGAATATCTGCGAGGGCAGGGTTTCACCCACTTCAATCTCGGCATGGCGCCTCTCTCCGGCATGTCGAAACGCGAGGCGGCGCCCGTCTGGGACCGCATCGGCAGCACCGTCTTCGAACACGGCGAGCGCTTCTATAACTTCAAAGGCCTTCGGGCATTCAAATCCAAGTTTCATCCGCACTGGCAACCGCGCTATCTTGCGGTCTCAGGAGGGGGCAATCCGATGATCGCGTTGATGGACGCGACATTTCTGATTGGGGGCGGATTGAAAGGGGTAGTGAGAAAATGATCAGAACAATCCTTCTTGCCACGGCATGCGCCTGCATGCTCGCGGCCGCACCGGCTGACGCCGCCGAAGAGACCACGCAGAGTTTCGAAACCGGGCTCATCCCGTCGCCGCACATCTTCCTGCCGGAAGGGGAGGTGAAGGGCACGGTGATGCTGATCTCGGATGCCGCCGGCTGGGGCGATTATGAGAAGGGCGAAGCCGACAGGTTGGTCGCCGAAGGCGCCGTTGTCATCGGCGTCGACTTTCCATCCTATATCCAGGCGCTCGGCCAGTACGACGTCAGCCTCAACGACGGCTGTGTCTACATGGTGTCGGACATCGAATCGCTGAGCCAGCAGGTGCAGCGCGCGACCGGCAACAACGCCTATCACCTGCCGATCGTCGCCGGTATCGGCGAGGGCGGGGCCTTGGCGCTGGCGATCGCCGCGCAAACGCCGGATGCGACGATCGGCCAGACACTTGCCGTTAATCCGGCCGCCGGCATTCCGCTTGCCAAGGAGCTTTGCACGCCGGCGTCCAAGCAGGTGGTCGGCGAACGCACGGTCTATGGCCTCAGCGACGGCATCCTGCCGGACCCGATCGTTACCGTCTTCACGCCTGAGGCCAACAAGGATGGTCGGGCGCATGCCGAGGCGCTGAAGAAGGCCCATGACGCGATCGAGATCCGCGATTCCACCGACGATGCGCAGACGGCGTTTGCCGATACGCTCGACGATCTCGTCACCGCCTCCGGCGCCTTCGGCAACCCGCTCGGCCTGCCGCTGGCGGTGCTCGAGGCAACGCCGGCCTTCGATACGATGGCGGTGATCTATTCCGGCGACGGCGGCTGGCGCGACATCGACAAGGAGGTCGGCGGCACGCTGCAGAAGGAAGGTATTCCGGTCGTCGGCGTCGATTCGCTCCACTATTTCTGGAAGGAGCGCAAGCCGGAGGAGACAGCTGCCGATCTTTCGAAGATCATCGATTTCTACCGCAAGCAGTGGAAGGTGAAGCATGTCCTGCTCGTCGGTTATTCCTTCGGCGCCGATGTCGTGCCCGCCACCTACCAGCTCCTCAAGCCAGCCGAAAAGTCGGCGGTGGCGCAATTGTCGCTGCTGTCGCTTTCGCACCAAGTCGACTACGTCATCTCTGTTCTCGGCTGGCTCGGCCAGAAGACGGAAGGGGCGGGAGGCGATCCTGTCGGCGATCTGAAGAACATCGATCCGAAGCTCGTGCAATGCATCTACGGCAAGGACGACGATGACGATGTTGCCTGTCCGGCGCTGAAGGATAGCGGCGCCGAGGTCATCGAACTGCCCGGCGATCATCACTTCGACGAGAATTACGATCTTCTCACCAAGACAATCATCGACGGGCTGAAGAAGCGGCTGCAGAATTAATGCATGTCGCCCAAAACTGTGCAGCGGTTTTGGGACCACGACAGGCATCAAATAGAGACTTAAAACACTCGCGGCCCGCAGGACGCGCTAACGCATCAGCGTTTCTTCGCTCCAGCCGAGCGTGGCGAGTTCGCCGCCACGGAACCGGGCATCGTCGGCAACGATGAATTCGTCGAGTTGCGGCGGAGCGACGCTGGTGCCGGAGAGCATCGCATGCACCTGCCCGCGATGATGGGTCTGATGCTGGAAGAGGTGGCCGAGCACGTCCTCCATCCGCTCTTCTTGAATGCGGTCGCCGCGATGGAGGCTGATGGTCGAGATGAGTCTCTCCGGCGTCAGGGCCTCGCAAAGTGCCGTCAGGCGCTGATCGACCTTCGCCTGCGCCTCTGTCAGCGAGGAAACGTCATCGAACGGTTCGTCGACCTCGAAGGCCTTGAGCCCGAGCGTGCCGCCTTCCAGGCCGTCGACATAGAACCAGTCGACCGTGATGATATGGTTCAAGGTTTCCTTGATCGAGGGGAAGAAACTGGTGCGCGGCGCTTCGAATTCGCTGGGCTTCAGTGTCGCGCAGGCCTGAAGCAGCCGGCGGTTGGCAAGGGCGTTGTTGTAGGCAAGTTTGCGAAATGGCCTGACAGGATCGAAGGTCGGCATCGGCGCATCTCCTCTTTAAAGGCTTTTGGCGACAGCACCGCCACCTTTTAAGGCGCGCAAAGGGCGCTGTAACACCTTGAATTGCCTGCGTCAGTCTTTGCCGTCGAGATCGCCGTCCCGCCAGACGAGATGACGCGGCACAACGGGAAGGGTTTCGATTTCATCGGCGATGAAATAGGGCGGGATGTCGAGTGCGGACAGGGCATTACGCGTTGCCGGCACCCATTTGAACTCGAGATGGTTGTCGCCGTCCTCGACCCGATGGATGATCTCGCCGGACAAGAAGGGGAATTCTGGCGGAATCTCCATCAGATAATAGAGGCCGAGTTCATGCCAGTCGCGCTGTTCGTAGCGGAAAAAATTCTCGACGATCCAGAGCAGGCGATGGACGGTCACCTCTACGCCCAGTTCCTCCACTATCTCCCGTTTCAGCGTTTGCTCCGACGTCTCGCCGATTTCCGCCCTGCCGCCCGGAAAGGTCCAGAAGGGCTCATGCACGGCGCGATGGACGAGCACGTGGCCGTCACGAAAGCCGAGGCCGGCGATGCGATAGTTGAAACGCTCAGCGCCCGCATTCAGGCGGATGAGAGTGCGCTTGGCCATGCCATTCTATCCAAGATCGATCACGACAATTTCCGGCGGCACGCCGAAGCGCACCGGCGCGATGGAGCAGCCGAGGCCACCGGAGACGATGATATTACGCCCCTCCTCGATCATATGACCATAGGCGTAGCGGTTGCCGTAGCGCGAGGGCACGATAGGCGAACGGCCGAGCAAACGGATCTGTCCGCCATGCGTGTGACCCGATAGCGTCAGCGACACACGCTCCGGCACGCGCGGAAAGATATCGGGTTCATGGGCAAGCAGGATGACCGGCGCATCGTCCGTCACCTGAGCCATCGTTCCCTCGAGATCGTCGAGGCCGAGCATCTGCGTGCGGCCCCACTTCCGGCCCGGCAGAAGCGCTAGCTGATCTTCGAGGCCTGCGAGCCAAAAGCCGCTGCCATCCTTTTCGAGCCGGACGGCGCGGTTGCCATAGACCGGGATGCCGACGTCGGCGAAGGCTCGGTGTCCGAATGTTTCCATCCCGCCGTTCTTCTGGGCGGTCCTGTCCTCCCACCAATCGTGGTTGCCCATGACCGCATGGACGCCGAGAGGGGCCTGCAAGGTGGCGAGCGCCTTCGACCATTGGCTCGAATGCACGTACTGCGTCACCATGTTCATGCCGGCGGCGTAATCGCCGAGCAGGACGGTGACGTCGCCTTCGAGTTCATTCGCCGTGTGGCAGATCGCGGCAATGCGGCTTGCCGACATCCAGGGTTCGCAGGCATGGAGATCGGCGAGCGCGACGACGCGTAGCTTGAGCCCTGGCGTCCATCCCGGCGGCGTCAGCTGGTAGCGGGTGATGGCGAGCCGCGCGAGCGGTTCATAAGCAAAGGCATAACCACCGAGCGACATGACGCCGGCGAAACCGCCGCCGAGAACCTTCAAAAATCCGCGGCGGGTGATCACTCAGTTGTCCTCCTGGAACAGCCGGAACTGCGCAGCCTCCATATCCTTTGGCGGTTGCATTCCCAGATGTTTCCACGCGATTGCGGTCAGAACACGGCCGCGTGGCGTGCGCTGAATGAAACCCTGCTGGATCATGTAGGGCTCGATGATGTCCTCGATCGCGTCGCGCGGCTCGGAAAGGCCGGCGGCAATGGTTTCGATGCCGACCGGGCCGCCGCCGAAATTGACCGCGATCATGTTGAGGTAACGTTTGTCGAGCTGGTCGAAGCCGACATTGTCGACCAGCAGGCGGGTCAGCGCCTCGTCGGCGATCTCGCGGGTGACGGCTTCTGCCCTTGCCACCTCGGCAAAGTCGCGCACGCGCCGCAACAGCCGGCCGGCGATGCGCGGAGTGCCACGGGCGCGTCTTGCGATCTCGCGGGCGCCCTCCTCGGTGATCGGCAGGTTCATCAGCCGCGCGCCGCGGCGCACGATCAGCTCCAGCTCCTCGACGGTATAGAAACTCAGGCGCACCGGAATGCCAAAGCGGTCGCGCAGCGGCGTCGTCAACAGGCCGAGGCGGGTTGTGGCCGCCACCAGCGTGAATTTCGACAGGTCGATCTTCACCGAGCGAGCGGCAGGGCCTTCCCCGATGATGAGGTCGAGCTGGAAATCTTCCATGGCCGGATAGAGGATTTCCTCGACGGCGGGATTGAGGCGATGGATTTCGTCGATGAAGAGCACGTCGCGCTCCTCGAGATTGGTGAGCAGGGCAGCGAGATCGCCGGCCTTGGCGATCACCGGGCCCGACGTCGAGCGAAAGTTGACGCCGAGCTCTTTGGCCATAATCTGCGCCAGCGTCGTCTTGCCGAGGCCGGGCGGACCGACGAAGAGCACATGGTCCAGCGCTTCGCCGCGGTTTTTCGCCGCCTCGATGAAGACCTTGAGATTGGCGCGCGCCTCCGCCTGGCCGGTGAACTCGTCCAGCGATTGCGGGCGCAACGTGATATCAAGGTCTTCGCCCCGCTTTTCCGGCGATATCAGGCGGGCGGGTTCGCTCATGCTCTCATTCCGTTTTGAATCCTGTCACACCAATACACCAAAAAACGGCTGCCTCGACATCCCATCATCGGTTTTGCGGCTTTTCACCGCGCCAGTTCCTTCAATCCCAGCCTGATCAGCTTGGCGCTGTCGGCGTTATCACCCGCCGTCTTCATTGCCGCGGCAACCGCATTGGCGGCCTGGTCGCGGGAATAGCCGAGGTTGGTCAATGCGGACACCGCATCGGCGACCGGTGCTGCCGCGACGCCTTCACCGAGTTCCTGCTTGAGAGCGATATTGATTGCTTCCCCGGCAAAGGCAGGCGCCCGGTTCTTGAGCTCGGTGACGAGGCGCATCGCCACTTTCGGACCGACGCCCGGCGCGCGGGAGACGGCAGTGCGGTCCTGCAGGGCGATCGCATTAGCCAGTTCGCCTGGGGTCAACGTCGAGAGCACGGCGAGCGCCACCTTGGCGCCGACGCCCTGGACGCTTTGGAGCAGGTTGAACCATTCCCGCTCTAGCGCGGTCATGAAGCCAAAGAGCTTCAACTGATCCTCGCGCACATAGGTCTCGATGAACAGCACGCAGGCCTCGCCAGCCGAGCCAAGCTTCGACAGGGTGCGGGCCGAGCAATGGGCGACGTAGCAGACGCCGTGCACATCGACGAGCACATAGTCTTCGCCGATCTCGTCTATGGTGCCTTTCAGCTTGCCGATCATGGGTCGCGGTCTCTCAAGGATGCGTTTCGGGAGAAATGATGTCCAACTCAGGGAAATAGGAGCGGTAGCGCGCGCCATCGCGCGTCAGAAGGCGGTGCGATCGAACGAGGGCGTGCGCCCCGATGAAAAAATCCGGCAGGGTGCGATCGCGCAGGCCGCCGTTTCTCCGGTACTGCGCGTGGGCCATGCCGGCCCGGTACGCGGCGGGAAACGGCAGGGCCTCGCGGATCAGGTTCAGCCGCGACAGGAGAAATGCAAGGGTTTCCTCGCGCGGGGTCATGCTTGCCAACTCCGCCCAGACGACCGGTGTCATGATGAATTGCGAATCCGGACGCAGTATGCTCAACGCCCGTGCGGACCATTCCCTGAAAGGATTATCCGGCCCGAAAATATCGATGAAGATGTTCGTATCAACGAGGACTGAGGTCATCACGTGGTCCCCTCAACCATTCCATGAATTCATCGGTCGTCATGCCGCTGGTGTCGAGGGTCCCGCTCATACTGCCGAGCCAGGATTCAAAATCGTCCTGTGATGGCTCTATCCTGCTGGATAGGACAACGAGGCGGGCACCCTTTTCATCGGCAACGAAATCCACCTCGGATCCCGGGCCGATCTTCAAACGGTCTCGGATGTCCTTGGGAATGGTCACCTGGCCTTTTTCCGTCACGCGCATGGTAATACCTCCGAGGTATTACTTATCATCGAATGGGAACAAGTCAAGAACAGATTAGCCAGCCAGCGCCTGCCGCATCCGGTTGCTGCCGCGATTATGCGCATGGCAGATGGCGATCGCCAGGGCGTCGGCGGCGTCGTTGCCCTTGAATTCGACCTTCGGCATCAGGATCTTCAACATCATGTGGATCTGCTGCTTTTCGCCATGGCCGACGCCGATGACGGCCTTCTTCACGGCGTTCGGGGCATATTCGGAGACCGGCAACCCGGCGCGCGCCGGCACCAGCATGGCGATGCCGCGGGCCTGGCCAAGCTTCAGGGTCGCCACCGCATCCTTGTTGACGAAGGTTTGCTCGACGGCGGCCTCATCCGGCTTATAGCTGTGGACGATCTCCGCCAGGCCGTCGTGCAATTGGCAAAGGCGGGAGGCAAGGTCCATGTCTCCATCGGAGGTCACGGTTCCGGATGCCACAAACCGCAGGGAATTGCCTGATGTCTCGATGATTCCCCAGCCGGTGCGGCGAAGACCGGGATCGATGCCGACGATGCGAATCGTATTTTGCATGGTTCAACCTATAGCGATTGCGAAATAACTGCCATCGATATGTGAACAAAACAAAAACATTCCTGGATTTCGGCCCCGCCATTTACCGCGAATTAAAACAGATGCCTGAATTCTAGTCACCGAATACGAGAGAGGCTGCTTTTCGCGAAGATTTAAGCCTCCGATGTTCTGTTTATAGGTCAGTTGATCAGGCATGCGCTGCGTGCCCGCGCTTGGCAGGCGCGTTCAGAAGGGGTTCGTCGTACATGGCTCGGAGATTTCAATCCCTTTCCTTTAAGGTCATCGCCACATTCATTCTGCTGACCGTGCTGTCGATCGCGGTCATCGATGTGCTTGCCTATTTCGCCAGCAGCCGCATTTCCGACGAGCAGGCGCTGAAGGCCAAGGAAAGCGTGCTGATCTTTCGCGGCGACATGCTGCAGGACCAGCTGACGCAGCTTGAAAACCAGGCCAACTCCATCGCGCGCATCGAGGCGCTGCAGATGTCGATCACCAACCTGAAGAGCGGCTGGAAGACCATCGAGAAGACCGCGGGCGATGCCCGTGCCGAGCTGAAGAAGGTTTTCATAGTAGGCAACCCCAACCCCGCCGACCAACGCGAGAAGCTCATCAAGCCGGAAGGGCCGAGCGGCTTTTATTATTCGAGCCACGAGAAGACGCAGGGTGAAGTTGCCCGCGACCTCGAGGATACCGCCTTCAGCGATCTGCTGATCGTCGATCTCGAAGGTACCGTGCTCTATTCCTATAAGAAGGAAGACGATTTCGCCGAAAACCTGAAGTCGGACGCCTGGAAGGCGACCGGTGCCGGCATCGCTTTCGCCAAGGCGATCGAGAATACCGCCAGGGCGACCGATGACGCCGCGCCGACAGGCTTTTCCGGCCTTCGCGTCGATGCCGGCAGCGGCAAGTCGGCGATCTTCTATGCCGTGCCGATCGTCAAGCTTGGAGCGGCCAAGGGCATCATTCTCTTCAAGGTGCGGGACGAGATCGTCACCGGCATCCTTGCCAAGGGCATCGTCCAGGGCAGCACGGCACGGGCGGCGATCGTCTCCGGCGATGGCTCCGCCGTCGGCCTCGACGCGAGCGGCAAGCTTGCAACGCTCGATGCGACACCCTTCACCTTCATCAAGAGCGCGCTTGCCAGTTCGGCGATGACGGTGGCCGACTTCGGCCGGACGGACGGCGCGGCCCGCGCCTATGTCCGCGGCATCGACTATCGCGGCGATCGCTTCCTCGTGGTCGAAAGCGTGCTTCTGAGCGAGCTTAATGCCGGCTCGATCGAGATCGCCACTCTGCTGACGATGATCGGCATCGGTGTGCTCGTCGTCATGGCGATCGCGACCGGCCTCATCACCAATTTCTTGTTTTCGCCGCTTGCACGGCTTGCCGGCGTCACCCGCGATGTCGCCGACGGCAAGCTCGACAGCGAGATCGGCAGCCTGAACCGCAAGGACGAGATCGGCACGATGGCCAACGCGCTCGACCGCTTCCGCCACTCGCTGATCGAAAGCCGCGAGCTCGAAGCCGCGAGCGAAGAGACGCGCCTGCAGGCCGAGCACGACCGCCAGCAGAATCTGGCCGAGCGTGAGGCCGAGGCGAAGACGCTGCAGCAGGTGGTCGAGGCGCTCGACGAGGGTCTGCATCATCTGGCGAATGGCGATCTCGCCTATCAGATCGATACCCGCTTCCCGAACGAGCTTGAAAGCCTGCGCGTCAATTTCAACGAGGCGCTGGCGACGCTCAGCGAAACCATGACGGCGATCGGCGGTAACTCAATGGCGGTGCGCGCCGGCTCCGAGGAGATGCGCACCGGTGCCGACGAACTTGCCGGGCGCACCGAGCGCCAGGCCGGCTCGATCACCGAGACCGCGAATGCGATCAGCGCCATCACCCAGTCGGTCCGCCAGCAGATCGCGCGGGCCGAACAGGCCGAGCGCATCGCCCGCGACGCCAAGAAGGAGACGACCGGCTCCGGCCAGATCATGCGCGAGACGATCGCGGCGATGGAGGCGATCCAGGCCTCCTCGCGCCAGATCAACACGATCATCTCGGTCATCGACGACATCGCCTTCCAGACCAACCTCCTGGCACTTAATGCAGGCGTCGAGGCGGCGCGCGCCGGTGAATCCGGCAAGGGCTTCGCCGTCGTCGCCATGGAAGTGCGCGAGCTGGCCCAGCGTTCGTCGAGTGCCGCAAAGGAAATCTCCAGCCTGCTGCAGAAATCGACGCATGAGGTCGAAAGCGGCGTTACGCTTGTGGAAAAAGCGGGCGTTGCGCTGACGGGCATCGGTGCCCATGTCGAGGCGATCAACGGGCAGATCAACGAGATCATGAGTGCGACCCGCGAGGAGGCCAATACGCTGCGCGAGATCAATAGCGCCGTTGCCGAACTCGACGCGATGACGCAGCAGAACGCCTCGATGGTCGAAGAGACGACGGCGGCGATCCACCGGCTGGCGACGGAAGCCCTGGAAATGGACCGCCAGCTCGGCAATTTCACGCTGCCGCCCGGCCACCACCAGCCGATCGCCGAGGTGCATGTGCTGCGCCGTCACCGATAAATTATCGCTTGTGACATTGCAGAAGGGTCGCGCTCGCGCGACCTTTTTGTTTGCGCGGATGGTTTGGAATGGCGCGGGCGCGAACCTACATAGACGGCATCGTTCAACTGCCCGGCAGGTTTCCCATGGTTCCCTTCTCCATACTCGACCTTTCCCCCGTTGCCGAAGGCAGCACCGTGCGCCAGTCCCTCGAGGCCTCGGCGCGGATGGCTCTAAAGGCCGAGGAATTTGGTTACAAGCGCTTCTGGCTTGCCGAACATCACGGCATGCCGGGGATCGCCAGTGCTGCCACATCAGTCGTCATCGGCCATGTCGGAGCTGCGACGAAGCGCATCCGCATCGGCTCCGGCGGCATCATGCTGCCCAATCATTCGCCACTGGTCATCGCCGAGCAGTTCGGCACGCTGGAGGCGCTCTTCCCCGGCCGCATCGATCTCGGCCTCGGGCGCGCGCCGGGAACGGATATGCGTACGGCACAGGCGCTGCGGCGTAATCTCGAGGCCGGTGCAAACAGCTTCCCGAACGACGTGGTGGAACTGCAGCAACTCCTCGATACGCCGGTCGAGAACCAGGCGATCCTCGCGGTTCCCGGCAATGGCTCGCATATCCCGATCTGGCTACTCGGCTCCAGTCTCTACAGCGCTCAGCTCGCCGGCATGCTGGGACTTCCCTATGCCTTCGCCTCGCATTTCGCGCCCGACATGCTGCTCGATGCGATCGCGATCTACCGCGACCGCTTCCAGCCCTCGGCGACGCTCGCCAAGCCGCATGTGATGGTCGGCGTGATGGGCGCGGTGGCGGCGACGGACGAGGAGGCACGCTATCATTTCACCTCTGCCCAGCAGCAGTTCGTCAATCTGCGCCGCAATGTCCGCGGGCCGTTCCCGCGTCCGGTGGCCGATATGGGGGACTTCTGGTCGCCGATGGAGAAGATGAATGTCGAACACACGCTGCGTTATGCCGTGGTAGGGTCGCCGAAGACGGCGGAGGCGAAACTGACGGAGTTTCTACAGGAAACGCAGACCGACGAGGTGATCATCTCGATGCCGATCCACGACATCGAGGCGCGGCTGACATCGGTGGAACTTTTCGCGGGGCTGGGAAATTTCATGCGAGCCGCCGCGTAAGGCGTCACTCTGACGCGCCACCTTTCCGGCAAGAAAAAACCCGGCGCTGCCGCCGGGTTTTTATTGGACACCTACCTGCGGAGATCAGGCCGAGAGCTTTGCCAGCACTTCTTCCGAGACCTCGAAGTTGGAATAGACGTTCTGAACGTCGTCATCATCTTCCAAGCTGTCGATAAGTTTCAGCAGCGACTGAGCTTTTTCCTCGTCTACCGGCACGTTGTTCTGGGCGCGCCAGACGGCCTTGACGGTTTCGGCTTCGCCGAGGCTCGATTCCAGCGCTTTCGCCACTTCGCCGAGGGCTTCGAAGCCGCAGGTGATGTAGTGGCCGTCTTCGTCGGTCTCGACGTCATCGGCGCCGGCTTCGATCGCGGCTTCCATCACCTTGTCGGCATCGCCGACGGAAAGCTTGTAGGTGATTTCGCCGACATGGTCGAAGGAGAAGGAAACAGAACCGGTTTCGCCGAGAGCGCCGCCGGCCTTGGTGAAGCTCGAGCGGACGTTGGAGGCGGTGCGGTTGCGATTGTCGGTCAGGGCCTCGACGATGATCGCCGTGCCGCCGGGGCCGTAGCCTTCGTAACGGACTGCGTCGTAGTTCTCGCCGTCGGCGCCGGCTGCCTTCTTGATGGCGCGGTCGATATTGTCCTTCGGCATGGACTGGGCCTTGGCGTTCTGGATCGCCAGGCGAAGGCGGGCGTTCATCGTCGGGTCGGGCAGGCCGGCCTTGGCGGCAACGGTGATTTCGCGCGCAAGCTTGGAGAACATTTTCGACCGCACGGCATCCTGACGGCCTTTGCGGTGCATGATGTTTTTAAACTGTGAATGGCCAGCCATGGCACCCCTGTTCACGTCTCATTGTTCGGAATGGGCCGCCTTATAAGAGCGAAACGGCACCCGTTCAAGGAAAAAGCAGTTCGGAACAAAGGCGAGGGGATGACGTTTCAACCGAACTCCATCCAACGGAAAGGAACGATCATGGCAAGTCTCAGCGAGGCGCAGGAACATCCAGCACGTCAGCTCTGGGATCAGGTCAACGATGTTCATGCCGGCATGCTCGGAATTTCCGGACTGGACATGCACATGCAGCCGATGGCGCCGCATGCCGATCCCACCACCAACACCATCTGGTTCTACACCAAGACCGACGCCGACATCGTGCGCGCCATCAAGCCCGGCAGCCGCGCGCATTTCTGCGTTATCGGCAAGGATCACGACTATCACGCCTGCCTCGCCGGTGTGATCGAGGTGCATCCTGACCCCTCCAAGATCGAGGAATATTGGAGTTCGATCGTCGCGGCCTGGTATGACGGCGGCAAGAAGGACCCCAAGCTCACCATGCTGTCCCTCCATGTCGACGATGCCGAGATCTGGGTTTCCACAGGCAACAAGCTGAAATTCGGCTGGGAGATCGCCAAAGCCAATCTCGACGACGACAAGATGCCGGATGTCGGCATCAAGCGTCACCTGCAGTTCGCTTGACGTGCAGTGCCCCTGCATAATTCGTTAAATCGGAATCGATTTAAGGATAAAATTATGCAGCAATTCAAAGTGCTACAGCGTCCTTTGCGCGCCTGAAAAGACGCGCGGCGCTGTAGAAGGAAAACCTCCGGGCCTTTTTACCGCAAACCCTTCATCACATAGATCAGCGGTTTTTTCGGCAGCGTGCGCATCGAGACGGTGATACTGTCATCGGGCGCATTGGCGACGTCGAAATCCTTGCCGAACATCGAGACGAAGGCTTCGACTGGCGGGCCGCGCCGGTGCATTGGTAGGATCAACGACGAGCGTAGCCGCTTGATGACGCGGCTCATGCTGTCGGCGCCCATCGTCAGGCCACCATCGACGGGGACCATGACAACGTCGAGGCGGCCGATCTCGGTATAATGGGCGTCCGTCAGCTCGTAATGCAGGTGGCCGAGATGGCCGATGCAGAGGCCGGCGATCTCGAAGATGAAGATGGAATTGCCGTTCTCATGCGCGCCGCCGAGGCCATAGCTGAAGCGGATATCCGTGGGGACGTTGCGGATATAAGCATCGCCGACGACGAGATTGATGTTGGCCTTCTCTCCCGAAACATCGCTCCACCCATGCAGCATGTGCTTGATGCCGGGATCGGGGGTCAGGGTGTAGTGGGTCGTGTGCGCCTTGTTCATGGTCACGACATCGGGCGGCGTCGCCGGCCGGTACCAGCCATTATAGTCGGTTGCGATAACGATGCCGCCGGGCGTATCGATCTCGAAGGTGGAGTGGCCGAGGAAGGTGAGTTTGACGTCCTCGCCCTCGGAGACGGCAGGCATCAGCGGCGGAGCGCCGGAAAAGCTTGCGAAGGTCACCTTGGGGATGGTTTGCGCGATCGCCTGGCACTGGCTGACCGGTGGCCGCTGCTCTTGTGCCCCGGCAAGATTCGGCGCGGCGAAGGTCGCAAGGCATGCGATAGCGAGGACAAGATATCGCGGCTTCATGCCACCCCTCCGGCGCTCTATCACTTTTAACCCTGAAATCGATCCGATTTCAGGGTTATGCGCGTGTGGCCGGAGGATGCGGCATGAGGTCGCATCGGTCCAGACGGATGATGCTCACAATTGCGTGTTGGTGGGGTGGGCTACCGCCAAAACTCCGGCACGGTCTCAGCCAGCCGCGGTCCGAGCCGGAGCGGTGCGATCTTTTCTGCAAGTCCTGTCGTATCCGAGATCTCCACGCCGACACCACAGATCGTCGCCGGTCCGTTCGCGGCTTCCATACGGCCCTTCGGCATCTTGGAGATGAAGCGGTTCAGCGGCTCCTCCTTGTCCATGCCGAGAGAGGAGTCGTAGTCGCCGCACATGCCGGCATCCGACATATAGGCGGTGCCGCCGTTCAGGATCTGTGCGTCGGCCGTCGGCACATGCGTGTGGGTGCCGACGACGAAGCTGGCGCGGCCGTCGACGAAATGGCCGAAACATTGCTTCTCGCTGGTCGCCTCCGCATGAAAATCGAAGATGATCGCATCGGCCTGTTCCTTCAGCGGGCAGGCGGCGAGGATGACCTCTGCCGATTTGAAGGGGTCGTCGAGTTCGGGATGCATGAAAACCCGGCCCATGACGTTGGCGACGAGCACGCGCGCACCATTCCTGGCATAGAAAAGACCGGATCCGCGGCCGGGCGTGCCTTGCGGATAGTTGGCGGGACGCAGGAACTGATCGTGCCGGCCGGCAAAAGCGACGGCTTCCTTCTGGTCCCAGACGTGATTGCCTGTCGTCACCACATCGGCGCCGGCATTGATCGTTTCCAGAAAAATGTCCTCGGTGATGCCGAAGCCGCCGGCGGCATTCTCGCCGTTGACGATGACGAAATCCAGCTTGAGGTCTGAAACCAGGCCGGGAAGACGGTCCCAGACCGCCGTGCGTCCCGTCTTGCCGACCATGTCCCCCAGAAAAAGCAGCCGCATTCCCTATCCAATCCAAGAGGCAAAAAAGCGAAGGCCGCTTTCTGTCAGGATGGCATCCAGGCTTATGTCGTGCGGCTCAGCGGGCACATGTGCCACTTCCTGGCAGTCGAATGCAATGCCGATCAGCTTCGGATGCAGGCCTTTTTGCCTTAGCCGGCTGATGGCACGGTCGTAGTGGCCGGCGCCGTAGCCGATGCGGTGGCCGCGGGCATCGAAGGCCGAAAGCGGCACCAGCATGATCTCGGGGTCAAGAATGGCGGCATCGGCGCCGGGGCCGACCGTCCCGAAGCCGGTATCGACCAGCGGCGCACCTTCCGCCAGCTCGCGAAAGACGATGGTCTGCCGATCGAGGATCGCCGGCACGCAGAGCCGCGCCCCGCGCACGGCAAAGCGCGCCATCAGCGGCCTGAGATCGGCTTCCGAACGGATCGGCAGAAAGCCGGAGATGATCGTACCCAGTGCAAAACCGACGGCCTCGCCGGCATGTTCGGCCATTGCGAGACTTTTGGAGGCGCGTTTCTCGGCGGGGATGGCGTCGCGTGCGGACAGCCGTTCGTTGCGCAACTGCGCTTTCAATTCTCTAGAGGTCATTCGATCTGCCGGTTCTGAGATATTTACCCGAGCATAGACGGCTGGATGTCCGATGCAAATGCCGGATGCGACGGTATCACGCGCGTTTGACGCCTCGGCCGCCGGCGGCTGCGAGCGTCAGACGACGATGCTTGTCGGTATTGTCGCCGTGGCGATGGAGAAGCCTGCCATATCAGGAATGGCATTGGCTCCGGGCTGCCGGTCCTGCTGCCGCAACTCGCGCATCGCCTTGTCGAGCACTTGCTTGAGTTCGCGCACCACCGCCTTGAACTCTTCCATCGTTTCGCGATCATCGGCCGAAATGCCCGAGAATTTCGGGGCATCCTCGGCGACGCTCGCATAGGCGTTGCGGGCGTTGGTGGCGGCGTCCGGTTCCTGCGAGCCGGTCTCGCCGGCCGCAGTTTCTCCTGCGGTATCCGTCAGCGCCGCATCGGCCCCGCTGATTGCGACGGCCGCTGCACCCGTGGTTGCATCCATCGAAACCGCTGTTGCCGGGCTGCCGGTCGCGACTGATGATGCGAATTCGGAGGCGGCGGTGCCGACCTTGCGCGCCAGTTCGGCGGCCAGACGGGCGACCACCTCAGGAGCCATGTTGGAGCTGCGCAGCATCTCCAACTGCTGCTTTGCCTCTTCGAGCTTGCGTTGCGCCTTCGCCTTGGCCTCGTCTCCCGAGTTCGCCAAGGTCTGGCGCATCTGCTGCAGCGCCTGGGTGGCGCGTTGCAGCTTCAGCACGCCTTGATCGGTCTCGCTTCCGGCGGCTGAAATGGCTGCCGTCGAAGACGTGCCGCGCAAGATGATGGAGGCAGACGTGGTTGCGACCTGCATGGACAATCCCCCGATTTTTGATTCGGGCCCCCGATTGCAATTCGGGGCATTCTGCAACGTCAGGCTTGCGTGGACCTGTGTCTTGGGGATTTAGGCAGCGCAGCGGCCAGCTGCTGCATCGTCTCCTCGAATAGAGGCGCTCCGCCGGGTGCCCAGCCGAGCGTGCGGATTTTAGCAGTGCTCATGGGATTGAGTGCGGCCCTGTCGGGAGGGGGCGGCAGCGCGTGCCGACAGCCCGTCTCGCGACGGATGGGTGAAAGGATATCGCGCGTGTCGACCGAGATGTCCGAGACGTTGAAGACCTCGCCGGAGATGCGGGTGCTTTCCGTTTCCAGCATCAGCCTCACCGCCCGACCGAGGTCGCGGCCGTGAACTTCCGTTCCCCGACGGGCAACAACCGGCCGGCCGGCGAGGTAATCGGCGATGAGGCCGTCCCATTTGTTCGGCGAGAGATCGCCATAGACGCCGGTTGCCCTCAGGCTGACGCCGGCAAAACCCGGCGTGGAGAGGTGGTCAAGCGCGCGTTCGGCATCGAGCTTGACCTGGCCGTAAAGTGTTTCGGGCTTGGCCAGCATCGTCTCCGTCAGTTCGGTTCCCTCGGGATGTTCGCCATAGGCGGCGCGGCTGGACAGAAAGACGCAGCGGCGTGTGCCGGCGCGTTTGGCAGCTTCGAAAAGCCGGACGGTGCCGTCGAGGTTCAACCTGTGGAAGGTCTTCGGATCGTCGCCCTCGCCGCCACGATATTTGCCCGGAACATGGCTGAAGGCGGCGTGGACGAAGAAATAGGCGTCGTCGAAGACGTCGATCTGATCCTTGTCGGGGTCGAGCGAAAGCGCTGCGAACTCGACCGGGCGGGAGAAGAGGCGCGGCAGCGGCGCGCGGCGCCCGCCGACGATCACCTGATATCCGGCGGCCAGCAGTTCCTCGACGACATACCGGCCGACGAGACCCGTTCCACCCGATACCAGTACCTTCATGCTGTCCCTTCCGGATTGTCCAGCGCCGTGATCTCAGGCACATCGCCGCCATCGTGGAAACGGTGCCACAGATCGATCAAAGGTTGTAGTCGCGCTGCCTTGGGATGATCCTTTTCCCACGGTTTTTCATACTGGTAATGCAGGATCGAAATGCTCTTCCAGTCCCAAAGGTCCGGCATGGTGAACCATACATATTGCAGCATGTTGAAATAAACCGGCAGGCCGTGCCAATCCGGGAAGAACGTCTCGAGAAAGGTCTGATCGGTGCGCCGCCAGAAGGCGTCCGGCCTGTCGAGCCTTTCGAGCATGTGCCGGAATGTGTCATGCGAGGGCGTGGCGACGAAGACGCCGGAATTCATGCGGCGGAAGTCGGCGAGGCTTTCGTAGACATTGGGGGCGGCGGAAAATTCCGGATAGAGGAAGAGCCTGTCGACGTTCTTCAGCACGAGGGCGTCGGCATCGATGAAGACGCAGCGCTGGTATTCGACGAGCTGCCAGAGCCTGAGTTTGCAGAAATTGTCGAGCGGCGAATGGAAATCCGGCTTGCGGCCCTTGGTGAAAGGGGCTGCCGAATGGAGCTGGCCACGCGCATGGCGTTCGTTGAAGGCCGCAGACAGCGGCAGGTGCTCGACCTCAATCAGGCGGCAGTCGAGCGCCTTCAGGGGCACGAGTGCGGCTGCATCGACGCCGCCGGTGTGGAGAATGATGATGTCAGCCCCGGTGCCGGTTCGGCGCAGGGAGCGGGCAAGTGCAGTCGCGCCCATGGCATAGTCGGCATTGGTGACAAGGGTGACGTAGGCGAAGCGATGAGGCGTTTGCGTGGTTACGTTCGCCATTGCCGCACTTCCTTGTTCCTGTCCTTGGTCAGGCCCAAGGACAGGGCAGAGGGGGGCTCACACTGTATGCCCTCTCCTTCCCACATAAACTGACTTGGTAAGGGAGTCTCTATGGAGCCTTCCATTATGAACACGCCCGCGCTCACGAGACGGATTTCAGCCGCTTGCCTTCCGGATCGTGATTGATCGTCGCGGCGATGTCCTTAGTCCAGGCGGAGACGGCCGGAACGCGCGCGCGGTCGACGCGATAGGCGAATTTCTTGGCGACGTCGACGATTTCGCCGAGCAGGCCTGCTTCCAGCGTGATCGGCTCGAGGCCGAGATCGCGGAACTTTTCGTTCCGGACGATCAGCTCGTTCTCGGCGGCTTCCTTGCGCGGGTTGGGCAGCCAGGCAATCTTGGCGCCGCTCATCCTGGCGATCATCTCGGCGAGGTCGCGCACCCGGTGGGTTTCGGTCATCTGGTTGAAGATCTCGACGCGGGCGCCGCGGGCCGGCGGGTTTTTCAGCGCCAGCTCGATGCAGCGCACCGAATCCTGGATGTGGATGAAGGCGCGGGTCTGGCCGCCGGTACCGTGCACCGTCAACGGATAGCCGATCGCCGCCTGGATGAGAAAGCGGTTGAGCACCGTGCCGTAGTCGCCGTCATAGTCGAAACGGTTGATCAGCTGCGCATGGCGGCGCGTCTGCTCGGTATGCGTGCCCCAGACGATGCCCTGGTGCAGGTCGGTGACCCTCAGGCCGTCATTCCTAGCATAGAACTGGAAGAGAAGCTGATCCAGGCACTTGGTCATGTGATAGATCGAGCCGGGATTGGAGGGGTAGAGGATCTCCTGGTTGACCGTCTCGCCGCCTGCGGTTTCGATGCCGACCGGCAGGTAACCTTCGGGAATCGCGGCGCCGACCGTCGAATAGCCGTAGACGCCCATGGTGCCGAGATGGATGAGATGGGCATCGAGATTGAGTTCCGTCAGCGCGTTCAGCAGGTTGTGCGTGGCGCTGACATTGTTGTTGACGGTGTAGTTCTTGTGGCGGTCGCTCTTCATCGAATAGGGCGCGGCCCGCTGCTCGGCGAAATGGATGACGGCATCCGGGCGATGTTCGGAAAGCCAGTTCTTCAGGAGTTCGTAATCCTTGGCGAGATCGATCAGATTGAAGTGGATGCGGCGTCCGGTTTCGGCATGCCAGATGCGGGTGCGCTCCTGGATCGAATCCATCGGAGTCAGCGACTGAACGCCGAGTTCGGTGTCGATCCAGCGGCGCGAGAGATTGTCGAGGATATGGATGTCGTGCCCGGCATCGGAGAGATGCAGCGACGTTGGCCAGCCAATGAAACCGTCTCCGCCCATAACCGCAATCTTCATCGCATCGTCTCCTGATTGGTCGCTCGTTGTCGGGAATAGTTAGGAATTGTGACAGTTATTCAATGCTTGCCTGCCGGGCATTCAATGCTTGCCTGCCGGGAAGCGTTGCGCCAAAGAGGGCACCTCAGTTTGGAGAAAATTATGACGGAACGCCCTTTTTCCATTTCGGGAGAGCTGACGGAGGCCGGACACCGGCTCGTGCAGCGGGTCTATTATGAAGATACGGACTTTTCCGGCCTGGTCTATCACGCCCGCTACCTGCATTTCCTGGAGCGTGGCCGTACCGATTATCTGCGCTGCCTCGGCGTTGAGCAGCGCGAGCTCGTCAGCGCCGACGAGGAGGGGCTGGTTTTCGTCGTCCACCGCATGGAGATCGACTTCAAGAGCCCGGCGCGCATGGACGATGTGCTGACGATCCTGACGCATACGGAAAAAGCCGGCGGCGCCAAGATGGTGCTCAATCAGCAGATCCGCTCGGGCGAGACGCTGCTGATCGCCGCCAAGGTGATCATCGCCGTCATCAACGCCCGGGGGCGACCGAGGCGGCTACCGGAAACATTGGCGGTGAAATTCCTGGAGGGCAGCACGCCGTTGTAGTCAGAATCGCCTGAAATTCAGGTCTTGTCAGAACTTGAGTTTTATGTGAAGGAATTCTCGCGCCGCAGGATGAGCGCTCTTTCGGCAGCCGGACCTTGCTCCGGTCAAGTAATCCATGGAACGAAATCTTCCAAACACAGGCTTACTGTCACAGTCCGGCACTAACGATCTATTAACCATAATAGTGTCTTACTGGGAAAGTCAGAGTTTGTGCGGTGCACGCCTTCCTTTGACCAAATTTGACGGCAAGAAGGCGGAAGATGAGCTTGGAAGTTTGACCAGGGCTTTGGGCGGCGGCCGCCGGACACTTCTTGCGAGATCAGTTTGTGCCGCCCGGTCTAGCGCCGGGCGTTTGGATTCGGGGATTTTGGACCAATGGAACAAGTAGGATTGGCAGCAGCAACGACGGACGTCAGCCTCTGGTCGCTTTTCATGCAGGCCGGCATTGTCGTCAAGCTCGTCATGCTCGGGCTCATCGCAGCCTCGGTATGGACGTGGGCGATCGTCATCGACAAATACCTTGCCTATGGCCGCGCGCGGCGCCAGTTCGACAAGTTCGAGCAGGTGTTCTGGTCGGGCCAGTCGCTGGAAGAACTCTATCGCTCGCTGTCGGAACGCAGCAATACCGGGCTGGCGGCAATCTTCGTGGCCGCGATGCGCGAGTGGAAGAAATCCTTCGAACGCGGCGCCCGCTCGCCGATCGGCCTGCAGATGCGTATCGATCGTGCGATGGACGTGACGCTCGCCCGTGAAACCGAATTTCTCGGCGCCCGCCTTGGATCGCTCGCGACCATCGGCTCGGCCGGGCCGTTCATCGGTCTCTTCGGCACGGTCGTCGGCATCATGACTTCGTTCCAGGCGATCGCCGGTTCGAAGTCGACCAACCTTGCGGTGGTTGCGCCCGGTATCGCCGAAGCGCTGCTTGCCACCGCGATCGGCCTCGTCGCCGCTATCCCGGCAGTTATCGCCTATAACAAGTTCTCTGCCGATGCCGGCAAGCTTTCGGGCCGCATGGAAGGTTTCGCGGATGAATTCTCCGCCATACTTTCGCGCCAGATCGACGAGAAACTGCAGCCGCGCGCTGCCGCTCAGTAACCAACGGAGTATTCTGACATGGGTATGGCTGTTGGAGGCAATGGCGGCGGGGGCGGCGGACGCCGCCGTCGTGGCGGTCGGAACAGGGCCGTAATTTCCGAAATCAACGTGACGCCGCTCGTCGACGTCATGCTGGTGCTTTTGATCATCTTCATGGTCGCGGCACCGATGATGACCGTCGGCGTGCCGATCGACCTGCCGGAAACGCAGGCCAAGGCGCTGAATTCCGAGACACAGCCGATCACCATTTCCGTCAAGAATGACGGCGAGGTGTTCCTGCAGGAAACGCCGATCCCGGCCGCGGAGATCGCCGCCAAGCTCGAGGCGATCGCCACGACCGGCTATAACGAACGTATCTTCGTGCGCGGCGATGCGACCGCGCCTTATGGCGTCATCGCCGATGTCATGGCCCGTATTCAGGGCGCAGGCTTCAAGAATATCGGCCTCGTGACGCAGCAGAAGAAGGACCAATAGCGCGCAAAATGAAGGCCAGTGTCATCACATCTGCTGTTTTGCACGGCCTGGTGCTCACCTGGGCGATGGTATCGCTCGGCGCTCCGGAATCCTTCAAGGTAGAGGATTTCGAGGCGATGCCGGTCGATCTGGTGCCGGTGGAATCCATTACCCAGATGCAGCAAGGCGACAAGAAGGCTCCGAAGAAGGAGATTTCCGCGCCCGTGCCGACGACGCGGCCGCCGATCGCGCAACCGGCGGAGAACGCCGGAGACAACAATGTCGACCTGAAGACGCCGCCGGTGCCGAACGCCAAGCCGAGCAATAGCGAAGCTGCCGCGGCGAATTCGAGCGAAAAGCCGATGCCGAAGACCGATCCGAAGCCGAATGATGTCAAGGACATCGTCAAGGAGGAAACGGAAGTCGAGCAGCCGAAAGAAGTGGCTTCCATTCCGCCGCCGAAGCCCGTCGAAGTGACGCCGCCGAAGCCGGAGGAAAAACCGCCGGAAGAGCAGGCCAAGCCGGAGGAACCGCCGAAGCCCGACGCCGAGGCGTTGCCGGACAATGTGCCGACCCCAGTCGCCAAGCCACAGGTAAAGCCGCCGGAACCGCAGAAGCCCGCCGAAAAGCCTCCGGAAAAGACCCCGGACCAGCCGAAGACCGCCGACGTGCCGACCGACAAGAAGAAGGCGGACAAGAAGCAGGAAACGGCGAAATCTGCTTCGGCGATGAAGAGCGACTTCAATGCCGACGAGGTTGCGGCGTTGCTGAACAAGACCGACCCTTCCGCTGGCGGCGCCAAGCGTTCGACGCAGGAGGCATCGCTCGGTGCGAAGAAGAGCAACGGTGGTTCCAAGCTCAGCCAGAGCGAAGAAGATGCGGTGCGCGGCTTGATCGAGGGCAATTGGCTTGTCACCCCGGGGATGGAAGGCCTTTCCGGCATGGTCATCAAGGTGCACATGAAACTCGACAAGGATGGTAATATTATTGGTCAGCCAGAAGTCGAATCATCGGGCGGCAGTAGCAGCGATGCCACACGCCGTGCGTTGGAAGGCGGGGCCTATAGAGCTGTCATGAAGTCCGCCCCTTTCTCGATGCTTCCGAAGGACAAGTATGAGGCTTGGAATGAGTTCGACCTGAATTTCGATCCGAGTTCTATGGGAATCTAGATGCTGACGGATCTGTCCCATGGCAACAAGTCTTTTGCAGCCGCCAGCATGCTTGGAGCGATTCTGGCTTGTGCGCCTGAGGCGTTAGCACAGTCGGTCGACGCGGCGACCTACAAGAAGTCAGCCATGGATTTACAGCACGCAATTGCTTCCTCCTTCAATGTTCCTCCGGGCAGGCGAGGGGCGGCAGAGTTGTGATCACCGTCCATCTGCGGCTCGACAAGAATGGGGCGATCGTTGGTTCACCCGAGGTAACAGCCTCGGGCGGCAAAGAAGCTGCTCGAGAAGGCCTGTCGGCTGCGGCTCTCCGGGCGGTACAGCGCTCGTCGCCATTCCCGATGCCCCCGAAAGAAAAATACGAATCCTGGAACGAGGTCGTCCTGCACTTTGAATCCGGCGATCCGACTCCATAGATGCTGAAAGGCTGTTTGGTATGACAAAGTGTTCCTTTTTCCGCGCCATTTTGGTTGCAGTGGGTCTGATGACCGCTGCCGTCTTTGCAACGCCGGCCAACGCGCTGGTCACCCTCGACATCCGAAAAGGCAATGTCCAGCCGATGCCGATTGCGGTGACTGACTTCCAGGGCGACATGGGGGCGCAGGTCTCGCAAGTCATCGCCGCCGACTTGCAGCGGTCCGGTCTCTTCGCACCCATCAACAAAACCGCCTTCATCGAGAAGATTTCTAATCCCGACGCTTCGCCGCGCTTCGAGGACTGGAAGGTCATCAACGCACAGGCGCTGGTTACCGGCCGGGTTACCAAGGAAGCGGATGGCCGTCTTCGCGCCGAATTCCGGCTGTGGGACCCGTTCGCCGGGCAGCAGATGACCGGTCAGCAGTTCTATACGCAGCCGGAGAACTGGCGCCGTGTGGCTCACATCATCGCCGATGCGATCTACAAGCAGATCACTGGTGAGGAAGGTTATTTCGACACCCGTGTCGTCTTCGTCTCCGAATCCGGCACCAAGCAGCAGCGCAAGCGCCAGCTGGCGATCATGGATCAGGATGGCTTCAACGTGCGGATGCTGACGGATGGCAGCGATCTCGTGCTGACGCCGCGCTTCTCGCCGAGCCGGCAGGAAGTCACTTACATGTCCTTTGCCAACCAGCAGCCGCGGGTCTATCTGCTTCAGCTGGAAACCGGGCAGCGCGAGGTCGTCGGCAATTTCCCCGGCATGACATTCTCGCCGCGCTTTTCGCCTGATGGTCAAAAGGTGATCATGAGCCTGCAGCAGGATGCCAATTCCAACATCTATACGATGGACCTGCGCTCGCGCACGACGACGCGGTTGACCTCGACGGCGGCGATCGACACGTCGCCCTCCTATTCGCCTGACGGCGCACGCGTCAGCTTCGAAAGCGACCGCGGCGGAAAGCCGCAGATCTACGTGATGAATGCCGATGGCTCGGGCCAGACCCGTATTTCCTTCGGCGACGGCTCTTATTCGACGCCGGTCTGGTCGCCGCGCGGCGATCTCATCGCCTTCACCAAACAGGCTGGCGGCAAGTTCTCGATCGGCGTAATGAAGCCGGATGGGTCCGGCGAGCGCATCCTGACGACCGGCTTCCATAATGAGGGCCCGACCTGGGCGCCGAACGGCCGTGTGCTGATGTTCTTCCGCCAGGCGGCGGGGTCGGGCGGTCCGCAGCTCTATTCGATCGATCTGACCGGTTACAACGAGCAGCTCGTGAAGACGCCGACCTACGGCTCCGACCCCGCCTGGTCGCCGCTTATGGAGTAGGCGATGCGCTGCTGCCTTCTTGTCGCCCCAAAGTCATGGAACCGAGCGGCCAAGGGACAAAGTAGCAAATTGTTAACCATAATCTTTGAGGGGCGGTTAACCGAGTGCGGTTACTGTCCGGAAACCCTGATGAAATCGCAAGGAGACCGGCCATGAGCCGAATTCATACCCCGGCAATGAGCCGCATGCAGAATTTCGCCCGCAACCCCGTCATGATCGCGCTTATCGCCGGCCTCGCGCTCGCAAGCTGCGCCAAGAAGCCGCCGAACAGCGCCGGCGACCTCGGCCTCGGCAGCGGTGCTGGCGGCGCTGCAACGCCGGGCTCGGCCCAGGACTTCACGGTCAATGTCGGCGACCGCATCTTCTTCGATACCGACTCCTCGTCGATCCGCGCCGATGCCTCGCAGACGCTCGACCGTCAGGCCCAGTGGCTCGGCCGCTACCCGAATTACCAGATCACCGTCGAAGGCCATGCCGACGAACGCGGCACGCGCGAATACAATCTCGCGCTCGGCGCCCGCCGTGCGGCTGCCGCCAAGGACTATCTCGCTTCGCGCGGCGTCCCGGCGCAGCGCCTGAAGACGATTTCCTACGGCAAGGAACGTCCGGTCGCCGTCTGCGACGATATTTCCTGCTGGTCGCAGAACCGCCGCGCGGTTACCGTGCTTGGCGGCGCCGGCATGTAATTGCCGAGCAACAATTCGCTTTTTCGAAAGGCGGTCCCGCGTGGGGCCGCCTTTTCTTTTTGACCACACTTTGGCCAGACTCCGTTGCTTTTTGAAAGCAATTGGAAAAATCTCCTGTTCGTGCCATCGAGGTGCGAAGAATCACTGGGACAGGACGATACATATGAAGAAATTTGTCGTGGCAGGCATGCTCTGCCTCGCGGCTGTGACCGGAAGCGAACGGGTGGCCTATTCGGCCTCCTTCTTCGGGCTACATCTCGGCGGCCGATCCGCGGAAAACCAGGCGGCGGCGCCCGTCATCAAGGTGCAGAGCGGCGATGCAGAGGTCCGCGTGCAGCAGCTCGAAGAGCAGTTGCGGCAGCTGAACGGCCGGATCGAAGAGATGAGCTTTCAGCTTCTGCAGATGCAGGAGACGATCCGCAAGCAGCAGGAAGACAATGAATTCCGCTTCCAGCAGCTCGAAAAGACCGGTGCCGGCGGCGGCGCCAAGGCCCCTGTCAAGAAGAGCGAGACCGATGCCGCTCCGGCAGCCTCCGGCGGCGACGATATCGCCAAGGTGATCCAAGCACCGCAGGGAGCCGAAACGGCTCCCTCCACCAGCGTGCCTGAGAATAGCGGTCTTGGCCAGCCGCCGAAGGAGCTCGGCTCGATCGATTTCGATCAGAACGGCAATCCGATCGGCGGAAGTGTCGACGAAAATGCCACGATCGGTTCCGGGCCGATCCCCGATGCCAACACCAAAACGCCGCAGCAGACCGCCTCGCTCGGCAGCGAGGCCGACCAGTACAAGGCCGCTTATGGCCACGTGCTATCCGGTGATTACAGCACGGCCGAGCAGGAATTCACGCAGTACATCACCCACTACCCGAGCAGCGCGCGGGCAGCGGACGCCAATTTCTGGCTCGGCGAAGCGCTCTATTCGCAGGGCAAGTACAATGAGGCGGCCAAGACCTTCCTCAATGCGCATCAGAAATACGGCACATCGGAAAAGGCGCCGGAAATGCTGTTGAAGCTCGGCATGTCGCTTGCCGCCCTCGACAATACCGAGACGGCCTGCGCGACGCTGCGCGAAGTGTCGAAGCGTTATCCGAAGGCCTCTCGCGCCGTCATAAGCAAGGTTGCGAGCGAACAGAAGCGCCTCGCCTGCTAAGGTCTTCCGGAATGTCTCCGGAAGCCGCATCGCCTCAACTGGCGATCCTCCAGTTTCTCACGTCGCTTCAAAGCCCCGCGCGCATTCTCGTCGCGATATCAGGCGGCAGCGATTCCACCGGCCTGCTTCTCCTCCTCGATGAAGCCGTGAAGGCCGCGCCCCATCTCAAGATTTCCCTTTACGCTGCAACCGTCGATCATGCGTTGCGCGCCGGTTCCGCAGACGAGGCGCGCGAAGTCGCAGCCCTCTGTGCATCGCTCGGTATTGCCCACACCATCATGATCTGGCAGGGCGACAAGCCGAAAACCGGCATCATGGCTGCGGCCCGCGAGGCACGTTATGGCTTGCTTGCCACCGCCGCCAAAGAGTTCAAAGCCGATCTCATCGTCACGGGGCATACGTTCGACGATCAGCGCGAAACGCTGCAGATGCGTGGGATGCGAACAGAGCAGGTTTCGACCGGTATTGCGGATGCGGTGCTCTTTGACCGGAGTTTCTGGATTTTACGGCCGCTTCTTTTTTCCACCCGGGCAGATATCCGCGCTTTCCTGAAAGAGCGGGGCGTGCCGTGGATCGACGATCCCAGCAACGAGGATACGACGTACGAGCGCGTGCGGATGCGCCGGCAGCTTTCGGTCGATGCAGGTGTCGAGAGGACTATCCAAGCGGCCTGCGAAGAGCGACCGGCTCTATCGTCAAAAGGAGCCGAATGGCTGGATCGTCATTTCCGGCTTCACGGCGGCCTGCTCGGGCAGGTGATGCCTGACGGGTTGAGGCAGGATCGGGCAGTTCTCAATTATGCACTCGGCCGTCTGGCAGCTGTTTTCGGTGGGCAGCCGTTTGCGCCGGGGAGGGTGCAAATGGAGCGTGTCCTCGCATTTGTCACCGGCAGTGAGCCCGGACGGATGACCGCTGGCAGGGTGGTGTTCGATCTCAGGCGTGACGGGCTTTATCTGGCGCGCGAGAGCCGGGGGATATTGCCTTTGCTATTGCAGCCGGGAGAGGCTGGGGTTTGGGACGGAAGGTTTTATGCGCGCAATGGTTTGTCCACATCGATAGCGGTCGAGGCCGCCACTCTATACGCCCCCTCATTCCTGTCCTCGGACTTGACCCGAGAGTTGTCAGAGGAATCCAGCGCGCCCAAGTCCTTGGGCGCGAACGACACTTCACGTTTTATTGAGTCAATCACCGCGCAGACGCGCGGTGGCTGGATTCCTGTGACAAGCACAGGAATGAGAGGGCGTATGCATCACCTTCCCAAGGCGGCATGGAAGCGCGCCGTCGCCTCCGCGCCAGTTTTATCTGCCGAAGGAAACCTTTTAACTGAGGAATGCGCCCGCATGGTCGAACTAACACCCTATTTCGCACCCTTCGACCGCTTTTTGACACGATTTGACTTCATCTTTGCCAACAGGCTTTCGGCGGTTTTCGCGACGGCGCCCTATGCGAGGCTGCCTTTAAGAAGTATTGACGGAAAAACCATCTGACCTGGGGTGTTGCCTTGGCAATCGCACGGCGCAACCCTATGTTAGATACGAATAAGACGGTCGCCATGAGGCGGCCGTTCCATGCTGGGGAGTTCAATGAACCCTAACTTACGTAATTTCGCCTTGTGGGCGATCATAGCGCTTCTGCTGATCGCCCTTTTCAGTATGTTTCAGACGGCGCCGGCGCAGACGGGCTCCCGCGAAATCCCTTATTCGCAGTTTCTGCGTGAGGTCGATGCGGGCCGCGTGAAGGATGTCGTGGTCACGGGCAACCGTCTCTCCGGAAGCTATGTTGAAAATGGCACCACCTTTCAGACCTATTCGCCTGTGATCGACGACAGTCTGCTCGATCGCCTGCAGTCGAAGAACGTCCTGGTTTCCGCCCGTCCTGAAACGGACGGCTCTTCGGGTTTCCTCAGCTATCTCGGCACGCTTTTGCCGATGCTTCTGATTCTCGGCGTCTGGCTGTTCTTCATGCGGCAGATGCAGGGCGGCTCACGCGGGGCGATGGGCTTCGGCAAGTCCAAGGCCAAGCTGCTCACCGAAGCGCATGGCCGCGTGACTTTCGAAGACGTTGCCGGTGTCGACGAGGCCAAGCAGGATCTCGAGGAAATCGTCGAATTCCTGCGTGATCCGCAGAAGTTCCAGCGTCTCGGTGGCAAGATCCCGCGCGGCGTGCTGCTCGTCGGTCCTCCGGGCACCGGCAAGACGCTGCTCGCCCGCTCGGTCGCCGGCGAAGCCAACGTGCCCTTCTTCACCATTTCGGGCTCCGACTTTGTCGAAATGTTCGTCGGCGTCGGCGCAAGCCGGGTGCGCGATATGTTCGAGCAGGCGAAGAAGAACGCGCCCTGCATCATCTTCATCGACGAAATCGATGCCGTCGGCCGCCATCGCGGCGCCGGTCTCGGCGGCGGCAATGACGAACGCGAGCAGACGCTGAACCAGTTGCTGGTCGAAATGGACGGCTTCGAGGCGAATGAAGGCGTGATCCTGATCGCCGCTACCAACCGTCCCGACGTTCTCGACCCGGCGCTGCTGCGTCCCGGCCGTTTCGACCGTCAGGTCGTGGTGCCGAACCCCGACATCGTCGGCCGCGAACGCATTCTCAAGGTGCATGCCCGCAACGTTCCGCTGGCGCCGAATGTCGATCTCAAGATCCTCGCCCGCGGTACGCCCGGTTTCTCCGGCGCCGACCTGATGAACCTCGTCAACGAAGCCGCCCTCATGGCGGCCCGCCGCAACAAGCGCGTCGTCACCATGCAGGAATTCGAGGACGCCAAGGACAAGATCATGATGGGCGCCGAGCGCCGTTCCTCGGCGATGACCGAGGCGGAAAAGAAGCTCACCGCTTACCATGAGGCCGGACACGCCATGACCGCGCTCAATGTGGCCGTCGCCGATCCGCTGCACAAGGCGACGATCATTCCGCGCGGCCGTGCGCTCGGCATGGTCATGCAGCTTCCCGAGGGCGACCGCTACTCGATGAGCTACAAGTGGATGGTCTCACGCCTCTGCATCATGATGGGCGGCCGCGTTGCCGAAGAGCTCACCTTCGGCAAGGAAAACATCACTTCGGGTGCCTCTTCCGACATCGAACAGGCCACGAAGCTTGCCCGCGCCATGGTCACGCAGTGGGGCTTTTCCGATCAGCTCGGTCAGGTCGCCTATGGCGAGAACCAGCAGGAAGTCTTCCTCGGCCACTCGGTTTCGCAGTCGAAGAATGTTTCGGAAGCAACCGCGCAGAAGATCGACAATGAAGTGCGCCGCCTGATCGACGAAGCCTATACGCAGGCCCGCACGATCCTGACGGAAAAGCACGACGAATTCGTCGCGCTTGCCGAAGGTCTGCTCGAATACGAGACACTGACCGGCGAAGAGATCAAGGCGCTGATCCGCGGCGAAAAGCCTTCCCGCGATCTCGGTGATGATTCGCCGCCAAGCCGCGGCTCAGCCGTTCCGAAGGCCGGCGCACGGCCTGCCACCAAGGGTGACGAGCCCGAAGGCGGCCTCGAACCGCAGCCGCATTGAACAGCGGCACTACCTTGAACAAGGCCGGATTTCCGAAGTGGGAGATCCGGCCTTTTCCATTGGTAACGGGATATAATCATTTTTCTTGCTAATTTACGTGCCGTTCGCCGCATTTTGTGGCATTCCGCTGAATTGAGGCAAGCATGAATCACGCTGCTGGATTGACGACATTCCACTGAAGCCGGATTCGCTTGGAACGGTGCGCTGCCTTGAATGGCGCGCGGAAAGCACAGGAGTGCAGATGAAAAGACGCTATTTCGGTACGGACGGCATTCGCGGCCAATCCAACGTCTTCCCGATGACGCCGGATCTCGCCATGCGGGTCGGCATTGCCGCCGGCACGATCTTCCGCCGCGGCAACCACCGCCACCGCGTCGTCATCGGCAAGGATACGCGCCTTTCCGGCTATATGCTGGAGAACGCCATGGTCGCCGGCTTCACGGCCGCAGGCCTCGATGCCTTTATTCTCGGCCCGATCCCGACACCAGCTGTTGCCATGCTGACACGCTCGCTGCGTGCCGATCTCGGCGTGATGATCTCCGCTTCGCACAATCCTTACGAGGATAACGGCATCAAGCTCTTCGGCCCTGACGGCTACAAGCTTTCAGACGACATCGAGGCCGAGATCGAGGATCTGCTCGAAAAGGACCTGAACGCGCAGCTTGCCAAATCCGACGATATCGGCCGCGCCAAGCGCGTCGACGGCGTGCATGACCGCTATATAGAACATGCCAAGCGCACGCTGCCGCGCGACGTGACGCTGCAGGGCCTGAGGATCGCCATCGATTGCGCCAATGGGGCTGCCTACAAGGTGGCACCGGCCGTGCTCTGGGAGCTCGGCGCCGAGGTCGTCACCATCGGCAACGAGCCGAACGGCACCAACATCAATCTCAATTGCGGTTCCACCAGCCCCGTCGCGTTGCAGAAGAAGGTCGACGAGGTGCGCGCCGATATCGGCATCGCCCTCGATGGCGATGCGGACCGCGTCATCATCGTCGACGAGAACGGCTCGATCGTCGACGGCGACCAGCTGATGGCCGTCATCGCCGAGAGCTGGGCCGAGAGCCAGCAGCTGCGCGGCAATGGTATCGTTGCGACCGTCATGTCCAATCTCGGCCTCGAGCGTTTCCTCGATGACAAGGGTCTCGGCCTTGCCCGGACTAAGGTCGGTGACCGCTACGTCGTCGAGCATATGCGCCAGCACAACTACAATGTCGGCGGCGAGCAGTCCGGCCACATCGTGCTTTCGGATTACGGCACGACCGGCGACGGTCTTGTCGCGGCGCTGCAGATCCTGGCCGCGGTCAAGCGCACCGGAAGAACTGTCAGCGAGGTCTGCCGCCGCTTCGAGCCGGTGCCGCAGCTGCTGCGCAATGTCCGCATCAGCGGTGGAAAGCCGCTGGAGGATATCCAGGTGCAGAAGGCGATCGCCGACGCCGAAGCTGAACTCGCCAGGAACGGCCGCCTCGTCATCCGCCCCTCGGGCACCGAGCCGCTGATCCGCGTCATGGCCGAGGGTGACGACCGAGCCCAGATCGAGCGCATCGTCAACGAACTGATCGGCACGATCTCGAACGTCCGGACCGCCGCCTGATTTTTTCGGGACGAAACGTCAAAAGCCGGTACGCAAGTGCCGGCTTTTCGTTATTGGCGCCTTCGGTTAGAAGATCCACTCCGGATCGACTTCCCGCCGGAACCGTTTCCGCCGTTTCGAAGACAAGAGGTCAGTGACTTGCCAGCTTGGCTTCCGGTAGGGAGCGAGCCTCGGCAGCCGCAGCATCTCGGCGCGCAGTGAGCACTGAGACGGCATCCACGGAAATTTGCCGATGCCTCGGTGACAGCGCTGTCAACCTCCACACGCGGATGCTACACGGCGGCGTTTGCATTCAAAGGAAATATCATGAAAAAATTGGTGCGCCTGCTGCTGACGATCGCTCTCGCATCCGTCGTCTTTACCGGTTTCCGCTGGTATCGCTACATTACGAATACCGACAGCCCTTACGATGAAGTCGGCATCACGCTCAACAATGCCATGCCAGGCCCGATCAATGCCTGGGGCTGCGCCAAGCTCAAAACGACCTTTGGCACTTCCTTGCCACCGTACGGCTGCGCCGCCGAAAACGCGACGCAATGGAAGTAACGGCAGGATTCGCCGAGTGAAGCCGACCGACTTGATGGCGAAGGAAACCGACTTGGCGATTTGACGGGGCGGGGTTGTTGGCGTTGCGGCTGGCGGTCTTCGGCAATTCCGGGGCTGCCAGCCTTTGGCCGAGCTTCACTATATCGAGGAACTTGCCGCCAATCTCTCTCTTAACGTTTCTTCCTATTTATAGTTAAGCAGCTTTTAACGTTTCCAATTCATTATCCATACGAAGCGTACCAGATTGGCGGCGATTGAGCCTGCCGACGCAACGAGATTTTGGAGTGGGATCCATGAAAAGAAGCTTGTCCGGCATCTTCGCCGCATTGTTGATCGCGACAAACGCCTATTCCGCGGACCTCGCCCCTGCCGAGCCTATCCCGGAGCAGCCGCCTGAGGTGACGGTCACCGAAGCGACCGGCTGGTACCTGCGCGGCGATGTCGGCTATGCCTTCACCGATCTGCGCGGCGCCCGCTATTTCCAGGGCAGCAACGCCACGGAAGTCGATTTCGACGACGCCGACCTGGACGACGCATGGACAGTCGGCGGCGGTGTCGGTTATCAGATCAACAGCTATCTGCGCACCGATCTGACCTTCGACTATCTTACCCAGGCGGATTTCAAGGGCTCGACAGTCGGGCAGTGCGGCTTCCCGCTGGTGGATTGCACCTCGAGCGACCGCTCCTCGCTGACCGCCTATACGCTGCTCGCCAACGCCTATGTCGATCTCGGCACCTACGGCTACGTCACGCCTTATGTCGGCGCCGGTATCGGCGGTTCCTACGTCAAGTGGAAGAACCTGCGCAACGTCGCCTGCGCCGATGACGGCAGCTTCTGCGACGACCAGGTCACCCATGGCGGCAAGGGCAACTGGCGCTTCACTTACGCCCTGATGGCCGGCGCCTCAATCGACGTGACCTGCAACATCAAGGCCGATGTCGGCTACCGCTACCTGCATATCGATGGCGGCAACATGTTCGGCTATGCCGAAAATGGCGGCCCGGGCCGCGACAAGGGTCTCACCGCCCACGAAGCCCGAGTCGGCGCCCGCTATCTCTTCGGCGGCTGCGCCCAGGCGAGCTACGAACCGCCGCCGGAAATCCCGCTGCAGCAGCCGATCTACAAGTAAGTCCGATCTCACTTACATCAGAAGCCGCCCTCCACAGGGCGGCTTTTCGTATTGCGGCCCTACCGCCCTGCGTCAAAATATGTTCCCCCCGCGACACTTCGATCTTGACTATGACGCGCCGGATCCATACACACGGCGGCGGGACACCCTTCCCCAACGAAGGGCTTTCTATCTGAGAGGATAGCATCATGGCGAAGACCGCAAAGCCGGACATCCGTCCGCACAATACCCATTTTTCTTCTGGCCCCTGCTCGAAGCGCCCCGGTTGGTCGCTCGAAGCCCTTTCCGACGCGGCCCTTGGCCGTTCGCACCGCGCGAAGGTCGGCAAGGCCAAGCTCAAGCAGGCCATCGACCTTACCCGTGAAATTCTCGAAGTGCCGGCGGATTACCGAATCGGCATCGTTCCGGCATCCGACACCGGCGCCGTCGAAATGGCGCTCTGGTCGCTGCTCGGCGAACGCGGCGTCGATATGCTCGCCTGGGAAAGCTTCGGCGCCGGCTGGGTCACCGATGTCGTCAAGCAGCTGAAGCTCAAGGATGTGCGCAAGCTCGAAGCCGGTTACGGCGAGCTTCCCGATCTCTCCGCCGTCGATTTCGACCGTGATGTCGTCTTCACCTGGAACGGCACCACCTCGGGCGTGCGCGTGCCGAACGCCGATTTCATCCCTGATAACCGCAAGGGCCTGACGATCTGCGACGCCACCTCGGCCGCTTTCGCACAGGAACTCGATTTCGCCAAGCTCGACGTCGTCACCTTCTCCTGGCAGAAGGTTCTGGGCGGCGAGGGTGCCCACGGTGTCATCATTCTTTCGCCGCGCGCCGTCGAGCGTCTGGTCACCTACACCCCGGCCTGGCCGCTGCCGAAGATCTTCCGCATGACCTCGGGCGGCAAGCTGACGGAAGGCATCTTCCAGGGCGAGACGATCAACACGCCGTCGATGCTCTGCGTCGAAGACTATATCGATGCGCTTGTCTGGGCCAAGCAACTCGGCGGCCTCAAGGGGCTGATCGCGCGTGCCGATGCCAATGCCAAGGTCATCCACGATTTCGTTGCGGCAAACGACTGGATCGCCAATCTCGCCGTCAAGGCGGAGACGGCCTCCAACACCTCCGTCTGCCTGAAGATCGTCGACAAGGACATCGCAGCGCTTGACGACGACGGCCAGGCGAATTTCGCCAAGGGTCTGGTCGGCCTGCTGGAAAAGGAAGGTGTCGCCTATGACGTCGGCCATTACCGCGACGCGCCATCCGGCCTGCGCATCTGGGCCGGCGCCACGATCGAGGCATCCGACATGCAGAAGCTGATGCCCTGGCTTTCCTGGGCCTTCGAAACGCAGAAGGCGCAGTTGACCCAGGCTGCTGCCTGAGGCGATCGCATCCGGCTCCGCCACAGGGCGGAGCCCAGCATTCCCGATTTTATTCATCGCTGAACACTTTTGAAGGAGGCCCTCATGGCACCTCGCGTTCTCGTATCCGACGAATTGTCGGAAACCGCCGTCCAGATTTTTCGCGACCGCGGCGTCGAAGTCGATTTCGAACCGCAGCTCGGCAAGGACAAAGACCGTCTGCTCGAAGTCATCGGCAAGTATGATGGCCTGGCCATCCGCTCCGCCACCAAGGTGACGGAAAAGATCATCGAGGGGGCGACGAACCTCAAGGTCGTCGGCCGTGCCGGCATAGGCGTCGACAATGTCGATATCCCGGCCGCCTCGCGCCGCGGCATCATCGTCATGAACACGCCCTTCGGCAACTCGATCACTACGGCCGAACACGCGATCGCGCTGATGTTCGCCGTCGCCCGCCAGCTACCGGCAGCCGATACCTCGACGCAGGCCGGCAAGTGGGAGAAGTCGAAGTTCATGGGTGTCGAGATCACGGGCAAGACGCTCGGCGTCATCGGCGCCGGCAATATCGGCTCGATCGTCTGCGCCCGCGCCATCGGCCTGAAGATGCACGTCGTCGCCTACGATCCGTTCCTCTCCAAGGAGCGCGCCGAGGAGATGGGCGTCACCAAGGTCGAGCTGGAAGAGCTTTTCGCCCGCGCCGACTTCATCACGCTGCATGTGCCGATGACCGACAAGACGCGGGGCATCCTCAACAAGGAAGCGCTGGCAAAGACCAAGCCCGGCGTGCGCATCATCAACTGCGCCCGCGGCGGCCTGGTCGATGAGGCAGCGCTTGCCGAAGCGATCAAGTCCGGCCATGTCGCGGGTGCCGCCTTCGACGTGTTCGAGGTCGAGCCCGCCAAGGAAAGCCCGCTCTTCGGCCTGCCGAACGTCGTCTGCACGCCGCATCTCGGCGCCTCGACGACCGAGGCGCAGGAGAACGTCGCTTTGCAGGTGGCCGAACAGATGGCGGATTACCTCGTCAATGGTGCGGTTTCCAACGCCATCAACATGCCGTCGATCACGGCTGAGGAAGCGCCGATCCTGAAGCCCTTCATCCGTCTTGCCGACGTTCTCGGCGCCTTCGTCGGCCAAGTCACCGAAGAGCCGATCAAGGAAATCGAAATCCTCTATGACGGCATCACCGCCAACATGAACACCCGGGCGCTGACGAGCGCCGCGCTCGCCGGCCTCATCCGCCCGCAGGTCGCCGACGTCAACATGGTTTCGGCGCCGATCATGATCAAGGAAAAGGGCATCGTGCTTTCCGAGGTCAAGCGCGACAAGACAGGCGTCTTCGACGGCTATATCAAGCTGACGGTGACCACCGAAAGCATGACACGCTCGGTCGCCGGCACGGTGTTTTCGGACGGCAAGCCGCGCTTCATCCAGATCAAGGGTATCAACCTTGATGCCGATGTCGGCTCGCACATGATCTACATCACCAATACCGATGTTCCCGGCATGATCGGCTTCATCGGCACGACGCTTGGTGCTGCCGGCGTCAACATCGCCAACTTCCAGCTCGGCCGTGACAAGCAGGGCGGCGACGCCATCGCGCTGCTCTATGTCGATGGTAAGGTTGATGACGCCGTGCTTGCTGAGTTGACCGCCCACCAGGCGGTTCGCCAGGCAAAGCCGCTGACCTTCAATATCGACTGAGTTTCCTTCTCTGGATCTCGATCAAGGAAGAACGAAAAACCCGGCGCGGGAAACGGCGCCGGGTTTTTTCCGTGTCAGGAACCAATGAATTTAATGGTGCCGTCGTTTCCGGCGGAGGATTTTGCCGAAACGGGCGACATCGTCTTCAGCCTTCGTGCGGTGAAGGAAGGCGAGCCTGCTGCCGTCGAGCCCCTGGAAGAATTCGTCCCAGGAAATCTCTTCCTGCGTTTCAGAGGAAAAATCGACGCGGACGGTTTCGCTGTCCGGTGCGTTCTTGATCCGGGCGGGATGGCCGCCGCGCTCCTCGATCCAGTGTCTGATCCTGCTGTAATCCGTCGTCGTGCCGAACCTGCCCATGAAACCCTCCTCAGCAATTCGATTGCGACTTCGATGCCCAAGAACGTACGATCGAGCGAATTGTTCCATGGTGCCTCAAATATTTTATCGAGGACCGAGATCGCGATGGCAAACCGCCGCTTTTGCACATTCTGAAGGCGAAAGCCTAAAGTTTAACCCTGAGTATGATTCTGATTTTATTCAACTTTTCCCAGTATATCCCTGTCATCGGCATCAACCGCACGCGAATTTCCATGGCCCCCTTGCAGAAGACCGAGCAGACCGAAGCACCGAATGACGACTTCCGGTCATTGTTTGCAACGCATCCGTCGCCGATGTGGGTCTATGATCCGGTATCGCTGCGCTTTCTCATCGTCAACGAAGCGGCGGCAGCACTTTACGGCTATGGCGCGGACGAGTACCGGCGCATGACGGTTCTGGATATCCGCCCTGAGCATGAGCGGGAACGGATGAGTGACGCCGTCAGCGGCCGTACCGACATGGAAAAGGCGGAACGCTGGGTTCACCTCAAGGCAAGCGGCGAGACCTTCGAAGTGCTGACCTATGGCCGAGAAGTGCGTTTCGAGGGCCGGGCCGCAATCCTGGCGATCGTGCAGGATCGCAGCGAGGTCAACGCCGCCAGACGCCAGATGAGCGATACGCGCTCGCTTCTCGACAGCATCGTCGACAACCTGCCGGTCGGCGTCTTCGTCAAGGACATGGAAGCGGACGGGCTTTACGTTCTCTTCAACGAGGCCTGCGGCGACATCGTCGGCATGAGGGCGGAACACGTGGTCGGCCGAACCGATCGGTCGCTGTTTCCCCCCAGTCAGACAGACGCCTTTCGCGAGCAGGACCGCCGGGCCTTCGAAGCCAATGCGGCGATCAGCTTCGAGGAGACGATGCAGCGCGCCGATGGCGTGCCGCGCATCCTGCGCACCGTCAAACGCGCCCTGCCGACGCCGGAGGGCCATGCGCCGCGTTATCTGCTCGGCATCTCGCAGGACGTGACGGAGGAGCGCGCCGTCGAGGCAAAGCTTGCCCATCTCGCCACGCGTGATCCGCTCACCGGCCTGCCGAACCGGGCGGCATTTTCCGAACATATCAACCAGCGGGCGGTCGAAGCGACCGCCGACAGCGCGATCGCGCTGCTCTATATCGACGTCGATCACTTCAAGCATATCAACGACAGCAAGGGACATGCCGCCGGCGACGCGCTGCTTTGTCAGGTGTCGGAGCGGCTGCTTCAGCTGGCGGGGGAGGGTGATCTCGTCGCCCGCCTCGGCGGCGACGAATTCGCCGTCGTACTGGAGCTCGACGAACCGGAGCGGGCAGGGCGTTTTGCGCAGCGGCTGCTGCAAACTCTTAGCCATGCCTTCGATCTCGACGGTGCCCGGGAGCATGTCACCTGTAGCGTCGGCATTGCCTTGGCGCCCGACCATGCCGGCGACGCGGATGTGCTGATGCGGCATGCGGATCTGGCGCTCTATGCCGCCAAGGAGAGCGGACGCTCGATTTACCGTTTCTACGAGACGGAGATGCGGCTTGCCGCCCAACGCCGGCACGTCATGACCGCCGAGCTGTGGGAAGCGCTGGAGAAGCGCCAGTTCGAGCTGCACTATCAGCCGATCGTGCAGCTCGACAATGACGGCATCGGCGGCTTCGAAGCGTTGATCCGCTGGCGCCATCCCGAGCGCGGGCTGGTGGCGCCGATGGAATTCATTCCGCTCGCCGAGGAAACCGGCCTTATCGTGCCGATCGGCGACTGGGTGATCCGGGAAGCCTGCCGCGCGGCGGGCGGCTGGCCCGTGCATCTGAGGATCGCCGTCAATCTCTCCGTCAGCCAGTTTCGGCATGCGAGCCTGCTTTCGACAGTGGTCGCGGCGCTCGACGAGACGGGTCTCACTGCCGACCGCCTTGAAATCGAAATCACCGAGTCCGTATTCTTGACTGATGCCGACCAAAGCTTGCCGCGGCTCCGCGCATTGAAGGCGCTCGGCGTCCGCATCGCCATCGATGATTTCGGCACCGGTTATTCGTCGCTGAGTTATCTCAGGTCCTTCCCCTTCGACAAGATCAAGCTCGACCGCAGTTTCGTTTCGGGCATCGAGACTGATGCCGGCAATCTCGCCATCGTGCGCGCCGTCGTCGGCATCGGCTCCGGCTTTAACGCGACGACGCTGGCCGAAGGGATCGAGACGGAAGAGCAGTTGCAGAAGCTGCGCGCGGAGGGCTTCAGTGAGGTGCAGGGTTATCTGCTCGGCCGGCCGATGCCGCAGCACGAGGCGGAGGCGCTGATCGACGGCCGTGCGCTGAAGGCCGCTTCGTCTCGCAGATAGAAGCGCTTAAGCGACAGCTGGGAGTGGCGTCCGAGGAAAGGCATGCCGCCGGATGCCATCAAGCATTCGTCATTTTGAGAAAGGCGGGCGAAGCCGCATAATTGTCGTGGGCTGGAAAGGAGGATGTTTTATGAAACGCTTTTCATTCTCGATGATCGGACTGGCGCTCGTAACCGCCATCATCGCCAATCCGGGCATTGCATTCGCCTGCAACAAGCTGATCGGCACCTGAGCCGCACCCCCGCTCGAGGGCGCGGCCTCGGCTGCGCCTTCTCTTCACGCGGGAATGCGAAATATTGCTGCCTGAATGCTGCCCCTTGCGCCCAAGGGCAATCCTTTCTATATCGGTGCCTCATCGAGAGACGGCGGCCGATCCCGCCGGAGATCAGCAATCCGCCGCAATTGCAGCGCAAGGGCGGATCGTGACCGCGCAGAATTGGCACCATCGTTGAACACACTGGATTTTGACAAGAAGCCGGAAGAGACCCGCGTCGTCGTCGCCATGTCGGGCGGCGTCGATTCATCCGTCGTCGCCGGCCTTCTCAAACAGCAGGGTTATGATGTGCTCGGCATTACGCTGCAGCTTTACGATCATGGCGCCGCCGTTCACCGTGCCGGCTCCTGCTGCGCCGGCCAGGATATCGACGATGCGCGCCGCGTCTGTGAAACGCTCGGCATCCCGCATTACGTGCTCGATTACGAAAAGCGTTTCCGCGAGACGGTGATCAACCCCTTCGCCGAAAGCTATGTGGCGGGCGAAACGCCGATCCCTTGCGTTTCCTGCAACCAGACCGTCAAATTCGCCGATCTTCTGGCGACCGCCAAGGAGCTTGGCGCCGATGCGCTGGCGACCGGCCACTATATCCGCTCGGGACGGAATCCTTCGCCGGACAATCCCGGCCGCCGCGCGCTTTTTCGCCCGGCCGATGCCGACCGCGACCAGAGCTATTTCCTCTTTGCCACGACACAGGAACAGATCGATTATCTCCGCTTTCCTCTGGGCGGTCTGCCGAAGGCCGAGACCCGCAGGCTCGCCGAAGAGATGGGCCTCGTCGTTGCCAAGAAGGCCGACAGCCAGGACATCTGCTTCGTGCCGCAGGGCAAATATTCCGACGTCATCACCAAGCTGAAGCCGAATGCGGCGCTTGCCGGTGAGATCGTCCATCTCGATGGCCGCGTGCTCGGTAGCCATGAAGGCATCCTGCACTTTACGATTGGCCAGCGTCGCGGCATCGGCATCGCCACCGGCGAGCCGCTCTACGTCGTCTTTCTCGACGCCCGCTCGCGCCGCGTCATCGTCGGGCCGAAAGAGGCGCTGGAAACGCACCGCGTCTACCTGCGTGATGTCAACTGGCTGGGCGACGAGACGCTTGCGGAAGCCGCCGCCGGCAAGGGCTTTGCCTGCTACGCCAAGGTCCGCTCGACACGGGCGCCGGCGCCCGCCGTCCTGCATATTGATGCAATAGGCACCTATGTCGACCTGACGGTCGGCGAGGCGGGTATCGCGCCCGGCCAGGCCTGCGCGCTTTATTCGGCGCCCGGCGACAACGCCCGCGTCTTCGGCGGCGGTTTCATCGAACGCTCCGAGCGTGAACCTTCGGCGGAAGCCTGCCTGAAGGCCCTTTTGGCCAGCCCCGTCGCCGCCTGAAACCCATAGGTAACGACGGCCGGCAAAGCCCACCGTTTTTCTCGATTCATGCGCTTGACACAAAGCCGAAGCGCACCTTATAAGCCGCTCATCCCACGAACCGGCATCGCTTCGCGAGCGGGTATCGTTGACCAGTGGCGGAGTAGCTCAGTAGGTCAGAGCAGAGGAATCATAATCCTTGTGTCGGGGGTTCAAATCCCTCCTCCGCTACCATCTTCTCATTGCAGAATTGGCGATTTTTCCGGCTCGATTTTGAGCTGGTCCCGACGACCGTGATAGCACATTGGTGGCAGCGCCAAACGTCGCGGCGAGGGGACAAAACCAGTTCGTCCCTGATCTGCGGCATTTCCGCCAACGCCGAGGACAGGCCTATCTGTAGAGCGTCAGGAGCAACAGAGGCATCTTCGTCGCCCAAAGGTGGGATGCGACAGCGATAATAATAGCCCATACGGCGAGCGAGAACATGACCGCCGCTAACCTCATCCCGACTGGCTGCATCATTTCCTCCATCCCAGCATAACCGTGCCTCCTCGCACGATCCAATGCTAGCAAGATCCAGGCCCGTCAGCTATCGCAAGAAATTGGTACCCAGATAGGCGCCGCAGAGCGCAGTCGGTGAAGGCGCACAGATTTCGGTGATGCGGCGCCCTTTCCCCATCCATCAAACGATGAAATGAAAGTTGTCGTATTGCGCGCCGTAATAATCCGGGCCGCTCGTTTCGTTGATGACGGGTTCGGTGTCGAGCACGAGAGAGTCGATTTCGCCGTAGGCGCTGAGATCGATCACTTGCGGGTCATGAATGCTGTCGGCGGTGACGTTGACCGTGACCAAGAATACGGTATCGCCGTCCAGCTTACCTTCGATCGTCAGAACGTTGTCATAGTCCGATGTGCCGTTTGCGACACTGAATTGCTCGATCTGAAAGTTGCCGCCATCGGCGGCTTGGATGGGTGTCCAGAACACGCCTCCTCCCAGATAGTGGTTGCCATCCGCTTCCTCCCGCACAGAAGCGTCGTCACCATCGTACCAGGCGCCCCAATCGAAGCCTTTGTAACCAGTTGGGAAGTCACTTTGGCCAACATCCTCGAAGTTGGCGAACACATCGTCGCGTTCCGGCAGATCTATTGCGATACTGAACGCGCCGACGTCGGTGGCGCCTTTGCCGTCTGATATCTTGAAGGTGAATTTTTCGACCAGCTCATCTCCCGGTCCGAGCGCTGCGACCACCGGGTTGGAGTGATCGAGCGCGTAGGTGTAGCTGCCGTCGGAGTAAACGGTGAGCGTACCATACTCTCCTTCGATCGTCGTGCTTGTGGCCGGGGATCCATTGGCCGGTTGCGGAATGCGCTGTCCATTCACGAAATTGAGGCGTACTGCATCTCCGTCGATATCGGTGGAACTGGTATTTTCGAGGATGTCACCGCTAATCGGGTCGTTGATATCGAAAACAGGCAAGTATACGTCACCTGCGACCGGCTTGTGGTTTGCCATTTCTACCTCCCGTGTGATGTTCAATTCGACTATGCAACCCTATCGGGTATCTGGCAACCGAAATTGATGCAGCGGTAGAGCAATTCCGCCCGTCAATCCAACAGATTTCGATCGGGTACACCTCAAGCATTCAAGTAAAGAAAGCGGCTCGGACGTCGATCCTGTTTATGAACCAGGATTTGCGTCTGGTCTTACGTTGCTGCCGCTTCATCGATCATGGTGTTTCTCGCCTTTTCAGGCGATCCATCAATTCGGCCAGCGGAAAACTTTCGGGCATGATAATAATGACCGCTCAATCATGACGTCGTCATGACGATATACTGCATGAATTGCTCGGCGCGCCAAGAGCAACCTTGAAGACGGAATGGGACCGATCAGCAGAGCCTGAGCTTCTGCCGACCATCCCATCAATGCAGGCCGCCGACCCCGAGCAGGCTTTCGACAGCCTCGTGATCCCTGGTGAGATTTTCCGGCGTTCCGGTCCAGGCCAGTCTGCCGCGTTCGAGAATGACGACTTGATCGGCGAAATCGAGCGCGCTCTGGATGCGCTGCTCGACCAGCAGGATGGTCATGTCTCCCGTCTTGGCGAGGTCGGTGAAGGCCGCCATCAGTTCCTCGCAGATAACGGGTGCCAGGCCCTCCAGCGGTTCGTCGAGCAGCAGGACGGAGGGGCGACCGAGAATGGTGCGAGCCGTGGAGAGCATCTGCTGCTCGCCGCCGGAAAGCTGGCTGCTGAGGTTGCGGCGGCGCTCCTTCAGGCGCGGGAACATCGAATAGGCTTCCTCCAGCGCCGTCTTCGGTCGCGCCTTCAAGCCGACGAAGAGATTTTCTTCGACCGTCAGCGTCGGGAAGACGCAGCGTGCCTGCGGCACATATCCGAGGCCTTTATGCGCGCGTGCAGCGCTCGGTGCCGTCGTGACATCCGAATCGCCGAGGCGGATGCTGCCCTCGTATCGCCTGGTCTGCCCGGCAAGCGTCGCGAGCAGCGTGGTCTTGCCCATGCCATTGCGGCCGAGCACGGCAAGCCGGGCGCCTGCCGGCACGGAGAAGGAAATGCCTTCGAGCACTCTCGTCGGCCCATATCCGGCCGACAGATTCTCGACCTCAAGCGACAGGGCTGGCATTGGCATAGCTCCCGAGATAGGCCTCGCGCACGCGCGCATCCTTGGTGACGTCTTCCGGCAGGCCATCGAAGATGATCGTGCCTGATGCAAGCACGATGACGCGTTTGGCAAAACGGAAGACGAGATCCATGTCGTGTTCGATCATCAGCACAGCGAGATCGGCGGGCAGATCGGCGAGCGCCTGCTCGATGCGGCCGGTATCGCTCTGCGGCACGCCGGCTGCCGGCTCGTCGAGCAACAGCACTTTCGGCTTCAGCGCCAGCGCCACGGCGATCTCGAGAAGTCGCTGCTGGCCATAGGCGATTTCGCTGACCTTGCGATGCATCAGGAAAGCCAGTCCGAGTTTTCCAAGGAGATCATCGACCTCGGCCATGACATCGGGCATGCGCAGGAAATTGCCGAACATGTGCCCGGTCTTTCCATCGCGCTGAAGGACGGCAAGTCCCACATGTTCGGCCGGCGTCATGTCCTGGAAGAGCCGCGTCACCTGAAAGGAGCGGACAAGGCCGCGTCTGACCCTGCCGATCGCATCGACCTTCGTCACCACCTCGCCGCCGAGACGAACCTCGCCGGAATCGGGCGATAGATTGCCGGTCACGAGGTTGACGAAGGTGGTCTTGCCGGCGCCGTTCGGGCCGATCAGCGCGATGCGATCGCCAGGCGACATCGTGAGCGAGACATTATTGGTGACGGCCAGGCCGCCGAAGGCTTTCTTGAGATTGGCGACTTCGAAGACCGGGCTCATCAGCGCTGCTCCCTGCGGCGGCCAACGAAGGCTGCGGCCGTGCCATAGAGACCTTTCGGCGCAAAGAGCACGACGGCGATCAGCAGCGCGCCGACCATGGTCAGCCAATGGAAGGGATTGGCGGCGGAGACATAGTCCTCGAAGAGCATGAAGATGAGAGTGCCGGAAAGTGCTCCGAAGAGAGAACCGGTGCCGCCGAGCACTAGCATGACCAGCGCTTCGGCCGACTGCGTGAAAGACAGGCTGTCGAGGCCGACGACCTGTGTCGAAATCGCGTTCAAGGCGCCGCCGACACCGGCAACGGCGCCGGAGATCGCGTACATCCTGATGAGAGCTGCCTTCGGCGAGGCGCCCATGGCGCGGATGCGCAGCGGGTCCTGCTTGATGGCGCGGCAGAGCATGCCGAAGGGCGAGCGAACCAGGACCCTCAGCAGCACGAAGACGATCAGCAGCAGCGCCATTCCGAAGAAGAAGGCGGTGTGACCGTAGAGATCGAATTCGAAGAGACCGAAGACCGGGTCCGGCGCGATGCCGGAAAGTCCGTCGCTGCCGCCTGTCCATGACGAGGCCTTGTTGGCGAATTCATGGAAGAGGTTGATCAGCGCAATCGACAGCACCAGCTGCGGCAGTCCATGCGCACGCAGGATGATGGCGCCGCAGAGCAACCCGGCAACCGCGCCACCGGCAATGCCGGCCAGCATCATCAACAGCGGGTCATTGATGCCGTAATGCGCCGACAGGATCCCGGCGGCATAGGCGCCGGAGCCGAAAAGTGCTGCATGGCCGAGCGTTGCGACGCCGCAATAACCGGTCACGAGATCGAGAGACAGGACGAGCAGCGCGATCGTGATCATCCGGGTCAAAAGTGCGAGATTATCGGGGAAGGCGAAATAGCCGATCGCGGCAACGGCTAAGATGACCGCTATTCCGATAAGATCGCGGCCGATAAACCCGCGCCGATGCTGGAAACCTTCGTTTTCGTTGTTCATGACAAGCGCCATCTTATTTCGCCCTTCCGGCAAGGCCGCGCGGGAAGACGCAGATGATTGCGATCACGGCGAGATAGAAGAAGAATTCGCCGAATTCAGGCATCAGATACCGTCCTGTGGTATCGATCGCGCCCAGCAGCAGACAGGCGATCAGTGCACCTGGAATGGAGCCCGCGCCGCCGACGGAGACGACGACCAGGAAGGTCACCATGTAGCGCAGCGCGTAATAGGGTTCGACGGGCAGGAGTTCGGCGCCGACCACGCCACCGAAGGCGGCAAGCCCGACGGCAACGGCAAAGCTCACCGCATAGATGATCTCGGTGCGCACACCGAGTGCCGCAGCCATTGCCGCATCATCGACGGAGGCGCGCAGCTTGACGCCGAAGCTGGTCCTGTCGATCGCAAACCAGAGGGCGAGCGCCACGACCAAGCCGCAGAGGATGACGAAAAGCCGGTGAACGGGAATGGTGCGGAAGCCGAGATCGGCTGACCCCTGCAGTGCACCGGCAAGCGGTATGGTCTTCAGCGTCGGCCCCATGACATAATTGGCGATGCCGATGACGCAGAAGGTGATGCCGATGGTCATCAGCACCTGGGTCAGTTCCGGCGCGCCATAGATCCGGCGGTAGAGAAAACGCTCGATCGGAATGGCGACGATGATGGTGATGACAACGGCGGCGATGACCGCCGCGGCATAACCAAGGCCAAGGTCGCGGGCGACATAGGAGGCGATATAGCCGCCGATCATCGCGAAAGCGCCATGGGCGAGGTTGACGACACGCATCAGCCCCATGGTCACCGAAAGGCCAATCGAGATCACGAACAGCACCATGCCATAGGCAAGAGCGTCGACGGCTATGCTGAAGACTGTCTGCATGGAAATACCTTGCTTCCAAGCGACGGGCTCGGCCTGATCGCAGGCCAAGCCCGTCACCTGTCTTGACACTCGATGTTACTTGACGGCCGCCAGGCCCGGATCGCCCTGCTTCTCGAAAGTCTGGATCTCCTTGTTGATGTAGGTCCCGTCATCGGCTTTCGTCACTTCGCGCAGATAGATGTTCTGCGTGATGTGACGGCTTTCCGGATCGATCGAAACCGGGCCGCGCGGGCTCGTCCAGGCAAGGCCCTTGACCGCATCGACGGCCTTCTCAGCATCCTGTTTGCCGCCCGTCGCCTCGATCATCTTGTAGATGACATACATGCCGTCATAGGCGCTGACTGAGGGGAAGGAAAGTTCGGCCTTGTTGCCGATCGCTTTGGTCGCCGCCTCGACGAAAGCCTTGTTCTCAGGAGAATCGTGCGACACGGCATAGTGGAAGGTCGTCTGGATGCCGAGTGCGGCATCGCCGAGCGCCGGCAGATCGGATTCCTGCGTCAGGTCACCCGGCGCGAAGAACTTGATGCCGGCAGCCTTCAGGCCATTGTCGTTGTAAGCCTTGACGAAGCCGAGCGTCGTCGGACCGGAGGGCAGGAAGGCGAACACGCCCTCCGCTCCGGAATCCATGATGCGCTGCATGATCGGGCTGAAGTCGTTGGTCGCAAGCGGCATGCGGATCGCCTCGACCACCTGGCCGCCGGCCTTTTCGAAGCCGGCCTTGAAAGCGTTCTCGGCGTCGATGCCGGGGCCGTAATCGCTGACGACGGAAATCACCTTCTTGACGCCGGCGTCGAAGGCGACCTTGGCAATCGGCGTCGAAGTTTGCCAGGTGGTAAACGAGGTGCGGACGACGAGCGGGCTCTTGGTGACGATCGCCGAGGTGGCGGCGTTCATGATGACCATCGGCACATTGCCCTGTTTCAGGATCGGCGTGACCGCCATGGCATCGGGCGTGAAGTAGAAGCCGGCAAGATACTGGACCTTTTCCTTGACGATCAGTTCCTGCGCCAGCGCCTTGGATTGGGCGGGGTCGGCCTGCGGCACGTCGCGATAGACGATCTCGACCGTATCGCTGCCGACCGTGTTGCCGTTGACCGCCATATAGGCGTCGATGCCGGCCTTGAAGTTCTTGCCCTGCAGCGCGAACGGACCGGAGAACGGGCCGATGACGCCGACCTTGATGGTGTCTGCATAGGCCGTGCCGCTGAGCACGACGGCCGCAACGGCGGCCAGAAATAGCTTCTTCATTCTCTCTCTCCCTTTTTGGCGCACTCCCGCGCCGTATTCGCTAGCCGCTCAAAATTGAGCGTTAGCTTGTCATGCGAAATGGTGATGTAAAATGAAATAAATGCCGTAATCCATGGCCAAACGATTATGAGTGTGGGATGCGGAACTATCCTCGTCTCAGAATGGCAATCCCACATAATTCTCCGCGAGCGCTGTCGAGGCGGCGCGGGAATGGGTGAGATAGTCGAGTTCCGCCTCCTGGATCTTCTGGTCGAAATCACCGGTATCCGGAAAACGATGCATCATCGTCGTCATCCACCAGGAAAACCGCACGGCTTTCCATACACGCGCGAGCGCCTTCTGCGAGTAAGCGTCGATGCCACTATTCGAGCCTTCACGGTAATGCTCGATCAGCCCGGAGAAAAGATAATGGACGTCGCTGGCGGCGAGGTTCAATCCCTTGGCGCCGGTCGGCGGGACGATATGGGCGGCGTCGCCGACCAGGAAAAGCCGGCCGAAACGCATCGGTTCGGCGACGAAGGAGCGCAGCGGCGCAATCGATTTCTCGAAGGACGGCGCGGTCGCCAATGCTTCGGCATGATGCGTCGGCAGCCGCCGTCTCAACTCGTCCCAGAAACGGTCGTCGCTCCAGTCCCCGATCTTCTCGTCGAGCGCACATTGGATGTAGTAGCGGCTGCGGGTGGCCGAGCGCATCGAACAAAGCGCAAAGCCCCTTGGATGGTTGGCGTAGATCAGCTCATGGCTGACAGGCGCCACGTCGGCAAGGACCCCCAGCCAGCCGAAGGGATAGACCTTCTCGAAACTCCTGATCGCCCGCTCCGGAACGGTCTTGCGGCTGGCGCCGTGAAACCCGTCGCAGCCGGCGATGAAGTCACAATCGATGCGCTTGGCAACGCCGTCTTTCACATAGGTGACGAAAGGAGAATGGCCGTCGAAGTCATGCGGCGCGACATCGACGGCATCGTAGATCGACGGGGAGCCGCTTTCTTCGCGCCGCTCCATGAGATCGCGCGTCACTTCGGTCTGTCCGTAGACGGTGACACGCCTGCCGCCGGTCAATTCGTGAAGGTCGATGCGATGGTCGCGTCCGTCGAAGGTCAGTGAGAAGCCGTCATGCGGCAGGCCTTCGGAATGCAGCCTCGCGCCTGATTTGGCCTGATCCAGCAGCCCGACGGTGCCTTCCTCCAGAACGCCGGCGCGAACCCGGCTGAGGATGTAATCCTTGTTCACACGATCGAGAATGACATTGTCGACGCCGGCTTCGGTCAGAAGCTGGCCGAGCAGCAGGCCGGATGGTCCCGAACCGATGATGGCGACCTGAGTTCGCAAATGCTTCCTCCCTGCATTTTTGCGTTTTGCCAGATTCTGCCTTGCCGCGCTTGCCGCAGCAATGGACATTCCAACCTAAAAATTGCACTAATCGAACATTGGATCGGGAGAATTCTCACGGAGCCCCATGAGCAAACATATCCCTACCTATGAACTCTACGGCGAAAAGACCGGGCGAGAGCCGGATTTTTGGGTGCATTGCGAAACTATTCGCTCCCGCAGCAGTTTGCATCAATGGGAGATTAGCCCGCATCGTCACGAGAGTTTCTTTCAGATATTGTACATCGAAAGCGGTTCGGGCGATGCGATCTTCGGCGAAAAGAGCCATGCCATCCTTCCGCCGGCGATCATCACCGTGCCGCCCGGGCTCAATCACGGCTTTCGTTTTTCACGCGATATCGACGGCCTGGTGATCACCCTGTTGAGATCCCATCTCAGCCATCCGCCCGGCGATCGAAGCCAGCTCGGCGAATGGCTGGCGGGGCCGCATCTGACGCCGCTCGATCCCGATCATGCCGAGGCCGTCTATGTGATGCAGACGTTGAAGCGGCTGGGCGACGAATTCGAAAATCGCCGCAGCGGCCGCAACGAGGCCTTGGCCGCCTATGTCGCCCTGGCGCTGCGGCTGACGGCGAGGATTTCCCATGAGGGGAATGCGCACGAACTTCCGCCCAACGAGAACGAGCGGCGGATGGACATGCTGAGCGAGCTCATTCAGCAACATTTCCGATCACACAAACCCGCGTCCTTCTACGCCAGGGAGCTTGGGCTTTCGCCGACGCATCTCACCCGCATCGTCCGGACGATGACCGGCAACACGCCGCATGAATTGATCGCCGGCAAACTCGTCGAAGAGGCGAAACGCCAACTGGTTTTTACACTGGGCAGCGTTCAGGAGATCGGATTTCGACTCGGCTTTGCCGACCCAGGCTATTTCTCGCGCTTCTTCGTTAAATACACCGGAGAAACGCCGCGGGTCTGGCGCATGAAGGAAAAAGTCCGGCTCGAACGTGCATAGGGTTCCGGCACTCCAGGTGCGACACGTTCGCGGACAGGCATCCGCGAGGACGCCCGGAGGGCATCGTCTTACCAGGCTTCGACGCCGTCTTCCGTGTTACGGGCGCGTTCGCCGGCGCGGGTCTCGTATGCGTCTCGTTGCTCAGCTGATTTGACGGCATCGTCTGAGCCATCGCGCTGGGCTTCGGGCGTCATGTAGAAGGCGAGCGCCTTTTCCAGCCGGGCGGCGGTAAGCGTGGCAGCGAAACTTTTCATGTCGTTTCCTCGGTCGACGGCCTTGAAGCTTGCCCGAGACACATAGCCTACGATGCGGTCTTGCAGGAACAGTGCGCCGAGGGTTTTCACCAACTTTAGACTTCGCTTGACCATCGCTTCCGCCGGATGATCTCCGCCGACCAGTTCCGTGCGATTCCGTTTGGTTTTCGCTTCACGCCATCGGCCATGTCCAGTTCCGTACCTCCGGCATGTCCTCACCATATTCGCGGACATAGTCGTGATGTTCCGCAAGCTTGCCACGGAAGGCGGCGAGCGCTTCTCCTGCTTTTTCCTTCAGGCCCGGCACGCGCTCGATCGCTTCGATGGCGAGGTGGAAGCGGTCGAGTTCGTTGAGGACGGTCATGTCGAAGGGTGTGGTCGTCGTGCCTTCCTCGATGAAGCCGCGGACGTGGAAGTTGCGGTGGTTGGTGCGTTTATAAGTCAGGCGGTGGATGAGATAGGGATAGCCGTGATAGGCGAAAATGACTGGCTTGTCGGCGGTGAAGATCGCATCGAATGCCTCGTCGGTCAGGCCGTGCGGATGCTGATCCCTGGATTGCAGTGCGAGGAGATCGACGACGTTGACGGCGCGGATCTTCAGTTCCGGAATTGCCTTACGCAGCAGGTCGACGGCAGCAAGCGTCTCCATGGTCGGCACGTCGCCGGCGCAGGCCATGACGAGATCAGGCAGGATGGTGTCGTCCTCGTTGCTCGCCCAGTGCCAGATGCCGATGCCGGCCTCGCAATGTTTCACCGCCTCGTCCATCGATAGCCATTGCGGCTCCGGCTGCTTGCCGGCGACGATGACATTGATGCGGTCATAGGTGCGCAGGCAATGGTCGCCGACCCAAAGCAGGGTGTTGGCATCCGGCGGCAGGTAGATGCGGACGATATCGGCCTTCTTATTGGCGACGAGGTCGACGAAACCGGGGTCCTGATGGCTGAAGCCGTTGTGGTCCTGACGCCAGACATGCGAGGTCAGCAGGTAATTCAGCGACGAGATCGGCTTTCTCCACTCAAGTTCCCGCGTCACCTTCAGCCATTTGGCGTGCTGGTTGAACATGGAATCGATGATGTGGATGAAGGCCTCGTAGCAGGAGAACAGGCCGTGCCGGCCAGTCAGCAGGTAGCCTTCCAGCCAGCCCTGGCAAAGATGTTCGCTCAGCACCTCCATCACACGTCCATCCCGGGACAAGTGGACGTCGTAGGGTTCGATACCCTCCATCCAGACACGGTCGGTGACTTCGAAGACGCTGCCGAGGCGGTTCGATTCCGTCTCGTCGGGGCCGAAGATGCGGAAGTTGGCGGCATCGGCGTTGCGCTTCATCGTGTCGCGCAAGTAGTGACCGAGGATTTCCGTCGACTGCACCATGGCGCTACCGTGCTTGCCGATATCGACCGCATAGTCGCGGATATCGGGAACATCGAGTTCCTTGCGCAGCAAACCGCCATTGGCGTGCGGATTGGCGCCCATGCGGCGCTCGCCGACAGGGGCGAGCGCCCGCAGCTCGGGTTTCAGCCGGCCGTCGCTGCCGAACAGGTCTTTCGGATCATAGCTGCGCATCCAGTCCTCGAGGATCTTGCGATGCCCTTCATTCTCGCGGCAGTTGGAGACCGGCACCTGGTGGGCGCGCCAGAAGCCTTCGACCTTCTTGCCGTCGACTTCCTTCGGTCCTGTCCAGCCCTTCGGGCTGCGTAGCACGATCATCGGCCAGCGCGGGCAGATATCGGGCGCCTTGCCATTGCGGGCTTCCTCCTGGATTTCGCGAATGCGGTCGAAGACCCTGTCGAAGGTTGCGGCCATCTGCTGGTGCATATCGCGTGGCTCGTGACCCTCGACGAAGAAGGGCTCATAGCCGTAGCCTTCAAAGAGGCTCTGCAAATCCTCGTGACTGGCGCGGCCAAGAATGGTCGGATTGGCGATCTTGTAGCCGTTCAGATGCAGGATCGGCAGCACGGCGCCATCGCGGGCAGGGTTCAGAAACTTGTTGGAATGCCAGCTCGCAGCCAGTGGCCCGGTTTCGGCTTCGCCGTCGCCGATGACGCAGGCAACGATCAGATCGGGATTGTCGAAGGCGGCGCCATAGGCATGGACGAGGGCGTAACCGAGTTCGCCGCCCTCGTGGATCGAGCCCGGTGTCTCGGGTGCCGCGTGGCTCGGAATGCCGCCGGGGAAGGAGAATTGCCGGAAGAGCTTGCGCATGCCCTCTGCATCCTCGGAAATATCGGGATAGATCTCGCTGTAGATGCCTTCGAGATAGGTGTTGGCGACCATGCCCGGCCCGCCATGGCCGGGGCCGCACATATAGATGATGTCGAGATCGCGGGCGCGGATGAGACGGTTCAGATGTGCATAGATAAAGTTGAGGCCGGGTGTCGTGCCCCAATGGCCGAGCAGGCGGGGCTTGATGTGCTCTGGTTTCAGCGGCTCGCGCAACAGCGGATTGGTCAGCAGATAGATTTGGCCGATGGAGAGATAATTGGCGGCGCGCCAATAGCGGTCGATCAGGGTGAGTTCGGCATCGGTAAGGGCAGCGGTCGAGACATGCTTTTCCATGGGTTTCTCCCGTTCGAGAACGTCTTCAACGTCAATTCTACCGGCGGATGCCGGAATGCTGTTGATCTGGATCAGTCACTGCGAAGAACGGACAGCGCCTCCTCGGCGATGGTCTGTTCCTCATCGGTGGCGATGACATGGGCGGCGATGCGGCTTTCCCGCGTGCTGATGGTGAAATCATTGGCAGCATTGGCCTTTTCGTCGGTTGCAAGGCCAAGCCAGGACAGCCGCTTGGTCACACCTGCGCGGATCTCCGGTTGATGCTCGCCGATGCCGGCGGTGAAGACGATGGCGTCAAGGCCACCAAGCGTTGCCGCCATGCGGCCGATTTCGCCGGCAATGCGCAGCGTGAATAGCTCGATCGCCTGGCGCGCCTCCGGCCGGCTGTCCTTCAACAGCTCGCGCGTATCGGCAGTGATGCCGGAGACGCCGAGCAGGCCGCTGCGATGATAGAGCAGGTCTTCGATCTCCTCGAAGGACTGCTTCCTCTGACCGGCCAGATGCAGGATGACGCCGGGATCGAGCCAGCCCGGACGCGTCGCCATCGGGATGCCATCCAGCGTCGAAAAGCCCATGCTGCAATCGCGGCTGACGCCGTTATCCAATGCGCAGAGGCTGGCGCCGCTGCCGAGATGGGCGACGACCACCTTTGCCGGGTGCGGCGCCTTGCGGCGAAGCTCGCCGGCGATGAATTTGTAGGAGAGGCCGTGGAAGCCGTAGCGCTTGATGCCCTCGTCATGCAGCGCGCGGGGAATGGCGAAGCGGCGAACGAGATCGTCCTGCGTGGCATGGAAGGCGGTATCGAAGGAGGCGATATGGGCAAGATGCGGTTTCAGATGCTTGAGGGCGCGGATGAAACGCAGCGCCCGCGGCTGGTGCAAGGGCGCAAGCGGGGTCAGCGCATCGATGGCATCGATTGCGGCGGCGTCGAGCGCGATCGCTTTGGTAAACCGGTCGCCGCCATGGACGACGCGGTGGCCGGCGGCGCGCGCGGCGGTCATGTCGAAATGATCGGCGAGAAGCGCGAAGGTCTCATCGATGACGCCGTGCAGATCTTCGGTCACCGCGGCCTTCAACGGCATCTCGACTATCTGCGATGCTTTCGTCAGGCCGAGCGACAGCGGTTCGGCGCGGAAATCGATCACGCCCTTGCCGATGCGCCGCGCCTTGGGGCCGTCTATCGCGAAGATGCCGATCTTAACGGTCGAGGAGCCGGTGTTGAAGGTCAGCAGCAGGTCGGTCGATGACATGTCTTCCAAGACTCCGCGCGGGTGTGAGATGACCGAACTTAGCGTCGGATGTCCAGGCGGGAAGGATTTATTCGCTCGGGGCGCGCTTTTGTCATTGCGTAGACAACCATCGTCAGCCGCTTGGGATCGCAACGCGGCATCTATTATGGAGGCGACGGTACCAGGCGCATCACCGTCAATATCGCCCAGCATCAGTGGCTTACGGGCGGTTCAGTCGGGGCGTCATGAGAGCTTCACGCGGCGGATTTATTAACAAAAGGCAAATTTGCAAAACGGAATAAGGAACTATGCCATGGCCGATATTGCCCCCAGCCAGGTTCATAGCGACGCTTCCCACCCGCTCCACAGTTCGAATTCGGCCAACAAGTGGTTCTTGCCGCTGTTCGCGCTCGTTCTGGTCTGCGGCCTTGGATATGTCGCTTATGCACTCGGCCGCGACCTGACAACCGCAGTCGCCGTTCCCTGGATTCTCCTAGGCCTTGCACTGCTCATCGCGCTCGGCTTCGAGTTCGTCAACGGTTTCCATGATACGGCCAATGCCGTCGCCACGGTGATCTACACCCGTTCCATGCCGGCGGAATTCGCCGTTATCTGGTCCGGCTTCTTCAACTTCCTCGGCGTGCTGACCTCGAGCGGCGCCGTCGCCTTTGGTATTCTGGCGCTGCTGCCGGTGGAATTGATCCTGCAGGTCGGTTCCGGCTCCGGCCTTGCCATGGTCTTCGCGCTGCTGATTGCCGCGATCGTCTGGAATCTCGGCACCTGGTATCTCGGCCTGCCGTCGTCGAGTTCGCATACGCTGGTCGGCTCGATCATCGGCGTCGGCCTTGCCAACCAGTTCCTGGCGCCGGCAGGCACAGCGACCAGCGGTGTCGACTGGTCGCAAGCGACCAATATCGGCCTGTCGCTTTTGATCTCGCCGCTCATCGGCTTCGGTCTTTCCGCTGTCCTCCTGCTGGTCATGAAGCTTCTGGTGCGCAACAAGGCGCTCTACGCAGAGCCGAAGGGCAACCAGCCGCCGCCGCCCTGGATCCGTGCGATCCTGATCTTCACCTGCACCGGCGTCAGCTTCGCCCACGGCTCCAACGACGGGCAGAAGGGCATGGGCCTCATCATGCTGATCCTGATCGGCCTGGTGCCGACGGCTTTCGCGCTGAACCGCACGCCGGATGTCAACTATCTCGAAGCCTACAAGTCAGCATCAGCCCATGTGGAAACCGCACTCGGCAAATATGTGAAGCCGGGCGTTACGGTTGCGGACTACAAGGCCGAAGTCGGCAACGCCGTCAAGAACAAGACCTGGACGGATGCGACGACGCCGGCCCTGCAGCAATATATCCACCAGACAAGTGCTGAAGTCGCCGGCTTCCCGACGCTCGAAGCGGTGCCGACCAATCTCGTCGGCAACGTCCGCAACGACATCTATCTGATCGGCGAGGCGCTGAAGTTGATCGACAAGCAGAAGCTGCTGCCGATGGATGCCGGCGACCTCAGCGCGGTGACGAGCTACCACAAGGCGGTCGACAACGCGACGAAGTTCATCCCGCTCTGGGTGAAAGTGGCGGTCGCGATCGCGCTCGGCCTCGGTACGATGGTGGGCTGGAAGCGCATCGTCGTCACCGTCGGCGAAAAGATCGGCAAGACGCATCTGACCTATGGTCAGGGCGCGGCAGCCGAAGTCGTGGCGATGGTCACTATCGCCTCGGCCGACCATCTCGGCCTGCCGGTCTCGACCACCCATGTGCTGTCATCAGGCGTTGCCGGCACTATGGCGGCCAACGGTTCCGGCCTGCAATGGTCGACCGTGCGTAACATGCTGATGGCCTGGGTGCTGACGCTGCCGGCCTCGATCGCGATCGCCTTCGTGCTGTTCGTGATCATGCGCCAGGTTTTTTAAAGCAAATTCCCGGCAAAGCGCGAAGCGGTTTTGCCGGGAATTGCGTCAAAACAAAAGGTAGAGCGTTCCGTCAGCCCGTCGAGGCCAATTTGGTATTGCGATCGCTGATGAAGATGCCCGCCTCGGCGGCGGGCATCGCCTTGCCGAAAAGATAGCCCTGGCCGATGTCGCAGCCAAGCTGCAGCAGGAAGGCGAGCTGGCCGTGCTCCTCGATACCTTCCGCCGTCGTCTTGATGTTGAGGCTCCTGCCGAGGCCGAGCATGGCGCGGACGATCTTTTCCTGCCGCTCGTCGTCGCGATAGGTGGCGATGAAGCTTTTGTCGATCTTGATCTTGTCGAAACGATAGCGGGAAAGCTGGGCGAGGCTCGAATAGCCCGTGCCGAAATCGTCGAGTGCGATCTGGATGCCGGCGGCGTGCAGCTCGTCGAGAATGAGGGCGGCGATGGCGGGATCCTGGATCAGCGCGTTTTCGGTGATCTCCACTTCCAGGCGCTGCGGCGGCAGCCGGCTTGCCGAAAGGACCTTGAGAATACGCGATGTCAGCAATCTGTCTTCCATCTGCACCGGCGAGACGTTGAAGGACAACGTCACATGATCCGGCCAGGCGAGTGCGTCGCTGCAGGCCTGGGTGAGGAGATCCTCGAATAATGCCGTGATCATGCCGGTTTCCTCGGCGATATCGATGAAGACCGGCGGCGGGATGTTGACGCCGTCGTCGCCGATCCAGCGCGCTAAGGCCTCGAAGCCGCAGAGCTGGCCGGTCTTGAGGTCGATCAGCGGCTGATAGAAGGGCTTGATCGCCTTGTTGGAGATCGCGGCGCGCAGCCTGGTTTCCAGCGCGGCGCGTTCCGTTACCTTGTCCTGCATCGAAGGTTCGAAGACGAAATAGTGGTTGGGTCCGCGTGATTTCGCCTCGTACATGGCGAGGTCGGCACGGTGGGCGGCATCTTCCAGCGGCTCGGCTCCCTCGGCCCAGCGGTCATAGCCGACGCTGGCGCCGACTTCGACGGCAAAGCCATCGATATGGATCGGCCGGGTGACGGCCTGGATCAGCAGCTTGGCAAAACGCTCCTCGCGCTGCGCCGTCAGGGCGAAGGCGACGATGATGAATTCGTCGCCGCCGAAGCGATAGACGCAATCGGCATTGCCGAGCGCGCAGATGCGTCTGGCAACCTCGATCAACAGGATGTCGCCGCCCTTGTGGCCGACGAGGTCATTGACCTTCTTGAAGCCGTCGAGGTCAACGGAGAAGATGGTGACGTTGCGGTCCCACTCCTCGATCTCGGCCTCGTCGTCCTTGATCGGCCGGGAGAGGATCTTGCGCTCGAAGGCGTAGCGGTTCGGCAGCTTGGTGAGATGGTCGTGGGTTGCGGTCCAATCGGCTTTTGCCTGGGCGGCCGCGCGCAGTTCCATTTCCTTACGCAGGTCGGCGATGCGCAGCACCGAATAGACGAAGCTCATGGCGCCGGCGATGCCGAGCGCCAGAACGAGCTTGTCGGCGCCGTACTCGCCGAAGCCGGTCATGAAGGCGACCAGGCTGTCGTCGAGCTGTAGCAGCGTGCCGAGAAGCCAGAGGGTCACTCCAGACACCACGATCGACACGCATTGCCGTCCGGCCCTGCTTTGGAAAAACACCGGCATTATGCCTTCTCCATCTCCACCTTCGCGGAAATATCACGAAAGTCTGAAATGTTTGTTGAAACCAGAAGGCGAATTATCAGAGGCGGCAGCCTGTTGCTGTGCCGCAGAGAGACCCGACGGGGCCTGTGGGGAACCAGGGCGTCGTTATCAGCGCGATCGCCTTCGTGGTTCGGGAGACCGGCTGATGCGGGAAAAGAACGAAGGCGAGCGTGCTAATGCATCGCTCGCCCTTTCTCGTGCTTCAGGCGGTGACGATCAGCAGCGGAACGCTGAAGATGAGACCGACCAGAACCGTGACTGTGGCGACACGCATAAAACGCAGGCGTCGCGTGCGCTCGCCACTCCAATCATATGTCATTCTTCCATCTCCTTGGGACAAGGAAGTAGTCCCCGCAAAGCCGGGTTCAACATAGATGACGCGATTTGCTTGTGCAAAGCTGGATAAGATCAGCAGTCTCTAATGCTGGAAGCGCAGAGACCAGCGCTGTCCGTTGCTGGTCATGCGGATGACGGAAAGCGGCTCGACGTCGCTCAGCCAGAAGGAGGAGAGCGGCGCCTGCAGTACATGCACGATCGCTGCCCGGATGACGGCCGCGTGGCTAACGGCGATCACATGGCCGCCGAGGCTCGATTGCTCATCCATCCAGCCGGCGATGCGCGTGCGCAGATCAACAAGGCTCTCGCCGCCATGCGGGGCCCCTTCCGGATCGCTCATCCAGCCCATGAGGTTTTCCGGCTCTTCGGTCCCGATCGTCGTGATCGACCTGCCGGCCCAGCGGCCATGGTCGCAGTCGCGAAGTGCGAGGTCTATGCGGGCTTCGAGGCGGAGCGCTTCCGCGGTCTGGCGGGCACGCAAAGCCGGGCTCATGGCAATTCGATCGGCGCGGGGCGGGGGGATCATCCTGCCGGCCTCCTCCACTGCCTTATCCTCGAGCGGTTCGTCGAGCGGGAACAGGGCCTTGCGGCTTGCTGCCGTCGCGCCGTGGCAGATCCAGGTGAGGCGCGTGTTCACGGTCGTTCTTGTCTCCCGGAATGCGGCGACAGCGTCCTTCGCCGGCTTGTGAAGTTTCGTTGACAGTCTCTTCGGCGTGCAGATATAACCGTGCAGTTGCGGGTTTGGAAGCCGGTGTAAGTCCGGCGCGGTCGCGCCACTGTGACCAGCGTGTCGAAAGCTCTTCGCGCTGGAAGTCAGACCCTACTGCACAAGCACTCTTTCGACTGAACGCGTCATTCCCGGAGGAATACATGTCTGACACCACTTTCGCGCCCGTTGCGGTACCGGCGCCGATCCCTGTAGGCGAGATCCTGCCCTGGGCGATCTTCGGCGGCCTGCTGATGCTCATCGTCCTCTATTTCGTCGGCACCGAGGAAGGCGCAATGGCGCTGTTCAACGGCATGTATGTGCACGAATTCGTGCATGACGGCCGCCATCTCCTCGGCTTTCCCTGCCACTAAAGCGCGTCGCGATCTTTCAGATTCGCTCATCGCGCTATAGGTTTTTGTTTTACGCATGTCTTTATCGCAAAACCGCGGCACACTTTTGCGCGACGTGCCTTAAGGGAGTTCCGGACATGGTTGGAAACCTCTTGCTTCGCGGCATGCTCGCGGGCCTGATTGCTGGCATCCTGGTTTTCGCTTTCGCCCATACGTTCGGCGAGCCGCTGGTCGATGCGGCGATCGCCTTCGAGGAGGCGAGCGCCCAGGCGGCCGGCGAAGCTGCCGAACCCGAAATCGTCAGCCGCGCCACACAGGCCGATCTCGGCCTTTTCACCGGCGTCATGGCCTACAGCGCCGCCGTCGGCGGGCTCTTCGCGCTCGCTTTCGCTTTCGTGCACGGCCGCTTCAGCAGCCTTTCGCCGCGCGGCACCTCGGCCGTCATCGCCATTGCCGCCTTCGTGGCGGTCGTCCTCGTTCCCGGGATCAAGTATCCGGCCAACCCGCCGGCAGTCGGCAATCCCGATACGATCGGCGCCAGGACCGAGCTGTTCTTCCTGATGATCGTCGTCTCGCTTGCGGCGCTGATTGCCGCAGTGGCGCTGTCGCGCCGCCTGTCCGAGCGTTTCGGTCTCTGGAACGGCGCGATCATCGCCGGCATCGCCTATCTCGTCTTCATCGGCGTGGTGCTCTATCTGCTGCCGCCGATCAACGAGGTGCCGGAGAACTTCTCGGCGATGGTGCTCTGGCGTTTCCGCACCACTTCGCTCGGAATGCATGTGATCCTCTGGGCAACGCTCGGCCTCGGCTTCGGAGCGCTGGCGGAAAAGCGGCTTGCGGTCGGGGGCGGGGAACGCGGCCGGCCGGCCACGGCATTGCACTGAACGCATCGAAGGACGCCGCTTTGCCGGCGCCCTGAACTTTTCGGGCGAGTATGAAAAACGACAGAGCCAGACCACTGCTGTTGACGGCGTTCTCTGCCGTCGCGTTTTTTTGTGTGGTCGCTGGAAGCGCTTTTGCCCATAGCCGCAGCGACGGCGGCAGCCATGCGGGTCTGGATATCCCGCAAATTTCCCACGGCGAGATGGCTGTCATGTCTGACTATCGCAGTGGGATTGTCGATCTTGCATCCCGTGCTGTCGATACGAACGAGCCGTTCCGCCGCGTGCTGAACTATGCAGAGATCCAGTATTCCTACTGTCTGTGGGGCCGGATGCCGGGCAGCGTGACGGATGAGGAAAGCCCGTTCAACGAATGCGCTCATGCCTATCTCGCCGCGACCAAGGCGGTCTTGCTTTCGATGCGCGAGATGCCGCGGGAGGCTGCCGCGGCGGGTGAAATCATTTCCGCGGTCGACGCCGACATGGTGCGGCGCGGGCTTGCGCTGATCAGCTGCCGGTTCAGCGACGAAGCCTTCAACACCGCCGATATCGTCAAGCCGCGCTGGAGCGAGATCCCATTCCATGCCGCCAGCATGGCGTCGCTGACGGGGCTTGCCGCGTTGTTCGGACTTGGCGTGTTTGCGCTTCGTCGCTTCTCGCGACCGAAAGCTCAGTCGTCGGAATAGCGCTGCTCGCGCCACGGATCGCCGTAGATGTGGTAGCCGTTCTTTTCCCAGAAGCCGGCCTGGTCGGCAGGCATCAGCTCGATGCGGCGCAGCCATTTGGCGCTTTTCCAGAAATAGAGATGCGGCACGACGAGGCGCATCGGGCCGCCGTGCTCCGGTGTCAGCGGCAGGCCTTCCCAGGCGGTGGCGAGGATCGCATCCTCGGCAGCGAAATCGGAGAGCGGCAGGTTGGTGGTATAGCCGTCATAACTCGTCAGCATGACGTAAGCGGCTTCAGGCTTCGGCATGGCGAGGTCGAGCAGATTGCGCGTCGAAACGCCCTTCCATTTGTTGTCGTAGCGCGACCAGGTGGTGACGCAGTGGATATCGCTCACCCCCGTGCTCTGTTCGATCGCCTGGAAGTCGGCCCAGGTGAGGGTGCGCGTCGTTTCGACGAGGCCGCGCACCTCGAGCCGCCAGGTCTCGGTCGAGATGACAGGCTGCTGGCCGAGATCGAGCACCGGCCAGTTCTTGACGAGGTGCTGGCCGGGCGGCAGGCGCTCGGCTTCGGGACGGCTGATACGGCCGGTCAGGAACTTGCCCTCTGCCGCCCAGCGGCGCTTGGATGTGGTGAGTTTGTTATCGGCGGGCGTCTGGTCGTCGCTCATGGGCGGGGGCCTCCTTGCGGTGCAGCAATAGGACATCCACCCCTGCCGGGTGTCAAGTTTCGACGGCCCCTTGGAAATCCCTACCCACCCCTCTAAACTCGGTCCGTCGGGTATGCCTCGCTGGGGAGTGGAGGCAGAAAGGGGAGGAGCCGGTTCTGTCTTCGAAATATCGTGCGATAGCGGCGTTGCTGGTGGTGCCGCTGATCATCTTCTCCTTCTTCACCTATGGGAGCGCGATTGCGACGCGCGCCTATATGGAGGAAGCCTCGGCGCAGGCAGGAACGGCGTTGCGCCTTGCCGTTTCGGCACTCAGCGGCCATCTCAACCGCTACGAGGCGCTGCCGGCGCTGATCGCCGATCACGACGACATCAAGGAACTGGTGAGCGCGCCTGAGGATGTGGCGCTGCGCGATGCGGCCAATCTCTATCTCAAGGAGATCAACGGACTGCTGAAATCCTCCGATATCTATGTGGTCAAGCCAGACGGAGAGACGATCGCGGCCAGCAATTACGATGGGCCTGCAAGCTTCGTCGGACAAAATTTCAGCTACAGGCCCTATTTCCAGGATGCAATCGAAGGCCGGCAGGCACGGTTTTACGCGCTCGGCACCACCTCGCTGAAGCGCGGCTACTATTTTGCCGCACCGATCCGGACCGGCGCGGATATTCGTGGCGTCATCGTCTTCAAGGTCGATATCGATATGATCGAGTCCTCCTGGGGCGGCGGCGAATACAGGATTTTCGTCTCCGATCCGGAGGGCATCATCTTCATGTCCGGCAGCCCGGAATGGCTCTATGGCGCGATCCTGCCGCTGACGGCCGACCGCGTCGCCCGCACCGAGGCGTCGCGACGCTATGCCAATGCCAGGCTGGCGGCGCTGCCGGTGACGCGTCACCACTTCGAGCAGCATGAGCTGATGACGCTGGCCAGCGAGCGCGGTTCGAGCGAATATCTGGTGCTCTCGCATTACATGCCGGCCGAGGACTGGACGGTGAACGTGCTGATGGAGACGAGTTCCATCCGCGCCCAGGCACGCACGGCGCTTGCTGCCGTGTTTCTCATTCTTTGCATTGCCGGGCTTACGGTGGCCGTCCTTCGCCAGCGGCGGGCGCGGCTTGCCGAGCGCATGCAGATGCAGGCCGAGGCCCGCAACGAGCTGGAGCGGCGCGTCGAGGAGCGCACGGCCGATCTTGCCCGCGTCAACAGCCGCATCGAAGAGGAGATTGCCGAGCGGCGGCTGACCGAGCAACAACTCCGACAGACGCAGGCCGATCTGATCCAGGCGGGCAAGCTTGCCGGGCTGGGGCAGATGTCGGCTGCGCTTTCGCACGAATTCAACCAGCCGCTCGCCGCCGCCAAGACCTACACGGACAGCGCCTCCGTTCTCATCGACCGCGGTCGGACGGAGGAGGCGCGGGACAATATCCGGCGTATCGGCGGGCTGATCGACCGTATGGCTGCGATCAGCCGGCACCTGCGCAACTTCGCCCGCAAGCCGAACGAGAAGCTCGGCCTCGTTTCCCTCGACGAGGCGATGCGCGATACGCTGGAGATCGTCGCCTGGCGGTTGAAGGCGGCGGATGCCGAACTGCTGCTCGCTCTCGGCCCGCGTCCGCCGGTGGTGCGCGCCGGTTCGGTGCGTCTGCAGCAGGTGCTGGTGAACGTGATCTCGAATGCGGCCGATGCGGTGGAAGGGCTGGATGATCGGCGCATCGAGGTTTCGGCCTTCGAGGAGGCCGGAAAGGTGGTGCTGACGGTGCGGGATCATGGACCGGGCGTGCCGGCGGCGATCGCCGAGCGTATCTTCGATCCGTTCTTCACGACGAAGGGCGTCGGCAAGGGGCTCGGCCTCGGGCTTTCGATTTCCTACAACATCATCAAGGATTTCGGCGGCAGCCTGACTGCTGCCAATCATCCCGAAGGAGGCGCGGTGTTCCGCATCGAGCTGCAATCGGCGGCAGGGCTGATGCCGGAGGCAGCGGAATGAACGATGCAAAGATCCTGCTGGTCGACGACGAGGAGGAACTGCGCCGCTCGACGGCGCAGGCGCTGGAGCTCTCCGGCTTCAGCGTCGAGACCTATTCGAACGGCGACCACGTGCTGGAGCTGATCGGCTACAGCTTTCCCGGCGTCGTTGTCAGCGATATTCGCATGCCCGGCATCGACGGCATGACGCTGATGCAGAAGATCCGCGAGCTCGACCCGGAGGTACCGGTCATTCTCGTCACCGGCCACGGCGACGTTCAGCTTGCGGTGAAGGCGATGCGCGAAGGCGCCTATGATTTCATCGAGAAGCCGTTCACGCCGGAGATGCTTGCCGGCGTCATCCGCCGGGCGATGGAGCGGCGCGGCCTGGTGCTCGAAAACCGGCTGCTGAAGGCGGTCGCCGGCAAGCGCGACGATATCGAGGCGCGGCTGCCGGGGCGCACGCAGGTGATGGTGGATCTGCGCTACCGCATCCGGGCGATCGGGGCGAGCGATGCCGATACGCTGATCGTCGGCGAGACCGGGGCCGGCAAGGAGGTGGTGGCGCGGGCGCTCCACGACATCAGCGCCCGGGCGAGCCGGCCGTTCATCGCGATCAATTGTGCCGCACTGCCGGCGAACCTGATCGAGAGCGAGCTCTTCGGCCATGAGGTGGGGGCATTTCCGGGTGCGGTAAGGCCGCGTTATGGAAAGTTCGAACACGGGCGCGGCGGCACGATCCTGCTCGACGAGATCGGCTCCATGCCCTTCGACCTGCAGGCGAAGTTCCTGCGGGTGCTGCAGGAGCGGGTGATCTCCAGGCTCGGATCGAACGAGGTCGTGGCGCTCGACGTGCGCTTCATCGCGACAAGCAAGGTCGATCTGGAAGCGGAGGTGGCGGCCGGGCGTTTCCGCGCCGACCTCTTCTATCGGCTGAACGTCGCGACGCTGCACGTGCCGTCTCTGTCGCAGCGGCGGGCGGATGTTCCGCTGCTTTTCCTGCAGCTGGTGCGGGAAGCGGCTGCTCGCTACGGCCGCGACGAGATGGTCGTTCCGCCGGACGTGACTTCCGACATCGCTCAGCGCGACTGGCCCGGCAATGTGCGTGAATTGAGGAATGCCGCCGATCGTCTGGTCCTCGGGCTCGACAATGGCGGGCGCCAAGCCGAGGAAGCGACCGGGCTTGCTGAGCGTGTCGCCGAATTCGAACGAGGGGTCATTGCCAGCGCGCTGGTGGCGCATGGCGGCAGCCTCAGACCGGTCTATGAGTCGCTCGGCATTTCCCGGAAGACACTCTACGAAAAGATGCAGAAATACGGTCTCGACAAGCGGATGCTGACCACCGAAGGCTAGCTCGGAGCTGGGGCGGCGCTGCAATCTCGCGGTGCGATGGGTGGATTTCCACCCACCGCCAGAGCCGTTTGTTTCCGAATCGACCCATGCTGCATCGCACTCTGGCAAAATCGTCTTTCGAAAGCGGCTGCAATGATTGCGGGTCGATTTTTCCCGGCGGCAAATAGGTGATCCGAACCGGCGCGGAGGATGTGTCGGCGGGCTTGCTTATTTCATCAGGGAGGAAACGATGAAAATTCTAAAGGCCATGCTCGGCCTGACCGCGGCTGCTGCGGTCTCACTTCTCGCCAGCGTCGCTTCGGCGCAGACCTATCCCGAACGCACCATCACCATGGTCGTGCCGTTTGCGGCCGGCGGCCCGACGGATACCGTTGCGCGCCTGGTCGCCGAATCCATGTCAAAGGATCTCGGCCAGCAGATCGTCGTCGAAAATGTCGGCGGCGCCGGCGGCACGCTCGGCGCCGGCCGCGTGGCGAGTGCCGATCCCGACGGCTACACCATCCTGCTGCACCATATCGGCATGGCGACCAGCGCCACGCTCTACCGCAAGCTCGCCTACGACACGCTCGGCGCCTTCGATTATGTCGGCCTCGTCACCGAGGTGCCGATGACGATCGTTGCCCGCAAGGACATGGAGCCGACCGACCTCAAGGGGCTGATCGACTACATCAAGGCCAACAAGGACAAGGTGACGGTCGCCAATGCCGGCATCGGTGCGGCTTCGCACCTCTGCGGCATGATGTTCATGAGCGCCATCCAGACGCCGCTGACGACCGTTCCCTATAAGGGCACCGGCCCTGCCATGACCGATCTGCTCGGCGGTCAGGTCGACGTCATGTGCGACCAGACGACCAACACGACGAAGCAGATCCAGGGCGGCACGATCAAGGCCTATGCCGTGACCTCGCCCAAACGGCTCGACGTTATGAAGGACATTCCGACGGCCGTCGAAGCCGGGCTGCCGGGTTTTGAAGTCGGAATCTGGCACGGCATCTATACGCCGAAGGGCACGCCGCCTGAGATCAACGAACGTCTGTCGAAGTCGCTGCAGGTGGCGCTGAAGGATCCGAATGTCGGCGCCCGCTTCGCCGAGCTCGGTACGGCGCCATCCTCTGACGCCGATGCGACGCCGGCGGCGCTGAAGGCCAAGCTCGAAAGCGAGATCACCCGCTGGAAAACGGTGATCGAGGCCGCCGGCGAATATGCTGACTGAGGCTTGTCCTCGTCCAGGATATGCCGAAAGAGCCCCTCACCCCAACCCTCTCCCCGTGAACGGGAGAGGGGACTTGCGTCACCCAACGGCGGCAAGGGGCGAAGGGCTTGCAGCATTTTCCCTTCTGCCCGTTTATGGGGAGAAGGTGCCGGCAGGCGGATGAGGGGCTAGCTCCTTTGTGACGGCGTTACACGAACAATCTCCAACCCCAGGAGACACCATGAAGTCCATCAGTTTCGATACGACCAATGCGATCTGCGGCGCGCTTTTCGTCGCGACCGGTGCTTTCTTCGCCATCCAGTCGCTGGGGCTCGACCTCGGCACGGCAGTGCGCATGGGCCCCGGTTATTTTCCGCTGGTGCTTGCCGGCGTGCTCGTGCTTCTCGGCGCGATCATCTTCATTCAGGCGCTGCGGGTCGAGGGCGAGCCGATCGACCCGTTTGCCTGGCGCGGCATGCTCTTCATCCTGCCGGCACCGGTATTCTTCGGGCTGACGGTGCGCGGTCTCGGATTTGCACCGTCACTGTTCCTCACCGCCTTCATCGCCTGCTTCGCATCGCAAAAGATGAACGTGTTCCTCGCGATCGTGCTGTCGCTGCTGCTGACGATCTTTTCGGTTGGGGTCTTCAGCTACGGGCTCGGCCTGCCTTTCGAGCGCTTCGGCCCCTGGGTCCGGTTCTAGGAGACGATGATGGATCTTTTCAGCAATCTCGCGCTCGGCTTTGCAACAGCCGGCACTCCGGAAAACCTGTTCTTCTGCCTGATCGGCGTGCTGCTCGGCACGCTGATCGGCGTGCTGCCCGGGATCGGCGCCACGGCGACGATCGCCATGCTTTTGCCGATCACCTTCCAGCTTGAACCGGTCTCCTCGCTGATCATGCTCGCCGGCATCTATTATGGCGCCCAGTATGGCGGCTCGACGACGGCGATCCTGATCAACATGCCGGGCGAATCCTCCTCTGCCGTCACCGCGATCGACGGCTACCAGATGGCCCGCAAGGGCAGGGCAGGCGCAGCGCTTGCCATCGCAGCATTGGGTTCGTTCTTTGCCGGCACTGTGTCAACCTTTCTCGTGGCGATCTTCGCACCGCCGCTGACCGCAATCGCGCTGCAATTTGGTTCGGCGGAATATTTCTCGCTGATGATCGTCGGTCTCGTTTCCTCGATCGCTCTCGCGCACGGTTCTGTCGTGAAGGCGCTGGCGATGGTGGCGCTGGGGCTGCTGCTCGGTCTCGTCGGCACCGACATCTATACCGGCACGCCGCGCTTCACGCTCGGCATCCGCGAATATGCTGACGGGCTGAACTTCGTGGCGCTTGCCGTCGGCGTGTTCGGAGTGGCGGAAATCCTGCGCAACCTCGAAGGCGAGTCGACACGCACGGTGCTGATGGCCAAGGTCACCGGCCTTTTGCCGTCCCGCCAGGAATTCAAGGAGATGATCGCACCGGTCATTCGCGGTACGGCGATCGGTTCGGCGCTTGGCATCCTGCCGGGCGGTGGCGCCATCCTTGCCTCCTTCGCCTCCTATACGGTGGAAAAGCGGATGTCGAAGACGCCGGAGGAGTTCGGAAAGGGCGCGGTTGCCGGCGTCGCAGGACCGGAATCGGCCAACAATGCCGGTGCGCAGACCTCGTTCATTCCGCTCTTGACGCTCGGCATTCCCGCCAACCCCGTCATGGCGCTGATGGTCGGGGCGATGATCATCCAGGGTATCGTGCCCGGTCCGAACGTCGCCACCGAGCAGCCGGCGCTGTTCTGGGGCATCATCGCCTCCATGTGGATCGGCAACCTGATGCTGGTCATCCTCAACCTGCCGCTGATCGGGCTCTGGGTGAAACTCCTGACCGTGCCTTACTACGTACTCTTCCCGATCATCATGGCCTTCTGCTCGATCGGGGTCTACAGCGTCAACGCCAACGTCTACGATCTCTACGCCGTCGCCTTCTTCGGGCTCATCGGCTATGTGCTGGCAAAGCTTCGTTGCGAGCCGGCGCCGCTTCTGCTCGGTTTCGTGCTCGGGCCGCTGCTCGAGGAAAACCTCCGGCGCGCCATGATCCTGTCGCGCGGCGATCCGACGACCTTCGTCACGCGGCCGATCAGCGCCACTCTTCTCGCCATTGCTGTCGCCGTGCTGATCGTCGTCTTCCTGCCGAGCGTCAAGAAGAAGCGCGAGGAGGTGTTCGTCGAAGAAACCTAGAGCATGATGCCGAAAAGTGTGCGCGGTTTTCGGACGACATCATGCTCTAACTCCTTAATTGAGAACAGGATTCAGATTTTAGTCCTAGCCAAAAATCATCCTGTTCCGGGGGTTGAACTTACGGTCTGGTTGATGAACAACAGATAATCTGACGCGGGCGCCAGTTGGGCGCCCGTTTCGCTTGACAGGATATCCAGGCCCCAGGAGCATTGCCCAATGAGCATTCCCGCCCGGATCAGCGACGATCTGCCGTTTCTCACTGCCCTGCGCCGCGACCTGCACGCCTATCCCGAACTCGGTTTCGAGGAGGAGCGCACCGCCGGTATCGTCGCGACGCTTCTCGAAGAGGCTGGTATTGCGGTGCATCGCGGGCTTGGCGGCAGCGGCGTGGTCGGTACGCTGCAGATCGGCAACGGCACGCGCAGGATCGGGCTGCGCGCCGACATGGATGCGCTCGCCATGCCTGAAACGGCGGAGCGATCCTATAAATCGACCGTGCCCGGAAAGATGCATGCCTGCGGCCATGACGGCCATACGGCGATGCTGCTTGGCGCCGCGCGACATCTTGCGGCAACGCGGGATTTTTCCGGCACGGTGCATTTCATCTTCCAGCCGGCCGAAGAAGGGCGAGGCGGAGCAAGGCGCATGGTCGAGGAGGGGCTGTTCACGCTTTTTCCCTGCGATGCCGTCTACGGGCTGCATAACATGCCTGGGCTTGCGGTGGATGAGATCGCCGTGGTCGAGGGACCGCAGCTTGCCTCCTCCGACAGCTGGCGCATGACCTTCCGCGGGGCCGGCACGCATGGCGCCAAGCCGCATCTCGGCCGCGATCCGATCACAGCCGCCGGCACCTTCCTGTCATCGCTGCAGACGATCGTCGGACGGGTGGTCGATCCGCTGCAGCCGGCCGTCGTCAGCGCCTGTTTCCTGCAGGCGGGCGACCCGAAGGCTCTGAACGTCATTCCTGACATCGTCGAGATCGGTGGCACGGCGCGGGCCTATTCGCCCGATGTGCGCGACCAGTTGGAGACCGAGATCGGACGATTGGCGCATGGCACGGCGGCCATGTACAGTATCGCTGTGGACTATGCATTCGAACGGCGGATTCCGCCTGTCATCAACGACGCGGATGCGACCGCACGGGCGTTGGCAGTGGCCGGCTCGGTCTTCGGCGGGAAGGTGCAGACAAGCTTTCCGCCGTCGATGGCAGGCGACGATTTTGCCTTCTTCGCCCAGAATGCGCCGGGTTGCTACGTCTGGCTCGGCAACGGTCCGGCGGTGGATGGGGCGCTGCATCACAACACGGCCTATGACTTCAACGATGAAGCGCTTGGATATGGGGCGGCCTATTGGGTGGCGTTGGTCGAGCGGGAGTTGAAGGTTTGATTATCTGCTGCCTAATTGCCCAAACCGGAATCGATTTTAGGAATTAGGCAGCAATTCAAAAGCGCCCGTTGCGCGCCTCTCTGCATTCTGCGTTGGTCAACAACTGCCTTCCGTGCAGCGACATTCGCCAATGTCCATCAGTCTACCGGCGATTCTTCAACCCGGGCCGTCCCGCGCGTGGCATGGATGAAGGCGAGCACGAAGCCGATCGCCAGCACAAGCACGATGGTCGGCGCCGGCGCGCTGTCGATGAAGAAGGACAGGTAGACGCCGACAAAGGAACCGATCACGGCGATGGCGACGGAGAGGAGCAGCATCGTGCTGAACTTGCGGGTGAGCAGGAAGGCGATGGCTCCCGGCGCAATCAGCATGGCGATCGAAAGGATGATGCCTACCGCCTGCAAAGCACCGACGATCGTCAGCGAGATGAGGGCGAGAAGGCCGTAATGCAGTAGGTTGATCCTGAGGCCCACCGCTCTCGCCTGGGCGGGGTCGAAGGCGTGCAGCAGGAAGTCCTTCCATTTCACACCAAGAATGGCGGCCGTGATCGCAGCGATGACGGCCGATTGCCCGATGTCGCGCCAGGAGACACCGAGCATGTCGCCGAACAGGATGTGGTCGAGATGCACGTCGGACTGGATCCTGACATAAAGAACCAGGCCGAGCCCGAACATGCCGGAGAAAACGATGCCCATCACCGTATCCTGTTTGATACGGCTGTTATCTTTCAGGAAACCGGTGGCGACAGCGCAAAACATGCCGGCCGCGAAGGCGCCGACCGCGAAGGGTATGCCGACGATATAGGCGATGACCACGCCGGGGAAGACGGCGTGGCTGATGGCGTCTCCCATCAGAGACCAGCCTTTCAGAACCAGGAAGCAGGACAACAGCGCCATCGGAATTGCGACCAGCACCGAGATCACTAGCGCATTGACCATGAAGCCGAACTGGAAAGGCAAAAGAAGCGTCTCGACCATGTTCATGGCGCTGCCTCCAGCGCCTGCGCAGCGCGTCTACGTGCCGCCAGCATGCCGTGTTTGGGTGCGAAGAAGAACGCGATCAGGAAGATTGCCGTCTGCAGCACGACGATGATGCCGCCGGTTGCGCCATCGAGGAAGTAACTTGCATAAGCGCCGACGAAACTGGTCATCGATCCGATGATGACCGCGATCACAAGCAGCCGCGGGAAGCGGTCGGTCAGCAGATAGGCAGTTGCCCCGGGCGTTACCACCATGCAGATGACGAGGAATGCACCGACGGTCTGCAGCGCCGCGACGGTTGAGGCCGACAGCAGCGTGAAGAAAATGACCTTGAGAACGGTCGGATTGAGACCGATCGATCGGGCATGGCTCTCATCGAAGAAAGTGACCATCAGGTCCTTCCATTTGACGAGCAGGACGGCGAGCGACACGAAGCCGATGATGGCGAGTTGCAGCGTATCCTCGGGCGTGATGGCGAGAATGTTGCCGAGTACGATCGTCTGGATGTTGACCGCCATAGGCTTGAGCGAAACCATGAACAGGCCCAGCCCGAAGAAGGAGGAGAAGATCAGGCCGATGATGGCATCTTCCTTCAGCTTGGTGCGCTGGTTGAGGAAAAGCATCGCTGCGGCAGCGAGCCCTCCGGAAAAGAAGGCTCCGATCGAAAAGGGAAGTCCGAGCATATAGGCGCCGGCAACGCCGGGAACGATCGCGTGCGAGAGCGCGTCGCCGATCAGCGACCAGCCTTTCAGCATCAGATAACAGGAGAGGAAAGCGCAGACGCCGCCGACAAGGGCGGACACCCACATGGCATTGAGCATGTATTCATAGGTGAAGGGCTGCAGGAGGTCGTCTATCATTCCCGGCCCCCGTTGCCACTATCGGGCCTCCGGGCAGTCGCTCTGCCACCCTGCAGAATCAGGGGGCGCTCATCATCAGTTATGACGCCGATCGACGTTGGCCTGCCGTTCTGCGCTTCGCTCAACACGAAATGTCGCAGCACGCCGCCAAATGCCTTTTCCAGATTTTCCTGCGTAAAAGTCTCGACGGTCGGGCCGTAGGCGAGCACCGTGCCCTTGATCAGGATGGTCCGGTCGCAGAACTCCGGCACGGAGCCGAGATTGTGGGTGGAGACCAGCATGACGCGGCCTTCATCCCGCAGTTCGCGCAGGAGCTTGATGATCTGGTCCTCGGTCTTTACGTCGACGCCGGTAAAGGGTTCATCGAGCAGAATGACCCGGCCGTCCTGCGCCAGTGCTCGCGCCAAGAAGACCCGCTTCCGCTGGCCGCCGGAGAGTTCGCCGATCTGGCGCTTGCGGAACTCGCTCATGGCGACGCGGGCGAGCGCGGCCGCCACTGCCTCGTGGTCTGCGGCCTTCGGGATGCGCATCATGCCCATGTGGCCGTAGCGGCCCATCATCACAACATCCTCGACCAGCACCGGGAAGTTCCAGTCGACTTCTTCCGATTGCGGCACATAAGTGACGAGGTTCTTGCGCAGCGCCTCTTCGACCGGGATGCCAAGCACGCGAATGTGGCCCCTGGCGAGACGCACGAAACCCATGATCGACTTGAAGAGCGTCGACTTGCCGGAACCGTTGACACCGACCAGCGCGGCGATCGTGCCCGTGGGGATCTGGAAACTCGCGTCCCTCAGGGCTGTATGTCCGTTGCGGTAAGTGACGGTTGCGTCCTTCACCGTGATCCCCGATCCCGCATCCGAGGATGCGGGCCGGACAAGATTGCTAAGCTCAATCATTGCGACAACCCATCGGCAAGACCCTTCGCAACGGTATCGGAGGTCACGCGCAGAAGATCGATATAGGTTGGCACCGGGCCGTCGGCTTCGCTCAACGAGTCGACATAGAGGACGCCGCCATAATGCGCGCCGGTTTCGCGCGCCACCTGCCGGGCCGGTTTATCGGAAACGGTGCTTTCGCTGAAGACGGTTGGAATCTTGTTTTCCTCGACCGCATCGATCACCTTGCGGACCTGCTGGGGCGTGCCCTGCTGGTCGGCGTTGATCGGCCAGAGATAGAGTTCCTTCAGCCCGAAATCGCGTGCAAGATAGGAAAAGGCGCCCTCGCTCGAGACCAGCCAGCGCTTGTCCTCGGGAATTTTGTCGAGGGTGGCGCGGATCGGAGTGATCGTCGCTTCGATCTTCTGCTTGTAGGCCTCGGCGTTAGCGTTGTAGGTCTCCGCATTCGCCGGATCATATTTTGCGAAAGCATCGCGGATATTGTCGACGTAAATCAGGGCGTTCTTCGGCGACATCCAGGCGTGGGGATTGGGCTTGCCTTGGTAGGGGCCTTCCGAGATGCCCATCGGTTCGATGCCATCGGAGACGACGGCACCGGGGACGTCGTGCAGGTTCTGGAAGAACTTTTCGAACCAGCGCTCCAGATTGAGGCCGTTCCAGAGAATGAGCTGTGCACCTTGGGCCCGCTGGATGTCACCCGGCGTTGGCGCATAGTTGTGGATCTCCGCGCCCGGCTTGGTGATCGATTCCACGATCGCGGCATCACCGGCCACGTTTTTTACCATGTCGGCAATCACCGTGAAGGTCGTCACCACCTTGAACTTCGAATTGGTTGTCTGTTGGGCAGCGGCGGGAAAGGCAACCAGCACGGCCGCGAATGCCACCCCTATCATTCCGGCCAGGACCGACCGTCTTTCCCTATAGAGCATATATTTCTCCTCTTGCTGCTATTACGACCGAATTGCAAAAGCTGTTGAGGGTCGAACAAGTTGCGATTCAGAATGATTTGCAAAAAATGCTTGACGACCCTTGCTTCGACTATTGTGCAATTAAGAATGATTTGCAACAATCATCCGAACCGGGGGCCGAAAATGCCGGTAGCAGGACCCGACGGGCTGGCTGCGATCAACCTCATCGAACACCCATACCGGGATTTGCCGTAACGGTGCATGGTTCGATCGGTTAGGCGTTTGGGGGCACACGGCACGCTTGCTGGCGGAGCCGCGCTTTCCTCGGCTTACAAGATCTCAGAGCATGATGCCGAAAGGGAAAGCGGTTTTCGGACGGCATATGCTCTCACTATCTAACTTAGAACAGGATTTTCCAGCACCTTGCCGGTCACCACATCGGCAATCCCACGATCGGTCTGGTGCGGGCCGATATTGCAGGCGAGTGTTGCGCCGAAACAGGCCTTGAAGACCCGATAGGGCGGCTTCCAGTTGACGATTTTTTCCATCGCCTTGCGGATGCCGGCGAAGGCCAGGGCGGTGTCCTGCAGCGATGCATCCGTCACCAGGCCGGAGAGCGGCAGCGGCAGGAGTGCCTCGATCCTACCGTCCTTGGCGACCGCCATGCCGCCGCCGGCTGATATGACGGCGTTGGCGGCGAGCGCCATGTCGTGCGCATTGTCGCCGAAGACGGTGAGGTTGTGGCTGTCATGCGAAACGGTAGTACAGAAGGCGCCGCGCCATTCACCCCAGCCGGTGAGGAAGCCGATGCGCGGGGTACCATCTGCTTTGCCGTGGCGATGGACGACTGAAATCATGGCGCTGCCGGCCGGCGGCACGACGAAGCCGTCCCTGACCTCGGTTTCGGCCTCGCCCCATTGCGTGAAGCGCGGGCGGTCGATGGTGGCGACGCGGACGCGCTCGCCCTGCGCCGGAATGCGGAAATCATTCTCGGTCAGCCGCGGCAGCTTCACCGAATTGACAAGCGGCGCCGTATCAATCTGCTTGACGGCCACCTGCATGCTGCCGTTGCGGGCGACGAGGCGGCCGCCTGATATCACCTGCCGCGCCCGGAATTCCGCGAGGTCTTCGAAGAGCACGATATCGGCGCGGCGGCCGGCAGCGAGGAGGCCGAGATCGGAGCGCTTCAGACGTTGTGCAGCGTTGAAGGTCGCGGCACGGATGGCCCATTCCGGCTTCATGCCGTAACGCACCAGGCGCCTGATGACGTCGTCGAGGCCGCCGCCTTCCTGGAGTTCGTCCGGAAAGACGTCGTCGGTGCAGAGCGTGACGGTCGGAGGCAGGTGGCCGAGACCGTTCAGCACCTCGACGAACTCCCGCAGCAGATGGTCGTGAGAGCCGCGCAGCTCGATCGCAAGGCCGGCGAAAAGCTTGGCGAGGAGATCGGCGCCGGAGGTAAGTTCGTGGTCGGAGGTGATACCCGATGCCATGAAGGCGTTGAGATCGGCGCCTTCGAGGCCGCGGGCATGGCCGCAGACGAGCTTGCCGGCGGCAAGGCCGGCATTGACGATGGCAGTCATGCGCGGATCGCCGTCGATGACGCCGCGCATGTTCATGACTTCGGCGACGCCGCCGATGGCGGAGGAGTGCAGCATCTCGGTGATCATGGAGGCATCGAAATCGGCGCCGGCAAGTTCCAGGCCTGGCGCGGAGGGCACGCAGGAGGGCGCGAGAAGGATCATCCGCAGAGGCAGAGAGCGTGCCGCCTCGATCGCCCAGCGCACGCCGTCGAGCCCATGGACGTTGCCGAATTCATGCGGATCCCAGACGATCGTGGTGACGCCGCGTGGCAAGACAGCGCTCGCATATTCGGCCGGTGTCACCATCGAACTTTCGATGTGCATGTGCGTGTCGATCAGGCCGGGCGTCAGGATGCTGCCCGCCGCATCGATGATCTCGACGGCATCCGTGCGGCTTGCCGGCGCATGAACGCTTGATATCAGCGCGCCGACGAGGCCGATATCGGCTTGCCGGATCAGGCCCGTCACCGCATCGAGCAGCCGGCCGCCGGTGATCAGCATGTCGAAAGGGGCGTCGCCGCGCGCAGCGGTGACGGCGCGGGCCCGCAAGGCAGGATCGTTGAGATCGGCGGGTTCTTGGCGAGCGGGGACGTTCATTTGCGGGCCTCGTTGACCAGGGCAGCGAGAATGATGACACGCGCCATGTCGGCATCGATGTCGGCGGCGAATTGCGCATTGAAGGTCGCATGCGTGGCGCGGGTCTCGACGACGGTACGGCCGCGGGTCAAGGCGCCCTGCAGCTCGACGTCGATACGGGCGGGGCGGAAGTTGACGATATCCGGAGCGACGAAGGCGACGGCGGCGCAAGGATCGTAAATCGCCATGGCCGGGCGGCCGCGACTGGTGCCGATGCGGATATAGCCCGAAAACATATCGGCGATCAGCTCGGCATTGGCGCCGCCGGCATTGCGCACCGGCTCGGCGTCTTCGGGCCTGGCCAGTACCTTGCGGCATAGGTCGAGATCGACCATGCGCAGCGGCAGGCCATGGGCGATGATGATCGACAGGGCCTCGGGATCGGCGAGCGCGTTGAACTCGGCGGAGGCCGTATGGTTGCCTGACGTGACACCGCCACCCATCCAGACGAGTTCGGTGATGCGGGCAGCAAGATCCGGCCGGGCAAGCGCCACAGCGGCGATGTTGGTCAGCGGGCCAAGCGCCAGGATGCGGTGCTCGCCTTGGCGCTCCAGCCAGCGGCAGAGTGCCGCGAAGGCATCGCTTTCGGCAAGGGCGGGAGCCTTGGGCAGGCTCCTACCTAATGTCGGGATGCCGGTTTCGCCGAGGATCGCCTGAGCAGTTTCGAGCTTGCCGAGCACGGGCGTGGCGCGGCCAGTGTGAATGGGGAATTTCCAGCCGAAGGCGCTGGCGGCGCCGGCGGCGTTTATCCTCACCTGCGCCAGCGGCGTATTGCCGAAGACCAGCGATAAGCCGTCGATCTCGAATTCAGACTGTGCCACCACCATAATGGCGGCGATGTCGTCGAAGCCCATGTCCGTGTCGATCCAGACGCCCATGATTTCACCCGAACTGTTTGAGGCTTGCCGCGCCGGCAACCGGCAGATCGAAGGCGAGCGCCGTATCGAGGAGGGGGGCTGCCCAGGCAATGAAAGCTTTTTTCATCTTACATGTTCTCCATCTCTGAAGTCTTTTGTGCCGGTTTCGCAGGCCCGGATGATTGGCGGACGACTAGCTGCATGGCGACGCGTTCGATCTTCGCGGTAACGAGCACGCCCTCCCGGATGCTGCTTGTTCTTATGGTATCCACCAGCGCGGACACCGCAATTTCGGCAATTCTATCCATGTCCATCCGGACCGTCGTCAGCGACGGCGTAACAACAGGCGACCAGATGAGGTCATCGAAGCCGGCGACACTGACGTCAGTGGGAATGTTGATGCCCGCCTGCTGCAACTCCGTCAGCGCCCGCAGCGCCTGCAGGTCGGAGAGGGCTGCGAAGGCGGTGAAACCTTGGCCGACTTTTTCGGCGAGGCCGAGCGGGCAGCCGCTGCCGTTCTCCTGCTCCAACCTGTCGATCCACAGCGTTTCCGAATGCATGCCCGGGCGCATGCCGGAGCGAATGCCGCCGGCACGGTCGTTCTGGACGTTGGATTCCTGATTGTTGCCGATGATGAGGATACGGCGATGGCCGAGGCCTGCGAGATGGCCGGCGATTTCATGGCCGCCCTGCCAATGGTCGGCGGCAACGGTGTTGCCGGGCGTCGAGGGAGTGTCGATGACGGCGACCGGACAGGCGGCGGACGAAATGCGGGTGGCGCGGCGGGGAATGACGACCATGCCATCGACGCCGCGCTCGACCAGCCGGTTGATAGCCTCGGTCTGGGCGGCGACATCACCGCGGGAATCGGCGATCAGCACGCCGTAACCTGCGGCGGAGGCAGCGAATTCGATCGCCTGCGCAATCTTCGGGAACAGCGGATTGGCGATATCGGGCAGCACCAGGCCGAGAACGCCGCTGCGGCCGGTCCGCAGCGCCCGCCCGGCCTGGCTCGGGACGTAACCGAGCTCGGCTGCATGCTCGCGGATTCTTTCAACCAGTTGGCCGGAAACCCGGCCCTTGCCGGAAAGCGCATTGGAGACGGTGGCGACGGAGACGCCGAGCGACGTTGCTATCCTGCTGAGGTTCGGTCCCGGGCGCGGTGCTGCCATGATTGACGATCACCTTGATTAATCGTTTAATCAAAGTGATAGCTCAGCTTATCCCGCCTGTCGAATCCGAATTCATCTTATCCGCAGTTATTCGGCTACGGCACGCGGCGGATAAGAAAAAGCCCCGCGAGACAATCGCGAGGCCTTGTACTTTCAGATCGATTGAAGAAGTTGTCAGCCCTTGACAGCCACAACCTTCACCGCCGGTGCGGTGGTCTTGCCGCCGGGGGCGAAGCCGCCGCCGACTGCGATGTTCAGCGACACGTAGTCCTTGGCCATCTGCTGGACGGCTGCGGCAAGGCTTGCCTGGGCGAGCGAAACCTGGCGCTGGGCGTCTAGAACGTCGAGCAGCGAAGAAGCGCCGTCCTTGTAGGATGCGGTCGAAAGTTCGAGCGTTTCCTGTGTGGTCTTCACCTGGGCTTGAAGCGCCGAAACCGTGCGGGCGTCGCGCCGGACAGCCGAAAGTGCATTCTCGACCTGTTCGATCGCGGTCAGTACCGTCGACTTCCAGTTGAGATAGGCCGCTGCGGCATTGGACTGCGCCGTCTTGACGCCGGCGCGCAGGGTACCGCCATCGAAGATCGGCAGGTTGAGGGTGGGGCCGAAGGACCAGGGCGTCAGGCCGCCGTGGATGCCACGCTGGTTGATGTAGGCCGGCGAGATCGAGCCGCTGAGCGAGATGCTCGGATAGAGCTGCGCCTGGGCGACGCCGATCTGGGCCGTTGCAGCTGCGAGGTCGCGTTCCGCCACACGGATGTCGGGACGGTTGCGGATCAGGTCGGCCGGGATGCCGGAGGTGATGCCGCCGCGGAATACCGGCTGGCCATAGCCCTTCAGCAGATCATCGACAAGGGTTGCAGCCGGCAGGCCGAGCAGCGTGGCGATGTGATGGGCCGAAATGCGGATGTTGGTTTCGAGGCCGGGAATTTCGGCGAGCGTCGACTGCACCAGGCCCTCGGCCTGAACGACGTCGAGCCGCGAGGCGGCGCCGGCTTCCAGCTGGAACTTGGTCAGTTCGTAGGTTTCCTGACGGGACTTCAGGTTGGCCTTCGAAAGCGCCAGGCGCTGCTGATAATAACGAACGTCGATATAGCTGGAGACGAGGTCCTGCACGAGGGTCAGCTTGGCAACGTCTGCCGATGCGTAAGCAGAATCGAGCGAAGCGAGAGCGCTCTCGGTGTTGCGCTTGTAGAGGCCGAAAATATCGAGCAGCCAGGTCAGCTGTGCTTCGCCGCCGCTGGTGTTGCGCGTGTCGAACTGCGTGCGCAGCTCGCCCTTCTGGCCGCTGACCGTGTGCGAGGCGCCGACGGTCAGGTTCGGCAGGGCGCCGGCTCCTGCGACGGTGACGTTGGCGGAAGCCGCATTGATGCGTTCGATCGCCTGCTGGACTGACAGGTTCTGGTCGAGGCCGGACTGGACGAGGCCGTCCAGCTTGCGGTCTCTGAAGGCGCTCCACCAGGCTACGGTGGTAACATCGCCATCACTCTTGGTTCCACCCTCTCCGAATTTGGCGGGCAGCGGCATCTCAGGAGGAACATGATCCGGGCCCACAACGCAGCCCGACAACAATAACAATAATGCCGGTGTGGCAAAACGAAGAGATACCATTCATTTCATCCTGTACTCGAGCAAGTCAATTCTTGTCCAAAGCTTCATGCTTCACTATCGGCCGCCGCGCCTCGTTCTACCAAAAACACCATTCCGAAGCAGTCGGGCGCAATGTAGCAACGGCAACAGCATTATCACAGTGCATTTATATCACAGTCCTGCCGCATTTTTGCCGCGTGTGGCAAAGATGCGTCGGATGACGACGAAAAACGACGGCACGAAGAAAATTCCGAGCATTGTCGCCGCCAGCATGCCGCCGAGAACGCCGATGCCGATGGCATTCTGTGCCGCCGAGCCCGCGCCTGTCGCGATCGCCAGCGGCACGACGCCGAGAATGAAGGCAAGCGAGGTCATAATGATCGGCCGCAGGCGCAATCTCGCCGCTTCCAATGTCGCCTCGTAGAGCCCCATGCCGCTTTCCATGCGGTCCTTGGCGAATTCGACGATCAGGATGGCGTTCTTCGCCGCCAGCCCGATAGTGGTCAGCAAGCCGACCTTGAAATAGACGTCGTTCGCCTGGCCGAAGAGGGTTGCCGCCGTCAGCGCCCCGAGGATGCCGACAGGCACCGCCATGATCACCGAGAAGGGGATCGACCAGCTTTCGTAAAGCGCTGCCAGGCAGAGGAAGACGACCAGTACCGAGATCGCGTAGAGCATCGGCGCCTGCGAACCGGACAGCCGCTCCTGATAGGAGATGCCCTGCCAGGCGACCGTATAACCGCCGCCGAGCTGATTGGTCAGTGCTTCCATTTCGTTCATCGCATCGCCGGAAGAAACCCCGGGTGCGGAAGCGCCGTCGAGCGGAATGGCGCTGACGGCGTTGAAGCGGGCAAGCGAGGGCGCGCCCTTCACCCATTCCGTGCGGGTAAAGGCGGAGAAGGGCACCATTTCGCCGTCATTGTTGCGGGCGTACCAGTGGTTGAGGTCGCTCGGCTGCATGCGGAAGGGCGCATCGCCCTCGACGTAGACCGGCTTGATCTCGCCGTTCAGCGTGAAGTCGTTGACGTCACGGCCGGTGAAGATGATCGACAGCATCGAATTGACCGAGGCGATGTCGACGCCCATGGCGCCAATCTTTTCCTGATCGAGCACGATGCGCATCTGCGGCTCGACTTCCTTGTTGCTGCTGCGCAGCGCCACGATCTTGCCTGAGCTATTGCCCATCTGGATCAGCCGCTTGGAGGCGGCCGTCAGGGCGTCATTGCCGTGGCCGCCGGTGTCGACGAGATACATGGAGAAGCCGCTCGACACCCCGAGACCCTGGATCGCCGGCGGCAGCAACGCGAAGACCTGCGCCTCGCGGATCGCAAAGAAATTGCCAAGCGCACGGTTGACGACTGACTGGGCGCTCAGCGTCGGATCGGTGCGCAGCGAGAAATCCTTGAGTTTGGTGAAGACGATGGCGCTGTTCTGGCCGGAACCGCTGAAGCCGAAGCCGAGCGCGCCGAACACGGAATCGACGGCGTCCTTCTCGTTTTCACGATAGTATTTCTCGACCTTTTCGACGACTGCCTGGGTCTGCTGCGTGGTCGAGCCCGGCGGCGTGGTGACGATGGTCAGCAGCACGCCCTGGTCTTCCTGCGGCAGGAAGGAGCTCGGCAGGCGGGTGAAGAGATAGGCGCAGCCGGCGCCGACCAGAAGGAAGACCAGCATGACGCGGATCGGACGCTTCAGCAGATAGCCGATGGTGGTGATATAGCCGTTGGTCGAGCGCGTGAAGTTGCGGTTGAACCAGTCGCCGACGCGGTGCTTCCTGTGTTCGCCGACCGGCTTCAGCATCGTGGCGCAAAGTGCGGGCGTCAGCACGAGGGCGACGAGCGCCGACAGCAGCATGGCCGAGACGATGGTGATCGAGAACTGGCGATAGATGATGCCGGTCGAACCGCCGAAGAAGGCCATCGGAATGAAGACGGCGGTGAGGACGAGCGCGATGCCGACGATGGCGCCGGTGATCTCGCCCATCGATTTTTCCGTTGCCTCGAGCGGCGAAAGCTTTTCTTCGGACATGATGCGTTCGACGTTTTCGACGACGACGATGGCATCGTCGACGAGAAGGCCGATCGCCAGCACCATGGCGAACATCGTCAAGGTATTGATCGAATAGCCGGTGACCGCCAGCACCCCGAAGGTGCCGAGCAGCACCACGGGAACCGCAATCGTCGGGATCAGCGTCGCCCGGAGATTCTGCAGGAAGACGAGCAGCACCACGAAGACGAGCACGATCGCCTCGATCAGCGTGTGCACGACCTTCTCGATCGACAGTTCCACGAAGGGCGTGGTGTCGTAGGGATAGGTGATCTCGACACCTGCCGGCAGGCCGCGGCCGATAACCTCGAGCGCGGAGCGCACACGGGCGGCGGTATCGATGGCGTTGGCGCCAATTGCAAGATTGACGGCGAAACCGGTCGACGGCTGGCCGTTGTAGCGCGAACTGCCGCCGTAGCTTTCCTGCCCGATCTCGATGCGCGAGACGTCGCTCAAGCGCACCGTCGCGCCGTCCTTTTCGACCTTCAGGATGATGTGCTCGAAATCGGCGACGGTGGTCAGCTGGCTTTGGGCGGTGATGGTGACGTTGATCTGCTGGCCGGGGATCGTCGGCTGGGCACCGAGCGAACCGACGGAGACCTGGGTGTTCTGCGCCTGGATGGCTGACGTCACGTCGCTCGGCGTCAACTGGTATTTCAGCAGCTTGAACGGATCGAGCCAGACGCGCATGGCGTATCCTGAACCGAAGACATTGATGCTGCCGACGCCTTCCAGGCGCTGGATCTGATCCTCGATCGAGGTCGACATGATATTGCCGAGGTCGACAGAATTGCGCTTGCCGTCGGTCGAAACGAGCGAGCCGACGAGAAGGATGCTCGAGGTCGAGCGGGTGACGCTGATGCCGGCATCGATGACGTCGCTTGGAAGCTGCGACTGAACCAGCTGCAGCTTGTTCTGCACCTGCACCTGGGCGATATCGGGGTCGGCGCTCGTTCCGAAGGTGAGCTGGATGCTGGCCGAACCCGTCGATGAGGTCGAGGTCATGTAGGTGAGGTCGTCGAGGCCGGTCATGCCGTCCTCGATGATCGTCGTCACCGATTTCTCGACAGTCTCGGCGCTGGCGCCGCGATAGGTGGCGTTGATGCGAACCGTCGTCGGGGCGATGTCGGGATATTGCGAGATCGACAGCGTGAAAATCGCCAGCAGGCCGGCGAGCATGATGGTGATCGCAATGACCCAAGCGAAAATCGGACGTCGGATGAAAAACTTGGCCATCGGTTATTCCTGTGCGGCTGAGACGGTGACGATGCGGGCCTGCAGCGATTACTTCGCTGCCGGCTTCTGCGCGTCACCGGCCGCGGGCTGCTCGGCAGGCATGACCACGCCGGTGTCGTTGATCTTCATCGGGACCGGCTTCACCGGCATGCCTGAAGTGATCGATTGCAGGCCGCTGACGATCAGCTGATCGCCGTCCTTGATGCCTTCGGTCACGAGCCAGGAATTGTTGGAGGGCGAGCTGTTCTCGAAGGCGCGGGTTTCGACCTTGCCGTCGGCGGAAACGAATTGTGCCGTCAGCCGGCCGTTGGCGTCACGGCTCGTCGCCAGCTGCGGCAGCGCATAACCGGCCTCGGCGCCGAGCTCGACGGTTGCGCGGACATACATACCGGGCAGCACGATACGGTCGGGATTGGGAAAGAGCACGCGGATGATGAAGGTGCCTGTGGTCTCACTGACCACCTGCTTCGACATGTCGAGCTTGCCCTGCTGGTTGTATTCCTTGCCGTTTTCGAGGATCAGATGGAAGACGACATTGGCTTCACCCTTGATGTCGCCGGCGGCCATCGCATCGCGCAGCTTCAAGAGGTTGGTGCTCGATTCCGTCAGCGAGATGTAGATCGGATCGAGCTGGCGGATCGTCGTCAGCGCCGTCGTCTGGTTGGCAGAGACGACATTGCCGACATTAACGGCCGTCTGGTCGATGATGCCATCGAAAGGGGCGACGATCCTGGTGTGGTCGAGGTCGATCTGTGCAGCGGACAGCGCGGCCTTCGCCGACTCGACTTCGGCCTTGGCCTGGAGCAGCGTCGTCTTGGCCGTTTCGAATTCGATCTGGGTGGCGCCGCTGCCGACGAGGCGCTGGTAGCGGTCGAGATTGCTTTCAGCGCTCGGCACGCTCGCCTGCGCCTTGGAAATCGCCGCCTTGGCCTGCTCGACGGCAGCGATATAGGGAGCATCCTCGATCTGGTAGAGAAGATCGCCCTTCTTGATTTCGCCGCCTTCCTTAAAGGCGATCTCGCGGATCAGGCCGCTCACCTGCGGCCGAATATCGGCGGTCTGAAAGGTCTCGGCGCGGCCGGGCAGGATCGTGGTGATCGGGAAGGTGCCCTTCGTCAGCGCGATGACGCCGACGGGGGCAGCCTGCTGCGCCGCGCCTGCACCCGCATTGCCGGCGGGCTTGGAGCCACTGTCGCTGCAGGCGGCGAGAAGGGCTGCGAATGCCAGGGCCGAGGAGATGAGGAGGGCACGCCGTATCATGCTGAATTCCTGTGCGGTGGCAATCGCCGTTCAATCCACGAGCTCGGCCCACGGGCTCGGCTTGATCGAGCGCAGGCTTTTATAAGCGTCAGGATTGGGTTGGCTTCAAATGCCGTTATCCGAATTTAAGAAAAGCTTTACGAAGTGACGTAATTCAGCAATCATCACTTAGCAAGCGCTATTTTGCAGTGCGGCATGGACGAAACACACGATTTTTTCGGCGCGGTGCACGAGCGTCTCCTTGTCGTCGCGAGCGATCAGGACAGGGTGCAGCACGCAGGCCAGGACATCTGCCACCGTATGCGCCGCGCTTTCGGGATCGCGGCAATGATAACTTCCCTCCGCCATGCCTTCGCGGATGATCTCGCCGAGCTTTGCCTCGATGCGGGCGCGATAACGATTGCCGGCCTCGAGTTTGGCTTCGATCGTCGAAAGCACCATTTCGAAGATATAAGGGTTCTTCTGGATGTCCTGCAGGTGGCTTTCCAGCAGGCGCAGGATGAAGCGGAGCAGTTGTTCCTTCGGCGGCAGCTTCTCATCGAAGGCGGCGAAGCGCTCGGCAGCATCGTCGAGATGGCGTCCTGCGATCGCATCGACGAGCGCCACCTTGGAACGGAAATGCTTGAAGACATTGGCGGGCGACATGTGGAGCGCACCGGCGATATCGGCGATCGACACCGCAACGAAGCCGCGCTCGCGAAACAGCATCTCCGCCATGGAGAGAATGTCTTCCCGCGTTTCCTCGGCCTTGCGTCTTGGCCTTCTTACCATCTGTTCCCCGCCGGGCTGAGCCCGATACCCCTTTTTTTCGATGCTAGCGCATAACCCCGAAAATCGGAATCGATTTTCGGAAAGGATTATGCGCCAATTCAAAGTGATAGAGCGTCCTTAGCGCGTCCTGTTGGACGCTCGGCGCTCTAGCGCGATTGGGCGAAACGCCGCAAGCCGGTGAACAGCTTGGCGGCCCTCGCGTTCGCCTTTTCAGGGAAAATAGCGGGTGAGGTTGGTTCGGACACGGGCAAGCGGCGTCTCGCCGCTATCGTCGGGAACGAAGCGCTCACCGGTGATCGCCTCGTAGGCCTTGATGTAGACGGCCGATGTCTGCTCGATCAGTTCGGCGGGGATTTCCGGGATCTCGTCCTTATAGGGATCGCAGCGCTCCGCCACCCAGGCGCGGACGAAATCCTTGTCGAAACTCTCCGGGCGTTTTCCGGCGACAAAGCTTGCCGGATAGCTTTCGGCAAGCCAGTAGCGGCTGCTGTCCGGCGTGTGGATCTCGTCGGCGAGGATAATGTTGCCGTCACCATCGGTGCCGAACTCGTATTTGGTATCGACCAGGATCAGCCCGTTGTTCGCCGCCATCTCCTGGCCACGGGCAAAGAGGGCGAGCGCATATGTCGACAGCGTCTGCCATTGTTCATTGGTGAGAAGGCCACGCGTGACGATTTCGGTGGGTGTCAGCGGTTCATCGTGGCCGCCGTCGAATTCCTTGCTGGTCGGCGTGATGACGGGTTCCGGCAGGATCTGGTTGTCGCGCATACCGTCGGGCAGACGCATGCCGTACATCTCGCGTTCGCCCTTTTTATAAAGCGTCAGGATCGAGGTGCCGGTGGTGCCGGCGAGATAACCGCGCACGACGATCTCGACCGGCAGGATGTCGAGCCGCTTGCCGATGACGACATTCGGGTCGGGATAGTCGAGAACGTGGTTCGGGCAGATGTCCTTCGTCGCCTCGAACCAGTAGCGCGCCGTCTGCGTCAGCACCTCGCCCTTATAGGGGATGCAGGTGAGGATGCGGTCGAAAGCGCTCAGCCGGTCGGTGCTGATAATAATGCGTCGTCCGTCCGGAAGATCGTAATTCTCGCGCACCTTGCCGCGATAATAGTTCGGCAATTCCGGGAAATGGGCTTCGGAGAGAATTCGCACGGCGCTCGACTGTCCTTAATTATTGGGTGAAGACTTCCTGCTCTAGTTTCATTGCTGGGGAAGTCAAGCCGATCGGGTATCGCATCACAGCCAGAACAGACCGGTAAGAAGCAGGGCGAGGCCGTAACTTGCGACGGCAAGCGGCCAGCCGGCGCGCAGGAAATCGCCGAAGCGGTAACCGCCGATGCCCATTGCCAGCGTGTTGTTGTGATGGCCGAAGGGCGTCAGGAAATCGAGCGACGCACCGGCGGCGACCGCGATCAGATAGGCGTCCGGCGCATGCCTGCCGGCTCTTGCGAATTCCAGTGCGATCGGGGTCAGGACGATTGCGACCGTCGCGTTGTTGACAAAAGGCGTCAATGCCATGGCCAGGAAAAGGATGAGGGCGATGCCGAAGAGCGGATGGGTGATCGGCACGACGAGGCTGAGCCAGCCGGCAATGGTTTCGGCCGCTCCGGTGGTCGCCACCGCTTGGCCGATCGGGATCATCGCCGCCAGCATGATGATGATCGGCCAGTTGAGATCGGCCATCGCCTGACGGATGTTGAGGTGATTGAGCAGAGCGAGCACGAGCACGACGCCGGCAAAAGCGACGTCGGGACGCAGGCCGGACGCCGAGGCGGCGACGCCGCAGGCAAAGAGCGCGAAGGGCCGCCAGGATAGGAGCGGCGCCGGTTCGCTCGGTGCTGTCGAGGCGAGCGGCAGGCACTCGCTTTCCTCTAACGCTTCGCCGATTGCAATGCGCGGCCCCTCCAGCGTCAATATATCGCCGATCGACAATTGCAGGTCGAGGAAGCGGCCCTCGATGCGTAGCGCGCGCATGGAAAGGGCGGCGACCGCGATGCCGCGATGGTGGAAGACTTCGAGCGAGCCGACGCGCGAACCGACCAACGTGCTCTCCGGCATCACGACGGCTTCGACACGGGTGAAATCCGGCTGCAGGCCATGCGGATGGGCATCGGCGATCAGCGCCTGCGTGGCGGCAAGGCCGGCAAAGACCGCATCGGCGCCTTCGGCAAGCAGCACGTCGCCGGGTTCGATCACCGACTGGTCGAGCGGACCGAAGACGAAACTGTCGCCGCGGATCAGCGCATGCGGCTTGATGCCGAAACGCACCGGGCAATCGGAAAGTCGCACACCGATCAGCGGCGAGACGTCAGGGATGCGACGCTCGACGACGATGCGGCGCGCGGCCGGAGAGATTTTTACCGGTGTTTCGTCGGGTTCCGGAAACAGGCGCTGCACGCGAAAGGCGATGAGCAGAATGCCGGCGATGGCGATCGGCAGGCCGACATAGGCGAAATCGAAGAAGTGAAAGCCGGTTCCGGTCGCCTTGGCGAGCGCATCGCTGACGAGCAGGTTGGCCGGCGTGCCGATCAGCGAAACGAGGCCGCCGAGCAGGGCCGCGAACGAGACCGGCATGACGAGCTGGCGGCGGGGGATCGTCAGGACCGTGCCGAGACGTAGCGCGACCGGTAAGGTGATCGCAAAGGCGCCGATATTGTTCATGAAGATCGACATGAAGCCGGCAAGCGCGGACGTGCAGGCGATGACGGTGAAGTCCCTGGGTCTTGCTGCCGCGAAACGGGCAGCGAGACTGTCGAAGAGCTTGGCGCGCGCCAGCACCTGGACGATCAGCAGGATCTCGACGACGGTGATGACGACGGGACTGGCGAAGCCCGTGAAGATCTGATCGGCGGGATAAAGGCCGAGCGCATAACCGCCAAGCAGGCCGGCGATCGAGACGACTTCGATGCGGATGCGATTGAGCGAGAAGAGAATGAGCATCGCCAGCAGAAGGATCAGCAGGGATGCTTGCTCGAACGACATGGGCAGATCCGTTGTTTCATCGATCAGGCGGGACTGTAATCGTTCCTCATGCGCTGTACAGAGGCGCCTTCAGGCAAAGATTGAACAATCCTCATATCTCGCGTCAGGCTGGTGGTGCCTGCCACCGGCCCGCCGCGTTCCGCTCCAGAATGGGGGTTGCGAAGACGCCGACGGTGCGCGCGCTCCATTGCGGCCCGGCGGCTGCGAGGCTTTCGCGCCAGCGCTCCGATTGCAGCATGGCCGCACCGATGACGACGGGTTCGATGCCGCAGGCCATCAGCAGATGGAGGCCGGCAACGATCGAGGCGCCGCTGGAAATGACGTCATCGATGAGGGCGACACGCCGTCCCTGAAGCAGCGGCAGCATGCGCGGATCGATATAGAGGCGTTTCTGCTGTGTCGGCGTGGTGATCGAAGACAGGGCGACGGAGAGCTCGTCGCGATACCAGAATTTGCGCGAGGTGCCGAGCGGAACATAGCGGCCATGGCCGAGCTTCTGCGCCACGGCGGCGGCCAGCGTCAGGCCGAGCGTCGGCAGGCCGGCGACGACGTCGATGCGCATGGGCCTGATCTTTTCGGCGAGGCTTTCGGCGAGCGCATCGAGCACGGCGAAGCTCGCCTGGTTGACGATCAGCGAGGCGAGGGCGCGGTCGCCATCCGCCAGCTCACGGATCGGCAGGCGAAGCTGGCGGCCGTCTTCGAGCGTGGCGACATAGAAGGAGGTGAATTCACCATTGCCGGCAAAGGTGCCGGGCGGGTGAAGCTCCTGCCAGAAATCATGCGGCGCCATCTCCGTCACAGCGGTCAATTGCGTCTCGTCCTTTCCATGCCGGTTTTCCGGCGCAGTGCCTGCAATTCCGGTTCGGTCAGCGCACGCACGGCGCCTTTCGGCAATTCGCCGAGTTCGAGCCCGCCGATTGCGACGCGCACGAGGCGCAGGCATTCGGTTCCGAGCGCCTCCAGCATGCGGCGGATCTGGCGGTTGCGGCCCTCGTCGAGCTCGACCTCGATCCATGAATTCCTGTCGCCCTGGCGCAGGCGCCGCGCGGCGGTCGCCGTCAGCAGCTCGCCGTCGTGGCGGATGCCCGCTGTCATCGCGGCAATGTCCTCGTCGTCCATGATGCGGTCGATCTGGACATGATAGGTCTTCGTCACATGCGTGACCGGATCGAGCAGGATCTGGGCGAATTCGGTGTCGTTGGTGAAAAGCAGCAGGCCCTCGCTCGCCTTGTCGAGCCGGCCGACCGGAGAGAGATGCGGGATGTCGAAATCCCTGAGGCAATCATAGACCGTCGGCCTGCCTTCCGGATCGTGGCGGGTGGTGACGAGACCGCGGGGCTTGTTGAGCATCAGATAGATTTTCGCTTCGGCAGCGATGACAAGGCCGTCGATGCTGATGCTTGCCGTGGCAAGATCGACCCATGCGGAGGCATCGCTGACGGTTCGGCCGTCAACCGCAACACGATTTTCGGCGATCAGGCGTTCGGCCTGCGTGCGGGAGCAATAACCGAGCTTGGAAAGGGCACGGGGAAGGGTGACCCGTTTGGCCGCGGCGTTATCGGCGGGCTTTGTCCGTTCACGCGTCTTGTGCGGTGGGCGCCGCTCCCTCATCTGCCATCCTTATCCTGCTTTTGATGCCGTTTTCTTGGCATGAACGACAGAAGGATGCCAGCAGCGTGAATAAAAAACGAGGGGAATAACAGGCGCTGCAAAAAGGGCTCAGCGCTTTGGATAAAGCGCCGTCGCGGCTTTGTTAGGGTGGCGCTGCCTCAGCGGCAGACCATGAAGCCGGCCAGTTCCTTGCGGCTGACGACGATACCGGCGGCGGCCTTGACTGGGTCCGGATGTGTGTAGGACAGACTAGGCATTTCCGGCAGATCGAGTGCCTGGCGCATATTCATAATGCCGACCGCATAGCGGCCATCGGCGCTGTCGACACTGACTTCGATAATGCAGTTGGCCCTCTTGTTTTCCATGGTAGTCCTCCCTTCGTTTTTTATGTTCCCATAGCTGGCATTAAAAATTGGTTTTTCTAAGACATAAGCATTTACGCACCCTGCCGAAAAACGGATCGGCG